>DQCI01000066.1:21941-23262 GCA_003545125.1 Paracoccaceae bacterium
ACTGTGCTCGACTGTGCTCCACCGGGGCCGCGATGGTGCGCCCGCCGGGTGCCTCGGGCCCTGGGCCGCGCGGCTCAGATCCGGCCGAGGGTCTGAAGCGCCTTGGTCTCGTCGGCGCTGCGTTGGCGGCCGTAGGCGGTTCGGTACCCGGTGGTGTCGGTATCGCGCGCGAGATCGACCTCCGCGCCAGGCCGGAGCCAGCAGGTGAAGCCGCTCACGGCTTTGGCCGGTCGGCCGGTGGCCACCCGGGTCTCGATCGCGTTGAGGCGGGCCGTCATCAGCCGACCGAAGGTGTCGTCGAAATAGCCCAGGATGGCACGGCGCGGGGACAAACCGGTGACCTTGTGGCGCAGGTGGACGACCCGGTGTCTGCCGCGATCCTCGAACACCATCTCGGTCTCGCCTTGCGCGCAGGGGGCCGTGTGGCCACGCATCACCTTGAGGTGGAACCGGGCGTGTTTCAATGCCGTGATCTCGTGGAACTCGAGCAAGACCTCGCCGGTACCAGCGTGCGGTGGTACCCAGGTGGTGAGCCGGACAACCGATTTGCAAGCGTCGGCGAATTCGATCGAAACCACGTCGCGGTCGGGGTTGCGGTCGGCGAAGCCCGGAATGGGGACCATCCCGTACCACAGCTCATCGACGGGCAGGCGGGAGCACAGGGTGGTCTCCATCAGGTAGCGGCGGCGCGGGGCGAAACTGTCGGACCAGGGACCGTAGATGAGCTGTTTGAGGCCCAGGAGCAGCGCGCAAAAGGCGGGGATCTGCAACAGGAGCATGACTGCCAGGCCGTGCCAACCGAACACCCCGGACGGAAACAGACTGCCCGTCAGGGTGACGATGAGGGTGCCGATGGCGGTGATCTCGACCCAGTGGCGCTTGGCCCGGAAATGCGCGGTGAACACCGGGATGAGCGCGAGAAACGCGAGCGCCAACAGGGTTTCGGTGGCAATGGAGAGCGGGTCGGGCAAGAGGTCGCCGAAGAAGTGTCCGGCCGCGAGGGTCAGGACAGCCGCAAGGGCGATACGGCGGCGGTCATGGTAGATCTGGCGGCGGTAGAGTGTCAGCATGCGCAGGTCCGGTACCGGGTTCGACGGTAGACTGACAGCCGGGCTTGGTCGCAGTTTGTTCCAAACCTGTTTATCGCGCGAACAATTGCGACAGGGTTAACCGGGCCCGGGGTCCGGGTGCTCCGGGGTCGCCGGTTGCGGCTTCGGCAAAGGTGAACAGGGCCGCTCGATCACGTGCGGTGGCGCCGTTTGACCTGCCGTGGCAATCGCCGGTGTCAATCTGCGCGGCAATCCCGGTGTCAGTCCGCCTG
>DQCI01000066.1:23340-32245 GCA_003545125.1 Paracoccaceae bacterium
TGGTCCCCGGTCCTGGTCTCCGTCCCGGTCCTGGTCCCCGGCGGCAGCTTCAAGGGGCGCGGCGCTGGTTGGTCGGATGCGCCGGTGCCGTGGGCGCGTCGCGCGCCGCGTCGGTGTCCCAGCCGGTGGGGGGCCTCGCCCCGGCAGGGTCTGCGCCGGGCGCCTTGGAGCCTGCGTCTTCGATCCGGGCGCGCCGCTCGATGATTGCCAGCCGCCGGTCGAGCAACCGACCGGGTGTGTCGTCGAGCCAGGCGAGGATGGCGCGCCCGAGCGGCATTTCGGGGAACTCGTGAGCAAAGAGCACAAGACGCCTTGGCCCCAGCTCGATCAGAAAGATCTCGCTCACCCCCGTTGCGCCCATCACACCGCGCCCGTCTCCTTCGCAGGCGCGCAGCCGGATATGAAACGGGGCCTCGACTTCGAGGATCTGCAGATGGGTCTCGCGCGGCGGTTCCGGCGCGGCCTGGGTGACCAGCCGGACGCGGCCGAGGCACAGGCTCATGTCTTCGATCGCCACCAGATCGGGATCGCCGTAGCGCGCGGCCTGCGCGGGTGTGGGCACGAGCCCGTACCACAGCCGGGAGATGTCGACCCGCGACCCGGCGCGTGCCTTGAACCGGCGGTTGTGCAGGCGCGGCTGGGGCAGCACGACAAGGGCGCGGCGCATGCCCAGGACAAGGGCGAAAAGGCCGACCCCGCAGCCGAGCGCGAGCGGCGTGTCGCCAGCAGGCCCGGCGAGATCCAGGGCGCTGCCGGGAAGGGCCCGGACGAGCCCGGCGAAAGCGAGCCCCGCCAGAGCCACAGCCTCGCAACAGCCGCGAAGGCCCGGGGTGAGGACGGCGACGACCCCGAAAAGCCACCCCAGACCAAGCGCGAGCGCGGCGGCGGGCAGGGGCTGGGCAACCGGGGCGGGACCGGCGAGCCGCAACGCCGCGAACAGCAGGATGGCAACCAGGGCGATGCGGCGGCGTTCGCGCAAGAGCTTGCGCATCAGGCGGATCGGCATGGGTCTACGTCCAGTGAAGATGGCAGGCGGCGTCCCACATCGTGCAGGATCCCGCCCCGATCATAGCGCCAGGAGAGTTAAGGCCCGGTTGCCGGCGGGGCAGCTTTGCCCGCGCCCCGGCATCGGGACCTGTCCGGTGTCGCCCAAGACACCCGTTTGCCGGCCCACTGCCCCGCCACAACGCCCCGGCCCTTGCCGCCGGGCGCCGGGACGGGCACAATGGCGGCGAGAGCAGGCGGTTGAAACGGCGGGGGGCACACCCCACCTTTACACCCGCGAACAGGAGGCAGGACGCGCAGCCGTTACGGGGCCGGTCTGCCTGCCATAATAAGGAAAAAAAAATGACCGAGCAAACGTCCTCTCTGCATCCCGTGCTGCCGTTGCGCGATATCGTGGTGTTCCCGCACATGATCGTGCCGCTTTTCGTCGGCCGCGAGAAGAGCGTGAAGGCTCTCGAAGAGGTCATGGCGGACGACAAGCAGATCCTGCTGGCCAGCCAGATCGACCCCTCGATGGACGACCCGGAAGCGGACGCGATCTACCGTGTGGGCGTGCTGGCCAACGTGCTGCAACTGCTCAAGCTGCCCGACGGCACGGTGAAGGTGCTGGTCGAAGGCCAGCGCCGGGTGAAGATCACCGAGTTCGTCGAGAACCCGCGGTTTTTCGAGGCCGAAGCCATGGCGATCGAAGAGACCCTTGGCGACCCGGCCTCGGCCGAAGCGTTGACCCGCACGGTCAACGAGGAATTCGAGCGCTACGCCAAGGTCAAGAAGAACATCCCCGAAGAAGCGCTCGCTGCGGTGTCCGACACCCATGAGTCGGCCAAGCTCGCCGACCTCGTGGCAGGCCATCTTGGCGTGGAAGTCGCGCAGAAACAGGAACTTCTGGAAACCCTCTCGGTCGCCGAGCGGCTGGAGAAGGTTTATGGGCTGATGCAGGGCGAGATGAGCGTTCTGCAGGTCGAGAAGAAGATCAAGACCCGCGTGAAGAGCCAGATGGAGCGCACGCAGCGCGAGTACTACCTGAACGAACAGATGAAGGCGATCCAGAAGGAGCTCGGCGAGAACGACGAGGGCCAGAACGAGGTTGCCGAGCTGGAGACGCGGATCGCCGAGACCAAGCTCTCCGACGAAGCGCGAGAAAAGGCCGAAGGCGAGCTCAAGAAGCTCAAGAACATGTCGCCGATGTCGGCCGAAGCCACCGTGGTGCGCAACTACCTCGACTGGATGCTGGCGATCCCGTGGGGCATCAAGAGCCGGGTCAAGAAGGACCTGAACAACGCCCAGAAGGTGCTCGACGCCGACCACTACGGGCTCGAGAAGGTGAAGGAACGCATCGTCGAGTATCTCGCGGTGCAGCAGCGCTCGAAAAAGCTCAAGGGGCCGATCCTGTGCCTGGTCGGGCCGCCGGGCGTGGGCAAGACCTCGCTCGGGAAATCGGTCGCGCGTGCGACCGGGCGCGAATTCATCCGCATCTCATTGGGCGGTGTGCGCGACGAGTCCGAGATCCGCGGCCACCGGCGCACCTATATCGGCTCGATGCCGGGCAAGATCATCCAGGCGCTGAAGAAGGCGAAGTCGACTAACCCGCTGATCCTGCTCGATGAGATCGACAAGATGGGGCACGATTTCCGCGGCGATCCGGCCTCGGCCATGCTCGAGGTGCTGGACCCGGAGCAGAACAACACCTTCGTCGACCACTATCTCGAAGTGGAATACGACCTCTCGAACGTGATGTTCCTGACCACGGCGAACTCCTACAACATGCCGAGCCCGCTGCTCGACCGGATGGAGATCATCCCGCTCGCCGGCTACACCGAGGACGAGAAGCGCGAGATTGCGCGTCAGCACCTGATCGAGAAGCAGATCAAGGCGCACGGGCTGCGCAAGGGCGAGTTCGAGATGACCGATGAAGGTCTGACCGACATCATCCGCTACTACACCCGCGAAGCCGGGGTCCGGAACCTCGAACGCGAGATCGCCAAATGCGCCCGCAAGGCGGTGACGCTGATCGTGCGCGGCGAAACCAAGAGCGTGTCGGTGACCTCCGCAGTGCTCGAGGAGTTCCTCGGCGTGCAGAAGTTCCGCTACGGGCTCGCCGAGCAGGAAGATCAGATCGGTGCCGTGACCGGGCTGGCCTGGACCTCGGTCGGCGGCGATCTCTTGTCCATCGAGGCGCTGCGGCTGCCGGGCAAGGGCCGGATGAAGACCACCGGCAAGCTCGGCGACGTGATGAAGGAATCGATCGACGCCGCCTCAAGCTTCGTGCGGAGCATCGCCCCCGAAATCGGGGTGAAGCCGCCGAAGTTCGAAAAGTGGGACATCCACGTGCACGTGCCCGAAGGTGCTACGCCCAAGGATGGTCCGTCGGCGGGTATCGCGATGGTGACCTCCATCGTCTCGGTGCTGACCCAGATCCCGGTCCGCAAGGACATTGCCATGACCGGCGAGGTGACGTTGCGCGGCAATGTGCTGCCGATCGGCGGGCTCAAGGAGAAACTGCTCGCGGCGCTGCGTGGCGGGATCAAGACGGTGCTGATCCCGCAGGAGAACGAGAAGGACCTCGCCGAGATCCCGGACAACGTGAAGAACGGGCTCACCATCGTTCCCGTGGCGCACGTGCGCGACGTGCTTGACCGGGCCCTGGTGCGCCAGCCCGAACCGGTGGAATGGGACGAGGCGGCCGAGGAGGCCGCGGCCAGTGCGCTGGCCGCGGGCGAGGCCGCGAAAGCGCCCGTCGCGCATTGACGCCGGGGGGCGCGCCCCCGGGTGGGGACGTGCCGAGCGGCGCGTCCTCCTGAGCGCCTCACCTGGTCGACCGAGACCGCATGACAACGCGAGGGAACCGCGCATGACGACACCGAAACCCCCAGTCGGGACCCCCGGCAACAAACAACCGGTCGGCCGATCGCGCCCGGCGTCGGACCCGTTGTCGGAACTGCCGCCGATGCCCAAGACGAAATCCGCCGGGGCGAAGCCAGCGCGAACCAGCCCGGACAAGCCCTCGGACCGAGGCAAAACGCATCCAGGCGACGGCCCCCCGGTGGTGACCAAGAAAGAGCTCTTCACCCGGGTCAAGGCCCGGACCGGCCGCGTCAAGGGCCCGGAGGTGCGCGCGGTGATGGATGCGCTGCTCAACGAGGTCGGCGCAGCCCTTGTGGCCGGCGAAACCCTCAAGGTGCCCGCTCTCGGTACGATGAAGGTGCAGCGGCGCAAGGCCCAGGCGGGGGCCGACGTCGTGGTGTGCAAATTGAACCGAAAAAAGCCCGGAACAAAGGCCAGAGACCCTCTTGCGAAGCCCGCGGAGGAAAGCTAAAAGCCGCGCACGTCGGGTGATTAGCTCAGTGGTAGAGCGCTTCGTTCACATCGAAGATGTCGGGGGTTCAAATCCCTCATCACCCACCATTCCCTCCGGTGCCACCGGATGCCCTCCGGTGCCACCGGACTGACCCGGACCGAGCGGACGCGGACAACCCTGACCGGCGTCTGATGGAACCCTGCCCATGTATCCAGACCTGATCGTTATCCGTCACGGACAGACGGAATGGAACCTCGAGCGCCGTTGGCAGGGGCACGGGGATTCGCCCCTGACCGCGAAGGGCAGGGACCAGGCCCGCGCGATGGGGGCGGTGCTGGCGCGCGAAGCGATCGGCCCCGCGACCCATGCGGCCTACGCGAGCCCGCTTGGCCGGGCCCAGGCGACGGCGCGGCTCACGCTCGGCCCGGATTGGCCGGCCACACCCGACCCGCGCCTGCGCGAAATCGGGGTCGGCGGCTGGGAGGGGTGGCTCATGGACGACGTCGCCGAGGCGTCGGGCCTGCCCGACGACAGCTCGCCCTACGCCTTCTACGAATTGGCGCCGGGGGGCGAGGGGTTCGCGGCGCTGCACGATCGGCTGCGCGGCTTTCTCGCCACCCTCAACGCGCCCAGCGTGCTGGTCACCCATGGCATCACATCGCGGATGATCCGCACGCTTGCGACGGGGCGCGATCTCGACCGGTTCGACGAGCTGCCGGGCGGGCAGGGGGTAGTATACCGGGTGCGCGACGGGGTGCACGAGACGCTGGCGCCCTGACGGCCCGGACCCAGGTCTATTGCCGATGCGCAGCGGTCGGGCCGGGTCCGCTTTTTGAGAAAAAGCGGGTCGGAAAACGGACGTTTTCCGTGTCGAAATCCGTACGGATTTCGCGCCCGCCTCAAGGGATACGCGCAAAGCACCGGGCCGCGAAAGCGCTCGGCCCTTGCATGCGCCCACCACTCGGGGCTATGAGCACCGGCACGGGTGATTAGCTCAGTTGGTAGAGCGCTTCGTTTACACCGAAGATGTCGGGGGTTCGAGTCCCTCATCACCCACCACCGCAGTCGCGGTTTTTCGTGATGCGACGACACGGGCCCAAGAAGATCCAGGGGAAAACTGCGACGGATGAACCCATTACGCGGCTATCGGATGCGTGCTACCCGACAGGTGGTTCCTTTCGTAACGGTGCTTCAAGGTGTTTGGCAGCAATGCGGTTTCTTCCCGGTGATCTTGTCAATGGCGTGTCTCGCCGCCTGTCCAGCAGCGCCCTCGCGCCAGTGTGGTACCGGCTGAACGCACAGGCGTTTTCGATGTCGCAACCGCGCCGCCTGGTGCTGGCGTCCGATGCGCGCCATTACACTGCCCATCAGAAATTCGCACCGATCCTGCGCCACGCGCCGCTGCTTGCGCGCCGGTTCGGGATCGTGATCGAGACGATGAGCCTGGAAGATCTGTCTGCGGCCGGACCCGGGGCGCTCGATGGTGCGGCGGCGCTCGGGTTGATGCTGGATTTCGACGCATCCGCACATGACATCGGTGTGTTG
Source organism: Paracoccaceae bacterium (assembly GCA_003545125.1). Lineage (GTDB taxonomy): Bacteria > Pseudomonadota > Alphaproteobacteria > Rhodobacterales > Rhodobacteraceae > Sinisalibacter. The sequence continues at coordinate 29,189 of DQCI01000066.1, forward strand.
CTTGAGGACGTGGTCGCGCCCATTCGCGCCCGCGGCGCGAAAATCATACTGTTCGACGGTGACGACGACCTTGGGGTGCTTTGGGGCGATGCGCTTGCGGCCGCCGACATCTGTGTGAAGAAACACGCCTATCGCGATCGCGCCGCCTACGGGCGCGAAACCATCGGGAAATCAAACCTGACGGACCACGTTGCGCGTACCTACGGCCAGTCTTTCAAGGGCGATATGATTCCGCGGTCGGGCGGTCTTCCCGCGGCGGACGCGGCGAAGATCCGGGTCGGCTGGAACATTGCGTTGGATGACAAGATCGCCGCGCTTTCGCGTCGCCTGCCGCGTCCCGACCATGACCGCAAAGACATCGACATCCTTTGCCGGGCCAGTGTCGCGGATGCGGTCTGGACCTTCCCGATGCGAGATGCGGCGGTGCGGCGGGCCGAGACCCTGGCGGATGACTTCCGGGTCCACGCGCCGACCGACCGGGTGTCGCAGGCGGCCTACACCGGGGAACTCCAACGCAGCCGGATCTCGCTCAGCCCGTTCGGGTACGGCGAGATCTGCTGGCGCGACTTCGAGAGCATCCTGGCAGGTGCGCTGCTGGTGAAGCCGTCGATGGAGCATGTCGAAACCGCGCCGGACCTGTTCGTGCCCGGGGAGACCTATGTGCCTGTGGCCTGGGATTATTCCGATCTGGCCGAGGTTGCCGCGCGGTATCTCGACGACGAGCCCCTGCGCCGGCGGATCGCCGAACAGGCCCGCGGAAGGCTCTTGGCGGCGCTGTCGGGTGAGTGGTTTGTCGAGAGGTTCGAAGAGACCGTCGTAAGGCCGCTGTTGCGGGCCGGGTCGGGCGTCAGCTCTGTGCTGCACCCGCCCGCGCCGGCCGCCAGCGGAGTTTCGACCCGTCGCGACTGCGCAGAACCATCAACACAATGACAAACGCGAAGCCCTGGCGGTGAGCCCCTCGCGCGCTGCCCAGAGGGCCGGGTGGCCGGGTGGCCGGGCGCGTCGTCACGCCACGATTACCGCCTCCCGTTATTGAACGCTGCGCATTTTTCGTCGTCGCCGCCTTGAGGGACCGGTTCTGCCGGCCGGAGTGATACAGGCGTGTGCGCAGGCGTTCGTCGTGCCACAGCTCTGCGCCTGCGGTCGCCATGGCACGCCACACGATGACTGGAGGATCCGGACGGATGGGGACACTGAAAGGCCCTTTCCTCAACATCACGTCGAGGTCCCCAAACGAGCCTGATCGACAATCTACTCCTTGGCTCGCGCCGCTGCTTGCGGGAAGCACCGACCGGCCCGCTGCGTTTTTTCGTTGTTTTTCAGTGACGCGGCCCTGCAAGCACCAGCGCCCTGCCGGGAGCGCCCCCCGGCCACTGGTTTCGGAGCGGCGCCGACATCAGGAGACCGCCATCGGCGACCTTCGACACGTCCGGCAGGTTGCTGACCTTTGTTTCCGGCGCGGTTCCTTCAGTGGGAAATCGGAGGTGCTTCGGCTCCGCTGCAGACGTGCGCAATACCACCCGGTGCCCAAACGTCATGACCGCAATCGATCAACGTGAGATCAATGGACCGTCGGTGTTCTTCACAATGCAGGACCGCATTTCCAAACGGGTCACCCGGATTACCCGGATCACCCATCCACATGCCGCCTTGTGAACCCGTCCTGCTTCAGCTCGTCGCGTCCGCCACCTGCGGCAGCCGCCAGCGCAGCTTCGACCAGTCCCGCCGGCCGAGGATCATCGACACGGTGGCGAATTCGAAGCCGCGATCAAGCAGCCCGTCCAGCGCCGTCGGCATCGCGCGCACGGTCGGCGCATGGATGTCGTGGGTCAGGATGATCGCGCCCGGCCCGGTGCGGTTCAAGATCCGGCTCGCGACCACGCTTGAGCCGGGACGGCGCCAATCCTCGGGGTCGACCGACCACAGGATCGTCGGCATCTCGCGATCTTTCGCGATGAAATGCGCCTGGCGGTCGGTGAGCGCGCCGTAGGGCGGGCGCAGGGTCGTCGGGATCCGCTGCACCGCCTTGTAGACGGCGTCGGAAGTGCGGTCGAGTTCGCGCAATACCCCGCCCGAGCCGAGCCGCGACAGGAACGGATGGCTCCAGCTGTGATTGCCGATCTCGTGGCCCTCATCGACCATGCGCTTGATGATGTCAGGGTAGCGCGCGGCGTTGCGGCCGATCACGTAGAAGGTCGCGCGGATGCGGCGTTCCTTCAGCATGTCGAGCAGCGCCGGCGTCAACGTCGGGTGCGGCCCGTCGTCGAAGGTCATGGCAACGAGATTGCCCCGCGCCGGCCCCGCTTTCACGGCGTCCGGCCGGGCGCTGGCAAAGTCTTCCGGCAAGGAGACCGATGAGGCCGCAAGCCCTGCGGCAGGCATCAGCCCGCCACACGCCAGTGCCGCCCCCGATCCCACGATCAGGTTCCGTCTTGTAAACACCCCGGCCCCTCTTCCCCTAGCAAATGTCTGAACACATACCCTCGGTGGTACTATCTCTACAAAGGTATGTTCGGTGCAAGCATACGGATTGTATTTATCCGATTCTTTGGTGGGATTGTTTCCACAGGGGAACCTGTAGCATAAATAGGTGCGAATTGTACAATGTTCTTCAATAATTGAGACACGCACACTTTGACCCCGGGGCTGATTGGTCGCTTGAGGCCACCGATCCGGGCGGCCACGACTCACCCCTTGGGGCCCGGGGGGGCGCCGGCTTCCAGGCCCGCTTGCGGGCGATGGAACGTCCGCTGAGCCGGGTGGCCGTCTGCAAATGCGGCTGCCGGACGGGGGATCTGGCGGGCCAGAACCAGTCCAGAAACAGTCCAGACCCGGGCCAGCCCCGGGGCAAGCCCGGACCGGCCCCGGGCGGGGAGCCGTGACGCCGCGCTTGCCGAGCGGCGGCGGACCGAAAAAACTCCACCCCTTGGCCACGAACCGCTTGACGCCCCGCTGCCGGGGGCCTAATACCCGGCTTCACGGCGCGCCCAAGGGCGCGTTGAACAAAGGCGCCATTTGGCGCAACGGCAGCGAGCGGTTGTAGCTCAGTTGGTTAGA
>DQCI01000066.1:32354-33361 GCA_003545125.1 Paracoccaceae bacterium
CCACCTCAGGGCCACCTCAGGGCCGTGGTCCGTGTTGGCGTCTGTCGGATCCGACGGCGACGCCTGCGCAGGCGTCTTCACGGGTGGGGCGCATCCGGCGCAGTGCGCGCGGCCCAGCGGGGCGGATCCGATCCGCAGGAGCAAAGCGGCGCGCGTGTCGCCACCCGTTGAAATAACACCCTGCCCGGCGCGCTCCATCCGCCCAGGGTAGACCCTGTCCGGGACCGCCTCGCCGCACGTACCCATTTGCCATTGACGCCAGCCCGCGCACCGCCTAAATCCCGCCGCACGCGCGGTTGTAGCTCAGTTGGTTAGAGTACCGGCCTGTCACGCCGGGGGTCGCGGGTTCGAGTCCCGTCAACCGCGCCACTTCTCCTTTAAGCTTACGGCGTTCCCGGTGCCGGTTCAGGGCATACGTGAGGCCGCCCTTCGATGTCACATTCACAAAATGTTGTGCGTTCCCGGGCTGGCCATCCGCAGGCCGCCGCGCTACCCGGTGGCCGAATACCGGAGACAGCATGACCCGCGCCCTCGCCATCCTCGACCAGCTTCCCCTCGGCACCCTGGTGCTGATCGCGGCCACCCTCGGGCTCGCGCCGTTCACACCTGAGCCGCATATCTGGGAGAAGCTCAAGATGCTGGCTGCCGGGGCACTGACGCGGCCGATCGACATCTTCGACCTGGCGTTTCATGGGATCCCCTGGGTTTTGCTGCTGGCGAAGCTCGCCCGGATGGCCAGCCACCGCCCGCAAGCGTGATCCGGGTCCGCCGGGCGGGATCGGACCGCGCGGGCGGATGCACCGCGTACCCCCGACACCTGTGAAACGTCGCGCGACGGACGGCGGCGCGACACTCGGGCCGTGAGGTGGTGCACCCACCTCATGGGCGGGCAGGTTCCCCGCTGAACCCCGTGGTGCAACCGGGCACCCCGGGGGCGCAGCCCCCGCCACGCCGGCGCGCAGCGCCGGCCCCCCCCGCCCGCCGCAGGCGTCCCGCCGTCAGGCGGG
>DQCI01000272.1:0-3171 GCA_003545125.1 Paracoccaceae bacterium
GCGAAGGCCCGACCGTGTTCTGTGGCGTGCCGACCCTGTTTGCCGCAGTCGTTGCGGAGCAGGAAAAGACGGCAACGCCCCCGGTGCATTCCATTCGCATCTGCACGAGTGCCGGCGAGGCGCTGCCGCGCGAGATCGGCGAACGCTGGGAGGCGCTCTGGGGTGCGGAAATCCTGGACGGAGTCGGCTCCACCGAGATGCTGCACATCTTCCTGTCTAACAGCCCCGGCGATGTCGTCTACGGCACCTCCGGTGTGCCGGTCCCCGGCTATGAGGTCCGGCTTGTGGATGAGCATGACGAGGAGGTGGACGACGGCGAGGTGGGCGAGTTGCTGGTGCGCGGGCCCTCTTCGGCCGAGGGCTACTGGAACCGCCGGCACAAGTCGATGTCGACCTTCCAGGGGCACTGGACCCGGACCGGCGACAAATATGCGCGCGAAGGAAACGGACGCTTCGTCTACTGCGGGCGAACCGACGACATGTTCAAGGTCTCGGGCATCTGGGTGAGCCCGTTCGAGATTGAACAGACGCTGGTGGAACATCCCTCTGTGCTGGAAGCGGCCGTGGTGGCAAGGGCGGATCCCGACGACCTGGTGAAACCGGCGGCATACATCGTGCTGAAGGAGGGCGCCGAGGCGCCCGACGAGGCGGCGCTCAAGGCGTTCGTGAAAGACCGGATCGGGATGTGGAAGTACCCGCGCTGGGTCGAGGTGGTCGAAGATCTGCCAAAAACCGCGACAGGCAAGATCCAGCGGTTCAAATTGCGCGAGGGGGATTGATGGCGCCTTGGGGCGCAGGACGTTTGGAGGCGGGCGGCAAGATGCTCGACTATGCCTGCTGGGGGCCGCCGCCGCAGCAGGCGCCAACATTGGTGATGGTGCACGAGGGGCTTGGCTGCGTGGCATTGTGGCGCGACGTGCCGGCGCGGCTCGCCGCCGCAACCGGGCTCGGTGTGGTCGCGTATTCGCGCGCCGGCTATGGGCAGTCGGACCCGGCCGATCTGCCGCGGCCGCTCGACTACATGACCCGCGAGGCGATCGAGATTTTGCCGCAGGTGCTGGATGCACTGGGTATCGGGTCGGTCGTGCTCATCGGCCATTCCGATGGGGCGACGATCGCGGCAGAATTTGCGGGACGGCTGAGCGACGACCGGCTTCGTGCGCTCGTATTGATCGCGCCGCATTTCTTCACCGAGGAGACCGGGCTTGCGGAGATCGCAACCGCACGTGATGCCTACCGCGCGGGTGGCATACGGGAGCGAATGTCGAAGTACCACCGGGATCCGGACAACGCCTTTTTGGGCTGGAACGACGCATGGCTCGACGAGGGGTTTCAGCCATGGAACGTCGCCGAGGTCATCGACAGCTGGCGCGTGCCCTGCCTCGCGATACAGGGCGCCGAGGACCAGTACGGCTCGCTCGCGCAGATCCGCGAGGTCGAACGGCGCAGCCCGGCGCCGGTGGAAGTGCTGGTCGTCGAGGGCGCGCGGCATGCGCCGCACCTTGAAAAGCCCGAGCCCGTGCTGACGGCGATCACCGCGTTCTGCATTGCGCGGATCACGGCGGCGGGCAGCGCATCGGGCAACCGAGAGGCGAATCCCGACCCGGATCAGGTTTCGCAATATAATGCATGACTTGTCGACCAGTTTCCTAGGAAACTGGCAACATGTTGAATTTTCGGCAATTTAACCCCCTCTACGGCCCATGCTTCCCGCTTGATCGAGACGGAATGTCGCACTATACTGCATCAAACGCGTAGGGAGACTCACCCGTGACCAAGACCATCGACTTCCAGACCGACCCCGCGACATACCGTCATTGGCGGGTCACCTATGATGGGCCTGTCGCGACCGTGATCATGGACGTGGACGAAGACGGCGGGCTGTTTGACGGCTACCAGCTCAAACTCAATTCCTACGATCTCGGTGTCGATATCGAGCTCTACGACATCACCCAGCGGATGCGGTTCGAACACCCCGAAGTGAAGGTGGTGGTTCTGACGTCGGGCAAGGACAAAGTGTTCTGCGCCGGCGCCAATATCCGCATGCTCGGGGGCGCCAGCCACGCCCACAAGGTGAACTTCTGCAAGTTCACCAACGAGACCCGCAACACCTTTGAGGCGGCCGAGGCGGATTCCGGGCAGAAGTGGATCGCGGCGGTGAAAGGCGCGTGTGCGGGCGGTGGCTACGAGTTGGCGCTGGCCTGCAACCACATCATGCTGACCGACGACAGCTCCTCTTCCGTGGCCCTGCCGGAGGTGCCCCTGCTCGCCGTCCTGCCCGGCACCGGCGGGCTGACGCGGGTCACCGACAAGCGCAAGGTGCGGCGCGACCGGGCGGATGTGTTCTGTTCGATCGAGGAAGGGGTGCGCGGCAAACGGGCCGAGGAATGGCGGCTGGTGGACGAGGTGGTGGCGAATTCAAAGTTCGACGCCACCGTCGCCGCGCGCGCCGCCGCGTTCGCGGCCGGCTCGGCCAAGCCGAATGTCGCGGAAGGGATCGCGCTCGGCCCGCTCGCGCGGACGATCGACGAAAACACGGTCCGGTATTCGAGCCTGGAGGTCGAGATCGACCGCGCCGCGCGCAAGGCCACGCTCACGATCAAGGGGCCGGAGGAAGACGCGCCCGCAAGCATCGACGAGCTGGCCGCATCGGGCGACGGGTCGTGGCTCCTGCGCCTTGCGCGCGAGCTCGACGACGCGATCCTGCATCTGCGGATGAATGAGCGCGAGATCGGGCTCTGGGCGTTCTGCAGCCAGGGCGACCCCGCGCGCGTGCTCGCCCACGAGGCCCTGCTCACCGCCCACGCCGACCATTGGCTCGCGAACGAGATCCTGCACTACTGGAAGCGGGTGCTGAAGCGGATCGACATGACGTCGCGGTCGCTTGTGGCATTGGTCGAACATGGCTCCTGTTTCGCGGGCGTGCTGGCCGAGATCCTGTTCGCGGTCGACCGGAGCTACATGATGGAGGACGCGTTCGAGGGCGACAACCGGCCGCTTGCGACGGTCACGCTCAACGAGAGCAATTTCGGCCGCTACCCGATGGCCAACGATCTCTCGCGCCTCGGCACAAGGTTCCTCGGCGAGCCCGAAGCGGTGACCGCGGCGGCGGCGAAGATCGCCGAACCGCTGCAAGCGGCGGACGCGGATGCGCTGGGACTTGTCACCTAC
>DQCI01000272.1:3271-11665 GCA_003545125.1 Paracoccaceae bacterium
CTGCAGCGCTACGGCACCGGCCAGCGTGGGGAGTACGATATGGAACGTGTGTAGCCCCGGCGCGGCCAGGGCAGGAAACACCGAGGGAGACTACGATGATCGACACGATGAACGTCAGCTACGATACGCTGATCCCCAACAATGTCGGACTCTCGACCGACAAGCAGGTACTGAAGGCGCTGGAGAAATGGCACCCGGGCTACATCAACTGGTGGAACGAGCTGATCCCCGACAAGTTCCAGCTTTCGGATGTCTACCTGCGCACCGCGATTTCGGTCGACCCGAAGGGCTGGGCGAAGTTCGGCTATGTGAAAATGCCGGAGTACCGCTGGGGCGTGCTGCTTGCGCCCGAAGTCGACGACCGGCGCATCCCCTGTGGTGAGCACGCGGGCGAGCCGGCCTGGCAGGAAGTGCCGGGCGAATACCGCAACCTGATGAAGCGGCTGATCGTCATCCAGGGTGATACCGAGCCCGCAAGCGTGGAGCAGCAGCGCTTTCTCGCCCTCACCGCGCCCTCGCTCTACGACATGCGCAACCTGTTCCAGGTCAATGTCGAGGAGGGCCGTCACCTTTGGGCGATGGTCTACCTCCTGCAAAAGTACTTCGGCCGCGACGGGCGCGAAGAGGCGGATGATCTCTTGCGCCGCTCGTCGGGCAGCGAGGAGGCGCCGCGCATGCTCGGCGCTTTCAACGAAGAAACGCCTGACTGGCTCTCCTTCTTCATGTTCACCTATTTCACCGACCGCGACGGCAAGATGCAGCTCGAGAGCCTGGCGCAATCGGGGTTCGACCCGCTCTCGCGCACCTGCCGCTTCATGCTGACCGAGGAAGCCCACCACATGTTCGTGGGCGAGACCGGGGTCGGGCGCACGATCGAGCGGACCTGCCAGGTCATGCGCGAAAACGGGATCGACGATCCCTTTGACACCGACCGGATCCGTGGGCTCGGGGTGATCGACCTGCCGCTGATCCAGAAGAAGCTCAACCTCCACTACACGCTCAGCCTCGATCTGTTCGGCCAGGAGGTCTCGACCAACGCCGCCAACGCCTTCACCGCCGGGATCAAGGGCCGCTACCACGAGCACCGGATCGACGATGACCACAAGCTCACGAACGACAGCTATTCCGTTTGGGACCTCGAGGACGGCAAGGTCGTGCGCCGGGAGGTGCCCGCGCTCACCGCGATCAACATGCGGCTGCGCGACGACTACACCCGCGATGCGGCAGGCGGGGTCGGCCGGTGGAACAAGATCATCGAAAAGGCCGGGATCGACTTCGCCCTCAAGCTGCCGCACGAAGCGTTCAACCGCAAAATCGGCGTCTTCGCCGACAAGCTGTTCGACCCTGACGGCGCGCTCGTCTCCGGCGCCGCATACGACGCGGCCGAAAAGGACTGGTTGCCGACCCATGCCGATGGCGATTTCATCCAGTCGCTGATGATACCGGTGTCTGAGCCCGGTGAATTCGCAGGCTGGATCGCGCCGCCGAAAGTCGGGATCGACAACAAGCCGGGTGATTTCGAATACGTCAAACTTGCCGAAGCCTGAAACCCGCCAAACAGCCTGCCTATTCTTGGCCGACATACGCCGGGGGGTGTACATTGTTGCGCCATTGGTCCGAACGCCAATGGACGACGGGCATCGCCCCGGCCTCGCCGCCCCACACAACGGGAGACACGCATGCAGATCCGCCGCGACATCGCCCACGCCCCCCGCGCCCGCGCCCTCGGGCGCAAGATCGCCAGGCTTCAGGGCGGCTGCGTCGGCTGCGAAAACTGCTCCGGGCTCTGTACGGCGCTCCTGGAAGCGCTCACCCTGCCCGACCTCGTCCTCAAGGAGAGAGAGGCGTGACCCCGCCGCTCAAACAACACCTGATCGACCCCGAGATCTGTATCCGCTGCTACACCTGCGAGATGACCTGTGCGGTCGAGGCGATAACCCATGACGACGTGAACGTGGTGGTCGATGCGCAGAAGTGCAACTTCTGCATGGATTGCATCCCGGTCTGTCCGACGGGGTCGATCGACGAGTGGCGGGTCGTCGAAACGCCCTACTCGCTCGACGACCAGTTCGGCTGGGAGGACCTTCCTGCGCAGGCGGACATCGCAGAAGGCGGCGCCGCCGGGACCGATCCCGAAGCGCTCGACGAGGACGTCGCCGCGCTGCTCGCACAGGCCCACGCGGGCGCCGGTGGTAAGGCGAAAGCGCCCGCAACAGCGTCGAAGCCCAGCGTGAACCTCTACACCCTCGCCAAGCCCGCGACGGCGAAGGTGACCGGCAACTACCGGCTCACCGCGGAGGGCTCCGACAATGACGTGCGCCACATCATCCTCGATTTCGCGGGCCTGCCGATGCCGGTACTCGAAGGCCAGTCGATCGGGATCATCCCGCCGGGAACCGATGCGGCGGGCAAGGTGCACTTGCCGCGGCTCTACTCCGTTTCCAGCCCCCGCGACGGCGAACGGCCAGGCTACAACAATCTCTCGCTCACCGTGAAGCGTGAGCCGGACGGGCTTTGCTCGAATTACGTCTGCGATCTGAAGCGGGGCGACGAGGTGCAGGTGACCGGCCCGTTCGGCGCCACCTTCCTTCTGCCGAATGACCCCGACGCAGAGCTCCTGATGATCTGCACCGGCACCGGTTCGGCCCCGTTCCGCGGCTTCACCATGCATCGCGTGCGCGAAAACCCGGGCAATACCGGCAAGCTCAGCCTCGTCTTCGGCGCCCGCCGGGCCGAAGAGCTGCCCTATTTCGGACCGCTCGGGAAGGTGCCCGACGCGTTCCTGCACAAGGTCTTCGCCTTCTCGCGGGCAGATGGCGCGCCCAAGGCCTACGTGCAGGACAAGCTTCGCGAAGAGCGCGACCGGGTCGCTGCGCTGCTCGCGAATGCGAAGGCGCATATCTACATCTGCGGCCTCAAGGAGATGGAAGGGGGCGTTGAGGAAGCCTTCGCCGATATCGCCCGGGGCGCCGGGCTCGATTGGAAAGCGGTGCGCGACACGATGCGTGAAGACGGGCGCTACCACGTCGAGACGTACTGAGCGGGGGAACCGTCTTCGAAGACGGTTTTTGAAGGCGCTTCGAAGCGCCTTCCCCCGCGCCAAGAGGAGCTGTCATGCCCAAGTCCTTCACTCATGAAATCCGCGTCGGCTGGGGCGACTGCGACCCGGCCCGCATCGCCTACACCGCCAACATCCCCGCCTGGGCGCTGGAAGCGATCGAAGCCTGGTGGGAGCACCTGCTGGGTGGGCCCGGTTGGTATCACGTGGAATTCGATCTCGGTTGGGGCACGCCTTTCGTGCACATGGAGCTCGATTTTCGTGCGCCGATCACGCCGCGCCACCGGTTGATCTGCACCGTCACGCCCACCCGGCTCGGCACCAGTTCGATCGCCTTTCGCGTCACCGGATCCCAGGCGGACAGCCTGTGCTTCGAAGGCGGGTTCGTCTGTGTCTTCATCCGCGCGGGCAGCCTCGAGAAGCGCGCGGTGCCGCCCGAGGTGCGCAGCGCCGTCACTCCGCTGCTTGCGCCGGCATAGTGCACTATTGTGCGCCATGCCCGTTGAGAAACAGGCGCTCAGCCCGTAAACTCTCTGCACTTTAGAGCATATGGGAACGGTATGGCCGAGATCACCAATTTCCGCGGCGAGGTGCAGGACGCGCGCTCGGAAGCCGACGGGGCCGTGGAGGCCCTGATTGCCCGGGTCGGGGACCGCGTGCGCCGGGCGCGTGACCGCAAAGGCATCCCGCGCCGGGTCTTGAGCGAAATGTCGGGCGTGAGCCCACGTTACCTTGCCCAGCTCGAGGCCGGCGAGGGCAACATTTCGATCGGGCTCTTGCAACGCGTGGCCTACGCGCTCGACCACAAGATCGAATGGCTGGTGGGCGCCGAGGATCCCTGGGTCTCCGATGCGCTGCGCGTCGCCGATCTCTACCGGGCGGCCACCGCACCGGTCCAGGCGCAAGTCCGCGCGGTGCTGTCGCCCGAACCGGCGGCGGCGCAACGGGCGCACCGGATTTGCCTCGTCGGCCTTCGCGGCGCCGGCAAGTCCACCTTGGGACGGCGGGCGGGCGACCGGCTTGGCCTGCCCTTCGTCGAGCTCAACCTTGAGATCGAGGAGCAGGCGGGCATGGCCGTGGACGAGCTGATGGCGCTTTACGGCCAAGAGGGCTACCGGCGGCTCGAGGCACAGGCGATCGCGCGTGTCATCGCGACCCATGAGGCGATGATCCTCGCCGTCGCGGGCGGGATCGTTGCCGAACCCGAGACCTACGCACGCCTGCTGGCGGCTTTCCACACCGTATGGGTCAAGGCCTCACCTGACGAACACATGGCGCGGGTACGCGAACAGGGCGACACGCGGCCGATGGCCGGCAACCCGGAGGCGATGGCGCAGTTGAAATCGATCCTCACCGCCCGCGAAGTGCTTTATGACCGGGCCAATGCCAGCCTCGACACCAGCACCAGGACGGAAGACGAAAGCCTCGAAGACCTCCTTGCCCTGATCGAAACCAACCGCTTCCTTTCCTGACCCTTCCACCTTTTGCACAGAATCCGGGGCATCCCGGGGGGCAGACGCTCCCGGCGCCCCGGCCCGGACCCGGAGATCCAATGCCCGTCACCACACGCCGCGAAGGCACCACCGCCTATGTCACCCTCGATTTTCCGCCCGTCAACGCGATCGGCCGCGACACCCGCCAGGGCTTGATCGATGCGCTCGACTGGATCGCCGCGCAAGCGGGTCTGGAACGGGTGATCCTGTCGGGCGCGGGCCGGGCTTTCGCCGCCGGCGCGGATGCGCGTGAGTTCGACGGCCCGGCGCTGGAGCCGCACCTGCCGGACGTGGTGAACCGGATCGAGGCCTGCGCAGTGCCCTGGATCGGCGCGATCCACGGCCCCGCGTTGGGAGGTGGCTGCGAACTCGCGCTCGCCTGCCGTTACCGGATCGCCGCGCCCGGGGCCAGCATCGGCTTGCCCGAGACCACGCTCGGCGTCGTGCCTGGCGCGGGCGGGTCGCAGCGGCTGCCGCGTCTGGTGGACGTCAGCGCGGCGCTCGAGATGATCCAGACCGGACGGCCGGTGACCGGCGTGCGCGCGTTGGAGATCGGCCTGGTCGACGAGTTGTCGGAAGATCCCCTGTTTGCCGCCGAGGCGGTCAACGGCGAACTCTTGGCCACGCGGGTTGCGGTGGGCGATCTGCCGGGACCAAAGGCCGACACGGCGGCGTTTTCGGCTGCGCAAGACCGTGGCGCGGCCCGGTACCAAGGCCAATTCGCGCCGGGGGTGGCGGTCGAGTTGGTGCGTCTCGCCTGCGACATGCCGCTTGCTGAGGCGATGGCCCTCGAACGGGCGCGATTCCTCGAACTGCGCCAGGGGGCGCAGGCCCGGGCACTCAGGCACATCTTCTTCACCGAACGGGGTGCCAAGGCGCCCGAATGGCTCGCCGGGGTCGAGCCGGACCCGATCGAAACGGCGGCCGTGGTCGGCGGCGGCACGATGGGCGCGGGCATCGCCTATGCGCTGCTCAATGCCGGGATTGGCGTGGTTCTCTTGGAGACCGATGCCGGTGGCGTCGCGCGGGCCGAAGCCAATGTGGAAAAAATCGTTTCCGCCTCCCTGAAACGGGGCCTGATCGACGAAGCCGGTGCCCAGCAAAGACGCCGCGCATTCACGGCGACCGATGACTATACGGGTGCGAAGGGATGTGACCTAGCCATCGAGGCGGCGTTCGAGTCCATGGAAGTCAAGCGCGACGTTTTTCAGAAACTGGAACGCACCCTACGGCCGGGTACGGTCCTTGCCACCAACACCTCCTACCTCGACGTGAACGAAATCGCGGCTGTGCTGGAAGATCCTTCCCGGCTGGTCGGCCTGCACTTCTTCGCACCCGCCCATATCATGAAGCTCCTCGAGATCGTGCGCGGGACGGCCAGTTCCGACCGCGCCCTCGCCACCGGGTTCGGGCTCGCGAAACAGCTACGAAAACTCCCGGTTCTCGCCGGCGTCTGCGACGGGTTTATCGGCAACCGGATCCTTGCACGTTACCGCGAGGCGGCGGACACGGTGATGATGGACGGCGCGGCGCCTTGGGAGATCGACGAAGCGATGGTCGCCTTCGGATACCCGATGGGCCCGTACGAGGCGCAGGATCTGTCCGGGCTCGACATTGCGCATGCCAACCGACGGCGGCAGGACGCGACCCGTGACCCCTCCCGGCGCTACATTCCCATCGCCGACCGCATGGTCGCCGAAGGACGGCTGGGCAAGAAGACCGGCGTGGGCTGGTATCGCTACCCCGGCGGCGGCGGCAAGGTCGTGGATCCGCTGGTCGACGACCTCGCGCGCGAAGAAGCGCATTACGCGGGCGTAGCGCGGCGCGTGTTTTCCGAGGACGCGGTCCGCGAACGGCTGCTCATCGCGATGATCAACGAAGCGGCGGCGATCCTGGACGAGGGCATCAGTGGCTCGGCCGCCGACATCGACCTGGTGACGGTCGCGGGCTATGGCTTCCCGCGGTGGCGGGGCGGGCTGATGCACTATGCCGACACGTTGGGCCCTGCTAAGGTGTTGGAACAGCTCGCGGAATTTGGGGCCGAAGACCCGGTCGCCTGGAAGCCGGCGGCGCTGATCGAACGTCTTGCGGCGGAGGGGAAACGGTTTTCGCAAGCCTGACCCGACTGCTGCATTGACCCCGTCGTTCTGAAGCCACGCCTCCCGGGCGACACCCCCTCGGCGTGTTTCCAGACGAAGGCACCGGGCGCGGTCTCTCAGCCTCCCACGATCTCGGCGAGGTCGGCTTCGGCGCGGGCCGGCAGTCGGGCGATGAAGGCGGCGGCGCGGCGAATGCGGTGGGGCGCCGGGTGGCGATCGGCCGCGGCGGCCATCCGGGCCCAGACGGCTTGTTCCAAAGTGCGCGCGGTCAGGCGCAGGAAGGGGGTCGCAACGGGTCCCGGATCGATGCCGGTTTCGAGAAACGCACGCGCCGCTTTCCAAGCGGACTGTGCACGGACGAGGCCCGGGGTCCGGTCCTGGGCGTCGAGGAAACGGGCAAAGGCGTCGAAACCGGCGCCGTTTTCGAGATGCAGAAGCCGGCCGGCAAGCGCCATCGCGTGGATGCCGTTGGTGCCCTCGTAAATCGCTGCAACGCGGACATCGCGGTAGACTTGGCTGAGCCGGTATTCCTCGAGATAGCCATAGCCGCCAAGCACCTGCATCGCGGTCTCGGACGCGCGCATGCCGGCCTCGGAGCAGTGCGCCTTCACGACGGGCGTGAGGACGTCGAGAAGCCGGGGATCGTCGCCCGCTTCCATCGTGACGAGGGCGAGATGGGCCATGGCGCGGGCGCCAAGCGCGGCGGCGTCGATCTCGTCGAGCATCCTGGCGACATCGCCGTGCTGGTCGATGGTGCGGCCGCGCCCCTGAATCCGTTCGCAAGCGTATGTTCTGGCGATGTCGTGGGCACGCGCAGCCTGGGCGACGCCCTGCAGGGCGACATCGATGCGGGCATGGTTCATGAGGGTGAACATCGCCTTGAGCCCGGCGCCCTGTTCGCCGACGAGTTCGGCGCGCGCGCCGTCGAAGGCGAGTTGGCAGGTGGGTTGGGCATGCAGGCCCATCTTTTCCTCGATACGGGTGACCTTCACCGCGTTGCGGGTGCCGTCTTCAAGCGCCGAGGGGCAGGCAAACAGCGACAGCCCCTTCACGCCGTCTTCAGCCGCGCCAGTGCGCGCGAGAACGAGGTGGAAGACCCCCTCCGAGATGTCCTGATCGCCGCCGGAGATGAAGATCTTCTCTCCCATCAGCTTCCATACGCTACCGTCTGGTTCAGCCCTTGTGCAAATCCGCGAAAGATCGGACCCGGCGCCGGGTTCGGTGAGGCACATGGTGCCGAGCCAACGGCCGGAGGCGAGCGGCGGGATGAAACGCGATTTCTGGTCATCGGTCCCGAAATTCAGGAGCGTACGGATGTGCCCCGGCGTCAGGTTCACCAGCATATTGAAGGCCTGAGAGGCGCCGGTCTCGATCTCGGAGACGATGGCGCCGATGACCGCATCCTGTCCTTGCCCACCGTATTCCTCTGGCGCGGTGAGCCCTGTCCAGCCCTGCTCCGCAAAGGCGGCGAAGGTCGCCGCGTAACCGGCGGGGAGCTGTACCCGGCCGTCCACCAGGTGTGCGCCCTCGCGGTCGCCCGGCGCGTCAATGGGCGCGATCACGCCTTCGGCGAAGGCGGCGAAATGACGTGCGATCTCTCCGGCGAGGTCGGCGTCGAAACTGTTCAGACGGGGCGCGCCGACCACATGTTCAAGCGTGAACATGATGTCGTCGACAGGCGCGGTGAAGGGTTTCACGTAGCAAAGCCAAGCAGGCGGGCGGCGTTGTTTTTCAGGATATCGGG
>DQCI01000272.1:11796-19370 GCA_003545125.1 Paracoccaceae bacterium
GGCTTGTGGGTCGCAACGCTCAGCGCCTCCTCCTGCCACGGGAAAGAGGGATGGGCGAGGATGATCTTGAGGTCCGGAAAGTCGACCGCGACGTCGTCCATGTACATCGGGTTGGAATACTTCAGCCGCATGCCGTTGCCGCCGGGCATGCCGGAGCCGACGCCGGTCTGGCCGGTGTGAAAGAGCGCGATGGCGCCCTCGTCCTGGATCGCCTCGTAGAGCGGATAGGCCATGCGGTCGTTGGGGTAGAACCCCTGCATGGTCGGGTGGAACTTGAAGCCCTTCACGCCATAGTCGCGCACCAGGCGGCGGGCGTCGCGCACGCCCATTTTGCCTTTCCAGGGGTCGATCGAGGCGAACTGGATCAGGACGTCGCTGTTTTCGGCCACCTGTTCGGCGACCTCGTCGTTGGAATAGCGCCGGTAGCCGGTTTCGCGTTCGGCATCGACCGGGAAGATCACCGCCGCGATGTTCTTTGCGCGATAATGCGCCGCGGTCTCAGCGATGGTGGGCGGGTGTTCCCAGGGCGCGCCGAAGTATTTCGCCATCGTCGTCTGAAGCTCGTCATAGCCGTCGTCGGAATGGCAGCCGCAGGGTTCTTCGGCATGGGTGTGGATGTCGATCGCGCGGACCTTGGTGATATCAACCATGTGTGTCTCCGGGGCACTGAACTCTGGGTTCTGGGCTCATCGACCCCTTTCAGGGTCTTTTCCGCTGGCGGCCAGGCGGGGTGGAGCCCCGTTGAGCGGGTCAGAAGGTTATGGTGGCGGGGTCGGCATCGTCGTAGAGCCGGTCCAGAAGCGCTTTCCTGCGCTCAAGGATCATGCGGGCGTTGAGGTTGCCTTTGGCGGTGATCTCGCCCGCCCCCATGTCCGGCACGTCGGACAGGATCATCGCGCGCGCGACATGGGTGGAGGAGCCTTGCACTTCGCGGGCGCGCTGCGCGAGCCGGCGGGCGATCTCGCCTTTCAGGAGCTGGTCGGTGAAAGCGCCGGAGGCGGTGTCGAGGGCGAAACCCTCGGCCTCCAGCTCTTTCATGTTTGGGAAGATCAGGAGGCCGATCTCCGCGCGGTCGGCGCCGGTGACCACGATATCCTGCGCCAACGGGCCGATATGGGCGAGCATGTCGAGGCGCAGCCCGGCCGCGCGCACCCAGGTTCCGCTCGTCAGCTTGAAATCCTCCGACATGCGGCCGTCGAACTTCAACCCCATGGTCGGTTCTCCGGGCACGACGAAGCGCATCGCGTCGCCGGTGATGAAGAAGCCCTCGTCATCGAAGGCTTCCGCCGTCTTGCCCGGATTGCCGAGGTAGCCGGTGAACAGGTTCGGCCCCTTGACCCTCACCTCGAAGCGGTGGGCATCGTCCTCGCCGGGGATGAGCTTCACGGTCACGCCCGTCATCGGCACGCCGACGATGCCGGAGCGGTCGGTCGGTTCGTGCTGAATCAACGTGGCTGGCGCGGTTTCCGTCAAACCCCAGGAGGAGTTCATCAGCGGCGTTGCTGCCCGCTCGGCCTTCGCGAGCGCCTCGTAGCCCTCCCAGACATCCTGGGGCAACGACGCACCGGAGTAGAAGATCATGTCGAGCTCGGCGAAAAAGCTCTTGCGTAAGGCTTTGTCCTTCTTCAGCGCCTCGACCACCTGGGCATGCCCGAGCGGCACGTTGAAACTGATTGTGGGCGAGACCATCGAGAGGTTTTCAAGCGTGCGGCTCATCAGCGCAGGGATCGGTTTGCCGTCGTCGATATAGAGCGTGCCGCCGTTGGCGAGCACCAGGTTGAAGTTGTGCGAGCCGCCGAAAACATGATTCCAGGGCAGCCAGTCGACAAGCACGGGGGGCGTTTCCTTTACGAAAGGCAGCGCGTCGGCGATCTGGGCCTGATTGGCACACATCATCGCATGGGTGGTGGGCACGCCCTTGGGGGCGGAGGTGGAGCCGGAGGTGAGCAGGATTTTCACCACCGTATCGGGGCCGACCAGGGCATGGGCGGCATTGATGTCGACCGTGGAGTCGCCCTTCAGGAGCTCGGAAAAGGGGATGGCCTCCGCGTTCGTCCCGGGTCGCGAGGCGACGACTTCGATCCCGTCGAAGGCGTCGAGCGCGAGGGCTTCGCCGTATTGGTCGGCATCGACCGCGTAGACCATCTTCGGCTTGACCAGGTCTATGGCATGGCGAAGCCGGCCATGCGCGCCGTGGATCAGCGCATATTGTTCGGCGACCGGCACCACGGGCACGCCGACGTATTGGCCCGCGAGCGCCAGCAGCCCGTGGTCGACCCCGTTTCCGGAAATGACGAGGATCGGCGTCTGCTCGGTGAGGCCGCGCGCGACGAGAGCGGCGCCGATGGCGCGAACCTGTTCCAGCGCCTGGGTATAGGTGATTTCATGCCAACCGGGGCCATAGCGCTCGGCGAGGAAGGGCCTGAGCGGGGTTTCTGCGGCCCAGCGGTGCAGCCATTCGCCGGTCGTGCGGGCGGGGGCGGACATATCGTAGCCGGAGCCGTAGATCATCGTGCCGTCGGCGCGGGTCTCCAACCGCGCGGAATGCGGGCGATACTTCGGGTCCATCAGCTTCTTCCTTTTCCGGATGCCTCGATGCGGTTGAGCGTGGAGATCAGGGCAGCTTCTTCCGCCTTGGCCAGCCCGCCCATCATCAGGTTTTCATGCGCGCCGACCGCGCGGGCGGCGCCCGCGAGCAGTCGCGCGCCTTCGACCGTGATCCGAAGCGCGTAGGTGCGCCGGTCGGTCGGCACCCGGTCGCGGGTGATAAGCCCGCGGGTCTCGAGCTCATCTACGATCACCACGAGATTTGGCCGCTCCACCGTCATGGCTTGGGCAAGTTGCGACTGGCTGAGGCCGGGGTTGTCGGCGACAAGAGTGAGCGCGGTGAACGTGAGCATGCGTAGATCAAAGGGGGCGAGCGTGCGGGCAAGGTCGGCGCTGACGGCCATGAAGGCGCGCTTCATGTTGTAGCCGACGAGACCGCGCAGGGTGGCGTCGGAGATATGCGGGCGCTTGGCGGCTTCTGCGGCGTCGTCTGGCATGGGGCTCACCTGAAGGTCGGGTCGCGTTTCTGAAGAAAGGCCTGGAGCCCCTCGATGGCGTCGGGGCTGGTTTGGGTGATCGCCGCGCAAAGGCTCTCGGTGAACAGCCCGTCGGTCTTGGACATGTCCTCGATCCGGGCGATGGCCTGGATCATGATGTAGTTGGAGAGCGGCGCGTTCGCGGCGATTCTGCGGGCAAGGTCCTGGGCCATGGGAAGCGCCTCACCGGGGCCGACGGAGTAGTGCGCGAGGCCCAGAGCGAGGCCGGCGTCGGGGCCGTATTTGCGACCCGTCAGCATCATCTCGATCAGCCGGTCGGCGCCGAGGATCTTGCCGACACGCACGCTGGCGCCACCACCCACGAAGATCCCGCGCTTGCCTTCGGGCAGCTGGAAGATCGTCGAAAGTTCGGCGATGCGCACATGAGTGGCCGTCGCCAGCTCGAGCCCGCCGCCGATGACCGCGCCGAACATCGCCGAGACCACCGGCAGGCCACCGAACTGGATCCGGTCCATCACCGCATGCCAAGCGCGCGAGTGGTGCATGGTGTCTTCGGCAGTGCGTTGGGTGTGTTCGGCGAGGTCGAGGCCGGAACAGAAATGCCCCTCGGTGCCGGTCAGCACCACCGCTTTCACGCCGTCGGGCGGGGCGGAGAAGAAGGCGTCGAGGGCCGCGAGCAGCGCGTCGTTCATCGCGTTGCGTTTGCCCGGACGGTTCATTGTCAACGTTGCCACGCCGTCATCGGAGACCGCAATCGTGAGAAGGTCGTCGTTCATGGTATTGGTCCTGCCGGTCTCGGCTAAACGTTCTGGTTGGCAACTGTTATGAAACATAACTATATTTCCGCTGAAAGCAAGGCCCGAGACCTGCTGGTTTCCTAGGAAACCGACCCCGGTTTCCTAGGAAACTGGTCACCTGCTCGCGGCAACCCGGATCAGGGCAGGAGAAACAGCGTGATCGCCGGGAAGAGGACGAGAAGAGCGACCCGGATGAGGTCAGAGGAGATGAAGTAGAGCACCGCCTTGTAGGTCTGGACGATCGGCGTGGAGCGGTCCATCGCGTTGATGATGAACAGGATCATCCCCACCGGCGGGGTTATGAGCCCGACCTCCACCACGATCAGAACGAGGATCCCGAACCAGATCGCCGTGCGCTCTATGCCGATGGCGTTTGCCCGGGCCTCGGTGAGCCGCACACCCAGTTCCGCCGACAGTTTGCGCGGCACTTCGGCACCTTCGGCCATCAATCCCTTGATCTGGTCCATGATGTCCGGCGCGACACCTTCGGCCGCTCCATTGGCGATGGCTTCACGGATCATGTCGTGCTGCATGGCGATGAAATCGACCAGGCCGAAATCGAGGACCGAGATGATCGGGTAGAAGATCGGGATGGTGAGCAGGATCATCGACAGGCTGTCCATCAGGCAGCCGAGCAGCAGGTAGAAGAACAAGATGATGATGAGCACCGTGAAGGGGCTGTATCCCTGGTCGAGCACCCATTGCGCCATGGTCTGCGGCACCTGGGTCACGGCGAGGAAGCCGTTGTAGAAGGCAGCGCCAAGCACGATGAAGAAGATCATCGCGGTCGAGCGGGCGGTCGCGGTGAAGGAGCCGAGCAGCGCTTTGAAGTCGAGCCCTCGATTCGCGAAGGCGATGAGGCCGGTGCCGAGCGCGCCAACCGCGGCGCCCTCTGTGGGCGTGAAGAGCCCGCCGTAGATCCCGCCGACGACCAGGCCGAAGACCAGCAGCACCGGCCAGACGTCAACGATCGCGCGCATCCGTTCGCCCATCGGCACCGGCGGTTTGACGCCGGCGCTGTCGGGATTGAGGCGAACGTAGATCGAAATGGTAATGACGTAGCCGACGGCAGCGAGCATGCCGGGGATGATGGCGGCGAGGAACAGCTTGGCGATGTTCTGCTCGGCGAGAATGGCGTAGATAACCAGCACGACCGACGGCGGGATGAGGATGCCGAGCGTGCCGCCGGCGGCGAGCGTGGCGGTCGAAAACCCGCCCGAGTAGCCGTACTTGCGCAGCTCCGGCAGGGCCGTGCGGCCCATGGTGGCGGCGGTGGCGAGCGACGAGCCGCAGATCGCACCGAAGCCCGCGCAGGCACCGATGGCGGCCATGGCAACACCGCCGCGGCGGTGACCGAGCCAGCCCTCGGCGGCCTTGAACAGCGCCTGGCTCATGCCGCCCAAGGTGGCGAAATGGCCCATCAGGAGAAACATCGGCACGATCGAGAGCGAGTAGGAGGAAAACGTCGTGAAGGTTTCCGACTTCAGCTTCGCCATGGCGATGTCAAAACCGCCGTGGACGATGCCAAGGCCGATGAAGCCGGCAAGAAACATGGCAAGGCCGATTGGCACCCGCAGGAAGATGGCCAGCATCAGCGCAGGGAAGGACCACAGCCCGATCTCGATATTGCTCAATGGTCTGCTCCTGCACCCGTCGGGATCAGATGACGCCCGGTGAAGGCCTCGGCGATGCGCATCAGCGCGAGATAGACAGAGACCATTGCCGCGATCACTGCGCCAACGAGGCTCAGCGCATAGGCCCACCAGACCGGGAATTGCAGAAGGAAGGTGGTCTGCCCGCGTTGGAATTTGCTGAGCGTGCCCTGGAAAAGCTGAAGCGCGATGATGACGAGCACCGCCGCGAAGGCCACGTCGATCAGCACGGTCAAGATACGGTTCTGCCGGTCGGAGATCCGTTGGGTGAAGATGTCGACCGTGGCATGGGCCCCGGCGATATGGGCGAGCGGCAGGAACGAGAAGATGGTGAAGGCCATGCCCGCCTCGACGATCTCGTAATCGCCATTGAACGGGCCGATTCTGATGTCGCCCCAGATCCCGGGAATGCGGAAGCCGATCAGCCAATCGGCCAACCCCTTCATGTTGTTCTGAAAAAGGTCCGCGTGAAGCAGCCCGTTGAGCTCGCGCCCAAGGATCGACAGCACGACGATCCCGACCAGCGCGCTCAGGACGGCGCCGCCGACATAGGCCATACCCTTCGACAGAACGAGAAAGAAACGATGCATGATGGGTCCAGACGTTGCCCGGCCATCCCGGCGGGGCTGGTAAGGCATGGGCCGCGGCGAAGCTCGGGGGCCCGCCGCGGCGCCTATTGGCTTAGTTGTTGGCGTCGTATTCTGCCATCAGGGCACGGGCCTGGTCGATCAGCGCCTGACCGTCGATGCCCTTTTCGTTCATCTCGGCGACCCAGGTGTCGTAGATCGGGCTCACCAACTCGTTCCACTCCGCGGCGTCTTCTTCCGACACGGTGATGATGTTGTTGCCAAGCTCCACCGCCGTTGCGCGGGCCGGAGCGTCGTAATCCTGCTGCGTGCCCCCGGCGAAGACCGAAAACTCGAGGCCGGAGTGTTCGTCGATGATCGCGCGCAGATCTTCCGGCATGGCGTCGTAGGCGTCCTTGTTCATCGCCACGACGAAGGTCAGCGTATAGAGCGCCGGGCCGTCGAACTCGGTGTGGTTGGTGACCAGCTCCGGCACCTTCAACGAGCCGGTGACTTCCCATGGGATCGTGGTGCCGTCGATCACGCCTTTCGAAAGGCCTTCCGGAATACCGGTGACCGGCATGCCGACCGGGGTGGCGCCGACGCGCTCGAGCAGGTCGTTGACCATGCGCGACCCGCCGCGGATCTTCATGCCCTCAAGATCGGCCGGAGTGGCGACGGGCTCCGAGGTGTGGAACATGCCGGGGCCATGCACATGCGTCGCAAGGATGTGCACGTCAGCGAATTCGCCGTCTTTCATATGCTCTTCGAACATCTTCCAGTAGGCATAGGAGGCCGCACGCGCATCGGCCACCATGAAGGGCAGCTCGAAGACTTCCGTTGTGGGGAAGCGGCCGGGGGTGTAGCCGATCACCGTCCAGACGATGTCGGCGATACCGTCGATGGCCTGGTCCAAGAGCTCCGGCGGGGTGCCGCCGAGGGCCATGCCGTGGTAACGTTCGATCTCGATGCGGCCGCCCGAGGCTTCCTCGACCTGGTCGGCCCAGACCTCGAGGATGTGCTTCGGCACATTGCCCTGCGCCGGCAGGAACTGGTGCAACTTCAGCGTCACGTCGGCGGCAAAGGCCGACCCGGCGGTGAGCGCCGAGATAGCCACGCCGGCGGCAAGGCCGAGCAAAGTTCTGCGATTGGTCATGTGTTTCCTCCCTATTGACCATGCCTTTTGGCATTATGGTGCGTCTATTGCCATTTCTTGCCGTTTTGCGCTACCGGGTTCTCCTCTCACCCGGCAACACCGACGGCTGGCTGACACCTGATTTTGCCGTATAGTTATATCTCATAACCATTACTAGCAATACTTAATTCCCACCGATCCCGGCGTGCCCCGCCGTGAAAACCCCTTGGCAATGCATAGTCCCGCGATGCGCACGCGACCATTTGATTCCCGCGCAGAGGCGATTGGGAAAAGGTATTGCGGGCCGGCAACGCCCACTCCGGCATGGAATCGCGCGCCGATCAAGAGTTTTCTCGACTCCGCGGTCGGTTTTTCTTCCG
>DQCI01000272.1:19429-31061 GCA_003545125.1 Paracoccaceae bacterium
CCCATGATCGGGCGCCGCCGGGAACAGCCGGGCCATCCGGCGCGACATTTCCTCGGTATAGGTGAGCAGCACCGGCACCACCACCAGCGTGAGCATCGAAGACGAGATCAACCCGCCGATGACCGCATGCGCCATCGAGGCGTTTTCGCCTGTTCCCCCGTGCAGGTTGAGCGCAAGAGGCATCATCCCGAAGATCATCGCGAGCGTGGTCATCACGATCGGGCGGAACCGGGTGCGCCCGGCGACCACCAGCGCTTCGTAGAGGTTCTCGCCCTCGCGCACATGATGGTTGGTGTTGTCGACGAGCAGGATCGCGTTCTTGGTCACCAGGCCCATCAGCATGATGAAGCCGATGATCGAGAAGATGTTGACGGTGGTGCCGAAAGCCATGAGGCCCAGCATAACCCCCACAAGCGCCAGCGGAAGCGAGGACATGATCGCAAAGGGTTGCAGGAATGAGCCGAACTGCGAGGCCAGCACCAGGTAGATGAAGATCACCGCGAGACCGAGCGCAGCGCCGGCGGCGGTCATTGTGTCGGCCAGGTTCTCGGCCTCGCCGCCGGTGCCGGTACGGTAGCCGAGCGGCAGTTCGAGGCTCGCGACCTCGTCCTGCACCAACGGGTTGGCGTCACCCAGTGTTATGCCGTCGAGATTGGCGCTCACCCCCACCGAACGGTCGCGGTCTTCACGGTTGATCTCGCCGGGCCCCTCGGAGGCGACGATCGTGGCGACCTGGTCGAGCCGGATGATGCCGCCGGTGCTCTGGGCAATGGGCAGCGCAAGAAGCGCGTTCGCATCGTCGCGCGCGCTCTCGGTGAGCCGCACCACGACGTTGCGCGCGGTGCCTTGCGGTGAGGTCCACTCCGAGACGGTCTGGCCGCCCAGCATCGGCTTCAGCGTATTGCCGATGCTTTGCAGTGACACGCCGAGATCGGAGGCCGCTTCGCGGTCGATGCGGATGCCGAGCGTCGGCTGCGGATCGTCGAGCGTGGTGGTGACATCGACAAGTCCGTCGATCTCTTTGAGCTTGGCGCTGAGTTCGCCGGCGAGCCGTTCGAGCACGTCGAGGTCGGGGCCGAAGATCTTGAGCTCGATCGGGGTGGCGACGTTGCCCATGCCGCTCGCGGCACCAACGGTGTAGCGCGCGCCCGGGATCGCCTGGAGCGCCACCCGGGCCGGGCCGGTCAGCTCGGTGGCGGTGCGCGTGCGCTCTTCGCGGGGCTTCAGGAGGGCGAGGACGGTGGCGTTGTTGTCGCCCGAGGTGGTGCCCGAGTTGACGGTGGCGTAGGTGCCCGCCACCTCGTCGAACTCGGCCCGCAGCAGCGCGTCGATCTGTTCGATCTTGGCGGCGGTCCGGTCGAGCGAAACGCCCACGGGCAGCTTTACATCGACCTGGAACTCGCCGGTGTCCGACGCCGGCACAAACTCGGCGCCAACCAGCGGGAACAGCGCGAGGCCGCCGCCGAAAGCGGCGAGCGCGATAGCGAGCGTGGTCTTGCGAAACCTCAGCGCGCGCTTGAGGAGGCGGCTGTAAGCCTCGCCCAGCGCGACGAAGAAGGCATCGAATTTCCCAACCGCACGCCCCAAGATCCCGCGCTTCGCCTTCGGATCGACCGAGGGGTCGTACCAGACCGACGACAGCATCGGGTCGAGCGTGAAGGAGACGAACAGCGAGATCAGCACCGCCACCGAGACGGTGATGCCGAATTGCAGGAAGAACCGACCCAGGATGCCCGACATGAAGGCCACCGGCAGGAACACCGAGACGATCGAAAAAGTGGTCGCGAGCACCGCGAGGCCGATCTCGTTGGTGCCGTCGAGCGCCGCCTGGCGATGGCTTTTGCCCATGTGCAGGTGGCGCATGATGTTTTCGCGCACCACGATGGCGTCGTCGATCAGGATGCCGACGGCGAGCGAAAGCGCCATCAGGCTCATCATGTTGAGGGTGAAGCCGAGGAAGTAGATCGCCGTCATCGTGCCGATGATCGAGATCGGCAGGGTGAGCCCGGTGATGACGGTGGAGCGCCAGGAGTTGAGGAACAGGAACACGATGAGTGTGGCCAGCGCCGCGCCTTCGAGGATCATGCTTTGCACCGAATGGAACGAGTCGATGACCGGCTCGGCGTTGTCGCGCAGGATCTCGATGTCGATGCCGTCGAATTCATCGTCGGCGGTCATCTCGGCGATCACCTCGCTGATGCGTTCGGCCACCTCGACGGTGTTGGAGCCTTGCGTCTTGACGATGTCGATGGCCAGCGCACGGGTGCCGTCGATTATCGCCAGCGACGTGGCCTCGGCCAGTCTGAGCTCGACATCGGCGGTGTCGCCGAGCCGGATCGGCTGGCCTGCGCGCCGGGCGACGATCACGTCTTCAAAGGCGCGAATTGTCTCGAGCCGCCCTTCGACCTGCACAGAGGTGGAGCTGGCGGCGTCGGTGATCGCGCCAGCCGGCAGGTCCTGGTTCTCGGACGCGAGGGCGCCGGTGATCTCGGAGACCCCGACCGACAGCGCGGTGAGCCGGTCGGGGTCGACATCGACATGCACCTCGCTGGCGCGGCCGCCGACCACGCTGGCGCGGCCGACACCGCGGATATTGGCGAGCCGCTTGGCGATGACATCCTCGGTAACGGTGGTGAGATCGCCGATCTCGTAAGTCTCGGAGCTGATCCCCACCGACATCACCGGCAGTTCGGCCGGGTCGAAGCGCAGGATCATCGGGTCTTCGGCATTGCCGGGGAACAGCGCCTCGATCTGGGCGATCTTGTCGCGCACGTCCTGGGCGGCTTCGGAGGAGCTCACTTCCAGCTCGAAAATGATGATCACCAGCGCCGAGCCGGTGCGGGCGGTCGACAGGATCCTGTCGATCCCGGCGAGGGTGGAGACCGCATCCTCGATCGGTTCGATGATGTCGCTCTCGACCGCTTCCGGGGTGGCGCCCGGGTAGGATTGCACCACGGCGACGACGGGGAAGTCGATATCGGGCAATTGTTCGATGGGCAGGCGGGTATAGGAAAAGGCGCCGACGACGACCATGGCGAGCATCATCATCGTGGCGAAGACGGGGTAACCGACGGAGATGCGGGTGAGGAACATCGGCTTACTCCGCGAGCAGGGTGACGCTGTCACCGGGGGCGAGCGCGGGCAGCGGTTCGATCACCACCAGGTCGCCCGCAGCAAGACCGCTTTCGGTCTCGATGAGCGCACCGCCGTCCCAGCTGCGGCCGGTCTCGACGGCGCGCCGCTCGGCGAAGCCGTCCGCGATCACCAGTACATGCACCCCCTCCGCATCGCGCCGGAGTGCTGCGGCGGGGATCGCGAGACCGCCCGAGCGCGCTTCGAGCACGATCCGGCCGGACGCGAACATACCGCCGCGCAGCTCGCCGCCTTCGTTGTCGAGCGCGACGAAGACCGGCAGCATCCGGCTGCCTTCGATGGCCACGGGGGCGAGGCGCGCGACTTCGCCCTTGAACACCCGGTCACCGAACCCCTCGACGGTGAGGTCGACGGCCTGGCCCTTGGCAAGCTCCGGCGCGAAGGACACGGGCGCGGTCGCCTCGACCTCGAGCGACGACATGTCGACCAGCGTCATCAGCGGCGAGCCGAAGGTGGCGACCTGGCCCGGCTCGACAGAGCGGGTCGAGACGACGCCATCGAAGGGCGCCGCGACGGTGGCGCGATCAAGCGCGCGCTGGGCACTGGCGACAAGGGTCTCCTGCGCCGCGAGCGTGGCGGTCAGCTGATCGAGCGAGGAACGCGCCCGTTCGAGCGTGTTGGCAGCCTGAAGCCCGCGGTCGACGAGGCTGCGGGTGCGCTCATAGTCGGTGCGCGCCTGGCCGAGCTGCACCCGCGTGGCCTGGGCCGTGGCCAGCGCCTGGTCGAGCTGGTTCTGTAATGTGTCGCTATCGAAGGCCACCAGGGTCTGACCCCGGAACACTTCATCGCCCGGCCGCGCGGTCACGTTCAGAACCTGCGCCGAGACCTCGGAGGTGAGCTGCAACTGGCGCACTGGCGCGAGCGAGCCGGTGATCTTGAGGGTCTCCATCAATGTCGTCGGCTCCAGCTCTCGCACCTCGAAGGGCGCAAGCTGGATAATGGCGGCCCGCGCGGCCCGGGCCTCGGCATCGGCCTGGGCTTCGGCCTCGGCGGTCGCCCTGTCCGCCTGGATATCCGCGAGCTTGCCGGACCTCACGAACCAGGCGCCAGCGGCCGCGAGCGCTGCGACAATGACCAGCCACCAGATCCAGCGACGGCTCTTTTTCGGTGGCAGACCCTTCTCGGCCCGCGCCGCGGTGGCGCGCTCGCGCCGACTCATTGCCCAGTCTGGTTTGTCGCTGGTTTGGGTCATGGTGTCACTCTTCGTCCTTTGCGGCCGGCGCCAGTGGCGGGCGGGGCCATCATTTCGATCCATTCATCGAAGAATACAGCCGTTTCGCGATAGAAATCCGCGTAGTGCCGGACACGCTCCCGCGCCGCCGCGTGGCTGTCCGGAAAGTCATCGGCAAGCGTCCCGATGGTGTCGGCATTGGCGCGAAATCGGGTGGCGAGCGCTTGAATCGCCGCCGCGCTGGGCCGGTCGAGCGCCTGGTAGGCGTCGCCGCGCTGGCCCACCGGCGAGGTTCGCAGCACCATGCCCTTCAGCTCCAGGAGCCGGGCGTTGGTGCTGGCCGAGGCTTTGGAGATTTTCAGCGCTTTCGCCATCTGACCGAGCGTCCGCGGCGCGCCTTCGACGAGCAGGTATCCGAGGATCTGACCGGCGATGCGCGGCCCGCCGTCGTCCCGGAAGATCAGGCCCATCTGTTCGATGAAGGTGTGCATGGGTGTTGTCATGGCGGGGACGTAACCCATCCGTTCCGTGCGTTCAATACGGACTAAACGGATTGAACACGTTACCGTTGGGTCACCCGGTCCGGCTTGTGGGCCCTGCTGCCCCGGCGTATCCAGCGGCCAGCTAAAAAAGGACCGACCCGATGATGGACATGCCCCTGCCCCTGACCCGCGACCTCGTCCTGATCGGCGGCGGCCATGCCCACGCCCTGGTCTTGCGCATGTGGGCGATGCAGCCGGTCGCAGGCACCCGGGTGACGCTCATCAATCCAGGTCCGACGGCGCCCTATTCGGGAATGCTGCCGGGGCATATCGCGGGGCATTACACGCGCGAGGCGCTGGACATCGACCTGGTGAAACTCGCGCGCTTCGCCGGTGCGCGGCTGATCCTTGGGGAAGCTAATCGGGTCGATCCGGTCGCAAAGACCGTCACGCTCGCCGGGCGCGGCGAGATCGGCTATGACGTCGCCTCGATCGACGTCGGCATCCACACCGAAATGCCCGGCCTTCCCGGCTTCGCCGAGAATGCCCTGGGGGCCAAGCCGCTTGACACCTACACCAGGCGGTGGCGCGATTTTCTGACCGCCGCGAAGGCGGGCGAGGTCGCACCGGAGGTCGCGGTGATCGGGGCCGGGGTCGCCGGGGTGGAGCTGGCGCTCGCGATGGCGCATGCGCTCAGGCGCGATGTGGGCAGTGCGGCGAAGGTGGCGCTGATCGAGGCGGGCGACGAGATCGCCGGGCGCAACCCCGAGACGACGGCCCGGCTGCGCGCGGCGCTTGAGGGGTTCGGGGTCGACATCCACACCAGGGCGGAGGTCACGCGGATCACCGCAGAGGGCGTGACGCTTGCCGGCGCCGGATCTGCACCCTCGCGCTTCACCGTGGGAACCGCCGGGGCGATCGCGCATGGCTGGGTGGCCGAGAGCCCCCTGCCCGTCACCGACGACGGGTTCGTGCGGGTCGACAGCCATTTGCGTGTCGAGGGGCATTGGGATCTCTTCGCGGTCGGCGATTGCGCGCACATGACCCACGCGCCGCGGCCCAAGGCCGGGGTCTATGCCGTGCGCGCGGGGCCGGTGCTTCTGGACAACCTGCGCGCGGTGCTGACGGGCGGGAAGACCAAGGATTACCAACCGCAGAAGGATTATCTGAAGCTCATCTCGCTCGGCGGGAAATCGGCGCTGGCCGAAAAATGGGGGCGCACCGTGTCAGGGCCGCTGTTGTGGCGCTGGAAGAACCGGATAGACACGAAATTCATGGCGCGGTTCCAGGACCTGCCGGAGATGAAGCCCTCGCCCCTGCCCCGGCGCGTGACACAGGGTATGGACGAGGAGCTGGCGGGCGAACACAAGCCGCTCTGTGCGGGCTGCGGCTCGAAGGTCGGCCCCGGCACCTTGTCGGCGGCGCTGGCCGCTCTGCCAGGCGCGGGGCGGGCGGACGTGCTGTCTGGCCCGGGCGACGACGCCGCCGTGCTCGAGATCGGCGGGCAGCGCCAGGTGCTCACCACGGACCATCTGCGCGCCTTCACCGACGACCCTGCCCTTCTCGCGCGGATCGCCGCGGTACATGCCTTGGGCGATATCTGGGCGATGGGCGCGACGCCGCAGGCGGCGCTGGCGAGCATCATCCTGCCGCGGATGTCCCAGCCCCTGCAGGCGCGCAGCATGGCGGAGGTGATGGCGGCGGCCTCGGAGGTGTTCGCCGCTGCGGGCGCCGAGATTGTTGGCGGGCATTCGACGATGGGGGCCGAGATGACGCTCGGGTTCACGATCACCGGGCTGGTGGAGGGCGATCCGATCACCAACGCGGGGGCCCGGGTCGGGGATGCGCTTTTGCTCACCCGGCCGATCGGCAGCGGCACGTTGCTGGCCGCCGAGATGCTGGGCCAGACCGACGGGCGCGACATCGCGGCGATGTTCGGGGCGATGGCCCGGCCGCAGGGCGACGCGGCGGATCTGCTCGCTGGCGCGCATGCGATGACCGACGTGACCGGGTTTGGCCTTGCGGGACATTTGCTGGCGATCTGCAAGGCATCCGGTGCGGCGGCCGAAATCGACCTCGACGCGGTGCCACTGTACCAGGGCGCGCTGGCGCTGGCGGACGCCGGGCACCGCTCGTCGATCTGGGCGGCCAACCGGGAGGCGGCACCCGTCGAGGCGGCCGAAGGCGCGCGCGGGGCCTTGCTGCATGACCCGCAGACGGCGGGCGGATTGCTTGCGGCGGTCGATGCGGCGCGCGCCGCGTCACTGGTGGCCCGGCTCAGGGATATGGGGCATGAGGCCGCATTGATCGGGCGGATTGTCGATGGCGTGCCCACAGTGCGGTGCGGCTAACACCAGTTGGGCAGCAGCGCCCCCAGTCGACCGTCACGCGACAGATCCGCCGGGTGCCGGAACGCCTTTCGAAAGGCGTTCCCACGCGATTTCGAAATCGCGTCATACGGACGCGCGCGCGTCCGTCGCCCTGCGCTCAGGAACTCGCCTCCCCGACCATCCGCGCCGCCGCTTCGGCCAGCGTTGCATCCTCGAGATCGGGCAGATCGAGGGTCACCGGCGTGGGCGCGCCGTCGCGCGAGATGCGGGTGTATTTGGGGTCGTAGTGCTCGGTGACCAGCGCCGCCGCCATCCCGGCATAGTCGCCCGCCGCGGCAAGCGCGCGCCAGGCGTCGACGCGCTCGTGCCCATGGTAGCGCACAAGTTTCGTCAGCACGCTTTCGAGCTTGCCTGCATCTGCCGTCATATCGGGATAGGAGCGCACGAGATGCGCGGCGCGGGCTTCCAGCGGCGCTTTCACCTCGAAGCGGGGTGCGGCGATCATCGCCTTCCACAGGCTGGGCGGCAGGATGATGTCGCCGATCTTCGAGCTTTCGGCCTCGACGAAGACGGGACGGTCCAGGTCGAGCCCGGCAAGCGCTTGGGCCAAGCGGCTTTCGAACATCTTCTGCGAGGGCTGCGTCTCGCCCATCGGGCCGAACAGCGAGCCCCGGTGTTCGGCCATGGCTTCCAGGTCGATCACCTGGCCACCGGCCTCGGCGATATGGGCGAGAAGCCGGGTCTTCGCCGTGCCGGTGCCGCCGCCCACAAGGATCACCCGCGCCGTGACCGGCGCCCGGTAGAGCGCCCCCACGACCAGGTTGCGATAGGCCTTGTAGCCGCCCGCGATCGTGTCGGTCCGCCAGCCGATCTCCTTCAGGATCGCGGCGAAGGAGCGTGAACGCTGGCCGCCGCGCCAGCAGTAGACAAGCGGCCGCCAGCCCCCGGGCATATCCGCCAGCGCGCCTTCGAGATGCGCCGCCGCGTTGCGCGAGACGAGGGCCGCGCCAACCTTACGGGCGAGGAACCGGTCCTGTTGCACATAGATCGTGCCCACACGCGCGCGTTCGGCGTTGGACAGCACCGGCAGGCTCATCGCGCCCGGCAGGTGGTCCTCGGCGAATTCCGCGGGCGAGCGGACGTCGAGAAATGCGTCGAACGGAAGGTTTTCGAGGTCGGCGAGGGTGGTCAGGGTGATCGGCATCGGGGCGGCTATGTTGTGGCACGGGGTCGGCACCTCCTAACGCGTCACGGCTCCGTGTACCAGCATGGGTTCCTGTGCCCTGCGGGCTCCGCTACACCGCGCGTGACACATTGGAGAGACCCCATGAGAATCCTTCCCCTCGTCCTGACGCTCGCCGCCCTCGCCGCGCCCGCGGTTGCGCAGACCTCCGGCGCGACCGGCTGGAACCTTGTCTCGGTCAATGGCCGGGCGGCCGAAGAGGGCGGACGTATCGCCTTCTCCGCCGATGGCGCGATCTTCGGCACCACCGGCTGCAACCGGTTCCAGGGGACAGTCGTTGCGGCCCCCGGCCTCGTCACCTTCAACGCGCCTTTCGCGGTCACGCGGATGGCATGTCCGGGCGCGATGGCGGGGCAGGAAGAAAAGGTACTTGAGGCGCTGAAGGGCACCGCCGCGGTGGCCTACGACCCGGTG
This sequence comes from Paracoccaceae bacterium, assembly GCA_003545125.1. Taxonomy (GTDB): domain Bacteria; phylum Pseudomonadota; class Alphaproteobacteria; order Rhodobacterales; family Rhodobacteraceae; genus Sinisalibacter. Next base: position 28,223 of record DQCI01000272.1, read on the forward strand.
AGCGACCGGATGACGCTGATCCCCGAAAGCGAGGCGTCGGTGCTGGGGTTCGCGCGCGACGCGGAGTGAGCCCGGTTATTGCGTTTCGAGAAAAAGTAGTATCGCCAATACCCTGCCACGCCTGCGGCGTTCTCGGGACATTGGCGACCCGATCTATCTCAATGAGTCTCGAAACGCTCTACTGCCGCAGGGTGAGGTCCGGGGTCACGACGGCACCGAGCACGCGGCGGGCGTTGGGAATGTCGTTGCCCAGCGCCTTCTCCCGCGCGCCGTCTTGATCGAACCCGAACCGACGCCAGCGGCGCATCAGGCGGCGCTCAAGCTCGGCTTCGTCCACCTCGAGGAAGGCGGAGAAATCCCACATGTCCACGAGCGCCATCCACGGGTCTTCGTCGAGCAGGAGGTAATTGCCTTCGACCACCACATGTGTCGTTTCGGCGCGGATCTCCTCGGCGCCGGCGATGGCGATCTCGCGGCGCCGGTCGAAGACCGGCAGGATCACCGAAGGCTCGGCCCGGACCCGGCCCAACGTGGCGGAGAAACCGCCGAAATCGAAGGTTTCCGGCGCCCCCTTGCGGGGCAGGAGCCCGCGCGGCTCCAGCAGGCGGTTGTCGAGGTGGAAGCCGTCCATCGGCATCAGAACCGCGTCCAGCCCGGCATCGACCAGGCGGGCGACTACGGCCGCGGCAAGGGTCGACTTGCCCGAACCCGGGGGGCCGGCGATGGCCGCGAGGTGACGGCGGGCGGTCGTCGCGGGCAGGGCCCGGATACGGTCGGCCAGATCTGTCGCGTTACGTGCCAGTTCTTGCGCGTGATCGCTCATCCCACCCTCATTCGTAGCGGAACCCGGCCACCCGTGCCGCAGCATGCAATACCGGCAGGCCGGTGTCGATCACATCGTCGGGGTTGGGCTCGACCGGATGCCAGATCGCCAGTGCCGAGGCGATGGCGGGGTGGACGTGGTTCATGCTCTCAAGCGTGGTAATGCCGTCGAACCCGACCTCGACAAGGCCAGCGTAGAACGCCACCCAGTCAATGGTGCCGTGGCCGGGGGCGGCGCGGTTGGACTCGGAAAGATGCACGTAGCCCAGCCAGTCGCCGCAATCGCGAATGCCCTGCGCGAACGACCGTTCCTCGATGTTCATATGGTAGCTGTCGAGATGGATGAAGACGTTGTCCTCGCCCGCCGCCTCGCAATAGGCCCGCCCGTCGGCACCGGTGTTCATGATGTGGGTCTCGTAGCGGTTGCAGGGCTCGACCCCGAGCTTCAGCCCATGCGCCTTCGCCGCCTGCGCGGCCCGGGCGATGAACCGCACGGTGCCGTCGAATTCCGCTTGACTGCGCGGCGCGCCGGAGATCTTGCCGATGGTGCCATAGCTCACCCCCGAAAGCGCGAAGGCGCCCACCCCGGCCGCCACTTCAAACGCCGGTTCGAGGAAGGCGAGGCCGGTATCGGGATCGGCGATCACATCGATCTCGGCCGGCAGACCCAGCGAGCAGACGGGCTGGATGCCGGTCTCTTCGCAGAAGGTGCGCGTCTCGGCGACGTCGATCTCGGACGGGTCGAGCAGCGGAATTTCGAGGACCCGGACCTTGTGCGCGTGGAGCTTTGCCACGAGGCCACGCATCTGGGCGACATCCCATTTCGGGGCGGCGGCGAATGTGTGCAGGCCAAGCTGGGCCATGATCTATCCTCTCGCTTCGTGTTCGGCGGCGTGGTCCATATCGGTTCCGCCGACGATGGCGGAGACCACTTGCGTCATGTCGGTGTCCGCCGTTGTCAGGTTGGCGGCGGCGCGGCCGTGGTTGAGCACCACGATCCGGTCGGTCACCGAGAGCACGTCATTGAGCCGGTGCGAGATCAGGATCACCCCGATGCCTTCCGACTTGAGCTGGCGGATGAGGTCGAGCACGCCCTGGACCTCGCGCACCGCGAGCGCGGCGGTCGGCTCGTCCATGATGACGAGCTTCGGGTCGAAGGTGAGCGCGCGGGCGATGGCGACCGATTGCTGCTGGCCGCCGGAGAACGAGCCCACCGGCCGGTTGATCGCAGGCAGCCGCGCGCCGAGCCGGTCGATCATTGCCCGTGCCTCGATGCGCATGGTCGCCCGGTCGACAAAGTTCAGCCCCAGGATTCTGCGCTGCGGCTCGCGGCCCAGAAAGATATTGGCGGCCACGTCCTGTTGTTTTGCCAGAGCGAGATCCTGGTAGATCATCTCGATGCCCATCCGCCGGCGTTCGCCCGGGGAATGGGTGAGGATGTCTTCGCTGTCGAGGGTCAGCTTGCCCTTGTTGGCGGTATACATGCCGGTGACGATCTTCATCAGCGTCGACTTGCCCGCACCGTTGTCGCCGACGAGGCCGACGACTTCGCCGCGGTCGACGCTCATGGAGACATCTTCCAGCACATGGACCGGGCCGAAGCTCTTGGAGACGTTCTGAATGGTCAGGAGGGTCATACCTGGGCCTCCTTGCGGACCTGCCACTGGTCGATGAAGACCGCGAGGATCAGCACAGCGCCAATGGCCATCTGCTGGTAGTAACTCTGCACCGCGAGCAGGTTGAGCCCGTTTTGCAGCACGCCCATGATGAGCGCGCCGATCATCGTGCCGAGGATCGAGGCGCGACCGCCGAACAGGTTGGTGCCGCCGATGATCGCGGCGGTGATCGCGGTGAGTTCGTAGGTCAGGCCGGCCGTCGGGTCGCCCGCATTCACGCGCGTGGCGAAGATCAGCCCCGCGAGCCCGGCGAGCGCGCCCGACAGCGTGTAGAGCGACAGCCGGTGACGGGCGACGTTGATGCCGGCGGTCTTGGCGGCGTTTTCACTGTCGCCGATGGC
>DQCI01000272.1:31168-32261 GCA_003545125.1 Paracoccaceae bacterium
GGCAGGCCGTAGATCGCCGCGCCGTTGTTGATGACGAGCGCGAGGCCCCGGGCAATGCCGAGCATGCCGAGCGTGACGATGAAGGCAGGAACGAAAGCGCGGGTGATGATCAGGCCGTTGACGAAGCCCGCGAGGGCGCCGGCACCGATGGTGGCCGCCACCGCGACCGAGGTCGGCAGCCCGGCTTTCACCGCCACCCAGGCGCCGACGACGCCCGCGAACCCCATCACCGATCCCAGCGACAAATCGAGCCCGCCGGAGCCCAGCACGTAGGTGGCGGCGATGGCCAGCACGCCGATGGTGGCGGTGGCCAGGAAGATGTTCATGAAGTTGCTGACGGACAGGAAATAGGGCGAGAGCACCGACATGATCGCGCCGAGAACAAGGAGCACGATCAAGCTCTCGATGCGGATGTGAAACTGCTCGATGGCGCCAGATTGGACCCGCGCCCAAAGCGACGGCCTCGGGCTGGCGGAACCGGAATCGGTGGAAGTCATGGGATCGTCGTCTCCACTGTCGCGGGCACCTGAAGTCTGCCGCGGCTTGGGTCGTGAGGTGTGGCAGGGCCCGGAAGCCCCGCCACAGGAAGGATCAGTTGAGGATCAGGTGAGGATCACTTGACGAATTCGAGCAGCGGCTCGGTGCCGGCGTCCATCACCTCCTTGGTGAGCACGAGGGTCGGCACGATGACCTCTTTTTCGACTGCGGCGCCTTCGACCGCGGTCTTGACGTTTTCGACCGCCTGCTTGCCGACTAGGTAGGGCAGCTGCGCGACCGAAGCCGTGAGCCGGCCTTCCTGGATCGACTTCACCGCATCCGAGTTGCCGTCGACGCCGACGATGACCACGTCGCCGCCCTTGCCGGCCGCGAACACGCTTTCCACCGCGCCCAGCGCCATGCCGTCGTTGGCGGCGAAGATGGCGACGAGGTCGGGGTTGCGGGTCAGGAGGTCGTTGGTGATGTTGGCGGCCTTGCCGCGGTCCCAATCACCCGGAAGCGAGGCGACGATTTCGAGCCCCAGGGCCAGTTCAGCGAGCTTATCGGCAAAACCGCGCGCGCGCTTCTCGCCGGTCACGCTGCCCGACAGCCCCCC
>DQCI01000079.1:0-1717 GCA_003545125.1 Paracoccaceae bacterium
CGATCCGCCCGAGGCACAGTTTCCTTTCCCCGACGGCGAATGGCAGGTGGGGCGGTCGCCGTTTTCGGTGGCACAGGAGACCCGGACGTTACGCGATCTGCGGATCGAGGTGTTGGTCGCGAAGAATGCCGGCGGGCCGACGGAGGCCAAGCTTGCCGCCGCGCGCGGTCTCGGCCTCGATGTCGTGCTCCTGCGCCGCCCGCCGCCGCCGCCCGGAGACCGCGTCGCCAGCATCGACGCGGCGCTCGCCTGGTTGGAGCGGCTGGTATGACGGCCTGTACGACGGGACGGGTTCTGGAAACCGAGGCGGATCTCGCGGAAGGGGCCGCCTGGCTGCGCGCGTCAGATCCGCGCCTGACGCCGGCGCTCGCTCTGCCGCTGCCGCTGCGGCGTCGTCCCGAGGGATTCCGCGAGCTTCTCTGGGCGATCACCGGCCAGCAGCTCTCGACCGCCTCGGCGGCGGCCTGCTGGGCCCGGATCGAGGCGGCGGGCTTCGACGCGCCGGGGCCGGTGGCTGCGGGGTCCAAAGACGAGTTGCGGGCTGCGGGGTTCAGTCGCCAGAAGGCGCGCTACGCACAGGCGCTGGCGGCGGCAGAGATCGATTACGACGCGCTCGGCGCCCTGCCCGACGCCGAGATCATCGCCATCCTGACCGCGGTTCCCGGGATCGGGCGCTGGACCGCCGAGATCTACCTTGGGTTCAGCCTCGGTCGCGCCGACGTGCTGCCGGCGGGCGATCTTGCGCTCCAGGAGGCGGCCCGGCACCTCTTCGGCCTCGACGACCGCCCGCGCGAAGCCGAACTCGCTCAGATCGCGGTCGCCTGGTCGCCCTGGCGGGGCGTTGCGGCCCGCGCGCTCTGGGCTTATTACCGGGTCGTGACAAACAGGGAGGGGACCCGATGAGCCGGGAACTGCAATTCAAACGCCGCCCGCCGGTGTCTGGCGACGTGAAGTCGGTGGTGGTGTTTCTGCACGGCTACGGGGCCGACGGCGCGGATCTTTTGGGCCTCGCGGACCCGCTCGGGCCGCACATGCAAGACACCGCCTTCATCGCCCCGGATGCGCCGGACAAATGCACCGGCAACCCGATGGGCTTCCAGTGGTTCCCGATCCCCTGGATCGACGGATCTTCCGAGGAGGAGGCGAGCGCCGGTGCGTTGCAGGCGGTCAAAGACGTCGATGGCTTTATCGCCCAGATCCTGGCGCAGGAAGAGATCAGCCCCGACCAACTCATGGTGTTCGGGTTCAGCCAGGGCGCGATGCTGGCGCTGCGCACCCTGGTGCTGCGCGACGAGCCCGTCGCGGGGATCGTGGCCTGTTCCGGCCGGGTGCTCGACCCCGAAAGCTTTGCCGGGACCGTGCGCGCCCGACCGCCGGTGCTGCTGATGCACGGGGACCAGGACGAGGTGGTGCCGCCGGGCCATTTCAACGAGGCGGGACAGGTGTTGGAGGCCGCGGGCTTTGAGGTCTATGGCCATGTGATGCAGGGCACCGGCCATGGCATCGCTCCCGACGGGCTTTCCGTGGCGTTGACCTTCATGGCCGACAAGCTGGGGATTGCCCTGAACCAGGGGTGAGCGTGCGGCGGCGGCGTCGCGCCGCGGGGGCTGATACGTGGCACGCCGCCGAGGCATCCGCGATTTGCCGTTAGACCCGAGGCGGCCGGCGCGGCGTTGCGATGGACCGCACCCGAACGCAGACTGCCAAACGCAGACTG
>DQCI01000079.1:1802-3043 GCA_003545125.1 Paracoccaceae bacterium
CGGATGTTCGGCGCCATTGCGCCTCCGGTTTGTCAATCGTGGCGACTGATCGCCGGCCGGAACCGCGGGTCTTGATTTTTGTTAAGCCGGGTGCCGCCGTCTCATGCCACACCCCGAAGGCGGGTAAACGGACGAATGAATATGGACGCGTCTTTCAAACGGCTGATCTCCGAAGGGTTCCGGGTATTCTTCCTGTCGGCGGGGCTGTTTGCCATGATCGCCGTGCTTTGGTGGATCCTGCATCTTGGCGCCGTCGCGGGCATGGGGCCTTTCGCCATGAGCCCGGCACAATGGCATGCGCATGAGTTGATCTTCGGCTACGGCGGTGCGGCGCTTGGCGGTTTCCTCCTCACAGCGGTGCCGAACTGGACCGGTGCCAAGGGCGCGCCGCATCTGTTCATCGGGTCGGTCGCCCTGATCTGGCTGGCCGGTCGGCTGGCGCTGTGGGCCTCCGGTGTCCTGCCGGGCTGGCTCGTGGCTGTGGTCGATCTTGCCTTCCTGCCCATCCTCTGGGTCAAGGTCGCGGCCCTTCTGGTGAAGCGGCCGAAACCGCAGAACATGGTCTTTCTTTTGTTTCTGAGCCTCGTCTGGCTCGCCAATCTTGCCACCCATCTCGGCTGGGCGGGGCATTGGGACGGTGGCGAGACCACGGGCACCCGGGCCGGGCTGCTCGCGCTCGTGGGCATGATCCTGGTGATCGGCGGGCGGGTCGGCCCTGCTTTCACCCGCAACGCGATGCACCGCGAGGGCGTGGCCGAGGACGCCTTGCCGCGCGACCCGGCGATCTTCACGCCGGTGATGATCGTCGCGGCGGCGGCGCTGCCGCTCAGCGGGCTTTTGCTCCCCGACACCAAGGCGGCGGCGCTGGTCATGATTGCCGCGGGCGTCACCCAACTTGTCCGGCAAACCCGCTGGGGCGCGGGCTTTGCGGCGCGCCGCCCGCTCCTCGCTGCCTTGCATCTCTCGGCGGCGCTGGTGGGGGTCGGGCTCATCGCCTGGGGACTGGCGCTGCTCACCGGTGGCGACGACAAGGGCGCGCTGCATCTTTTGGCGATCGGCGGGGTCGGGGGCATGACGCTTGCGGTGATGTCGCGCGCGACCCTCGGCCATACCGGGCGGCCGCTCATCGCACCGCGCGCTGTGGCCCTGGCCTACGCGCTCCTCCCCATTGCCGCCCTGCTGCGCGCGCTCGCGCCGTACCTGTCCGGCTCGGCCTACCTGCCGATGACGCTCGCTGCCGG
>DQCI01000079.1:3135-6531 GCA_003545125.1 Paracoccaceae bacterium
CCGGATCCGGCGGCGCCAAAGCCGATCATCGGCCTCCACCCGGGCTGCGAAAGCACATCCTGGCGCGTTCGGAGCGCGCGCAACCGCGCGCGTTTCGTGAACCGCTTTGACCCACCTCGCGCAACGGGCCATATTGGGCCGATCCCACCCGAAAGGCGACGGCAATGAAAGACGCACCTGAAGACCTGGCGGATATCCCGGCGCTGATGTTGGACATCGGCAGGCGGGCCAAGGCGGCGGCGGCGGAGCTGGCCTTTGCCGACCCAGCGCAGAAGACGGCGGCTCTCACCGCGGCGGCGGCGGCGATCCGGGCGCGGCGCGGCGAGATCATCGCGGCCAATGCCCGCGATCTCGACCATGGGCGCGAAAAGGGCCTCAGCCCGGCGATGATGGACCGGCTCGCCCTTGACGAGGACCGGATCGAGGGGATCGCGTTGGGTCTCACCGCTGTCGCCGGGTTCGACGATCCGATCGGCGAAGTCATGGCCGAATGGGACCGGCCCTCGGGCCTGCACATCAAGCGCGTTCGCACGCCGCTTGGGGTGATCGGGGTGATCTACGAGAGCCGCCCGAACGTGACCGCCGATGCCGGCGCGCTGACGCTCAAGGCCGGCAACGCGGTGATCCTGCGGGGCGGTTCGGAGAGTTTCCATTCGTCCCAGGCAATCCATACCTGCCTTGTCGCGGGGCTGACGGCGGCCGGGCTGCCCGAGGACGCGATCCAGCTGATCCCGACCCGCGACCGGGCTGCGGTGACCGAGCTTTTGCACATGATCGACTACGTCGACGTGATCGTGCCGCGCGGCGGCAAAGGACTGGTGGGCCTCGTCCAGCGCGAGGCGCGGGTGCCGGTCTTCGCCCATCTCGAAGGCATCGTGCATGTCTACATCGACAAGGCGGCGGACCCCGACAAGGCCCGCGCCGTGGTGATGAACGCCAAGACCCGGCGCCCCGGCATCTGTGGTGCTGCGGAATGCCTGCTGATCCACCGGGACGCGGCGGCGCTCGGCCAATCGGTGCTCGACGACCTCATGGCGGCGGGGGTGACGGTACATGCCGGGCCGGGCCTCACCGGCACGGTGGCGGCGACCGAGGACGACTGGGGCCGCGAATATCTCGACATGGATATCGCGGCGAAACTGGTCGATGACGTCGATGGCGCGATCGCCCATATCCAGCGCTATTCCTCGCATCACACAGAGGCGATCCTGACCGAGGACGACGCCACCGCGGCGCGGTTCTTTGAACGGATCGATTCGGCGATCCTGATGCGCAATGCCTCGACCCAGTTCGCCGATGGTGGCGAGTTCGGCATGGGCGCCGAGATCGGTATCGCCACCGGCAAGATGCATGCGCGCGGGCCGGTGGGGGCACAGCAGCTCACCAGCTTCAAGTACATCGTCGAAGGCGACGGGACCGTGCGGCCCTGACCCCCCCCCGTCGCCTGGATGGTTGAAGGCTTGTCGCGCGCGATGTGGCAAGACCTCGCGTAGGAACCGGTCTTGGGGCGAACGGATGTTTCCCGCCGAAGCGGAAACTCACTACTCTTGAGGTACGGGTTCGCCGAATCGGCGGGCCGCAACCGTCGGGGGATGGGATGCGTGATCGGACACATCACCGGATGATCGGCCTGCGAGCGGTCGTGCTGACCTTGGTCCTCGTGAGCTTGGCCGCTTGTGCCACGAAACCCGTGCTGGTCGCCTATGACGGGGCGGTCAGCAGATCGCGGTCGGTTTTCGTGGCCACGTCGCGCAACGTTTTGGGCGGCGATCCACCCGCCTATGGCGGCGCGCGGGCGGCCCGGGTGCATTTGGCCGAATACGCGGTGTCGATCCCGCCACAACGTGCGCCGGGCGATCTGCGTCTGCCGAGCGGCGACCCGGACCCGGAGACGGACTTCCTCACGCACGGCACAGAGACTTTCGAGGGCGAGGCGGGGTTCATCGCCGCGGTCAACAGGGCGCTGGCGCCGCTCGCCGCCGCCGAGCGCCACATCACCCTCTACGTGCACGGTTACAACACCGGCTTTGCAACCTCGGTCCTGAGGGCCGCGCAGGTTGCCGAAGACTACCGCCTGAAAGGGCCGGTGGTGGTGTTTTCCTGGCCCTCCGCCGAGCGGCCCACGCATTATGTCTACGACCGCGACAGCACGCTCTATTCGCGCGACCAGTTCGTCCAGACCCTGAAGGCGCTGGCGAAGACCCGGGCGACGGGGATCAACGTGATGGCCCATTCGATGGGGGGGTTCCTGGTGATGGAAGGCCTCAACCGGCTGGCCTTGGGCGGCGACCGGGCGACGCTTGGCAAGGTCGCGGCGGTGGCCCTGGCCGAGCCCGATATCGACCTCGACGTCTTCCGCACTCAGGTCGCGGGGATCGATCTGCGCCGCCTCGGCCTGGTGGTGCTGGTCTCGGAACGCGACAGGATGCTGCAGCTTTCGAGCTTTGTGGCCGGCGGGCTGCCGCGTCTCGGTGAGCCCGAGAACCTCGAAACCCTGCGACGGCTCGGGGTGATCGTCGTCGATGTCAGCAATTTCAGCGACGGGACCCTGGGCGAACACAACGCGTTCCAACGCTCGCCCGAGCTTCTGGAGATGATCGCCTCCGGCAAGCTGGCGAGTGCGCTGCAGACCGGTCGCGAGGGCCAAAACCTCATGGTCGGCGCGCTGAACGCGGTCGGGACCGTGGCGCTGGCGGTGGCCTATTTCCCCTATGAGCTGGCGCAGTAGCCTGTGGGCAGCTCGATGGTGGGTGCGCGGATCTGGCGCGCGGCGGCCGAAGGATCAAAATCCGAGGCTGATCGCGGTTTCCGTGCGCGCCAGGGTGATTGGGCGGCCGCGGATGCCGATCTCGCGGGCCAGAAGCGCGAAATGCACCGCATTGGCGGAAAGATCGGCGGGGAGCGGGCCCTCTTCCAGGATGTGCCAATGCGCGGGCTCCAGGCGCACCCGGTCCGCCGTCGCGGCCAGCTGCCAGCCGCCCGGCGCCGCGCGCACCTGTACTCGGCCGCCCCAGGGCATCGCGCTCTCGAGACACATCAGCGCCAGGAACACGGTCTTGGCATCGCGCCGGGGCAGATCTTCCGCGACCGGCCAGTCGATCTCGAGACGCCGACCGTCGGCACCGGGGGCGGTAAGTTCGGCGATTTCGGCCGCAGCCACAACCTGCCCGGGCGCCGCCGCGCCGAAGGCGATGCGAAAGCTCTTGATCCGGCGGCGCGCATTCTCCACGCTTTCGTTGATGAGCGCGAGTTCAGGGCCATCCATCTGGCCGGTGAGGCCGAGAAGTTCGATGCCGTTGGCGATGGCGCCGACCGGGTTGTTGAGATCATGCGCGATGCGCGAGCCGACGAGAGAGACCAGATCTGGCGCGTGGGGCACCTGGCGCGGATCGGGGC
>DQCI01000079.1:6632-21914 GCA_003545125.1 Paracoccaceae bacterium
GGCGCGCTGGTGCGTCACCCGGGCCAGCCGGACTGGGGGACAGGCCAGGTCCAATCCAACATCGGCGGCAAGGTCACGGTCAATTTCCGCCATGCCGGCAAGCGGGTGATCGACACGGCGCGGGTCGAGCTCGACCTGGTCATCGACCCCTGACAGGCCCGGGGCCGCTTTGCCGGTTCCTGACCGGGTCGGGACCGGCCGCCGCTGTGCAATCGAAGGGAACATCGATGGACGGTAACACACCTCCAGTGCGATTCAACCGAGTCTGAGGGCGATGCGCGTATCCGGGCACGCGCCCCATGAGTGTTGCCAAATCCGGGGGGTCGACCTAAACCGCTGTCGGAGGAAACATACCGACAGGCAGGATGGCGAGGCAGACCCCCGAATTCGAGCTCCGGCTCGCCCGCGACGCGGCCGACATCCGTGCGGGCCAGAGGCTGCGCTATTCGGTCTTCGTCGAGGAAATGGGCGGCGACGGTCCGCTTGTCGACCATGAGGCGCGCCTCGAACGCGACGCGCTCGACGACCGCGCCGACCACCTTCTGCTGTTCGACAAGGCCGCCCCCGGGGGCCCGGCCGTGGGGGCCTACCGGCTGTTGCGGGGCGACATGCTGGGGCCGGGCGAGCTGTTCTATTCGGACGGCGAATACGATCTGTCAGCGCTCACCGGGTCCGGCCGGCGGCTGCTCGAGCTTGGCCGGTCCTGTGTGCATCGCGACTACCGCGGCGGCCCCGCGCTGATGCGGCTCTGGCAGGGGCTCCTGGCTTATGTCGAGCGCCACCGGATCGAGGTGATGTTCGGGGTCGCCTCCTTTCACGGGACCGACCTCGCGCCGATCGCGCCGGCGTTGTCGCTCTTGCATCACCGCCACCTCGCGCCGCCTGAGCTGCGGCTGCGGGCGATCGGCGACAACGCAAGGTCGATGGATCTGATCCCTGAAGCCGAGATCGACCGGCCGGCGGCGATGCGGGACGTGCCGGTGTTGATCAAGGCCTACCTCCGGCTCGGTGGGTTCGTGGGCGAGGGCGCCTGGATCGACCGGGATTTCAACACGACCGATATCGGCATCGTCGTCGACATCGCCCGGGTGCCCGCGCGGATGCGCGCACGTTACGCCGGCGGGGTGCGGGGATGAGCCCCTGGATCGGAGAGGCGCCGCCGCCGGCGGCGAAGCCGATCGGCCCCATCGGATGGCTGCGGGTCGGGCTGCGCGGGCTCCCGATCCTCGCCCTCCTGCTGACCGGCCTGGTGCTGACACTCCTGCTCAGGGTGGTCGAGCGCCCCCTGTTCGCACCGGCCCGGCCGCTCACGCCCTGGATCACCGTGGCCGTGTGCCGGGCAACCCTGCGGCTGATGGGACTGCGGGTCCGGGTGCATGGCGCGCAGATGCGCGAGAACGGGGCGGTGGTGGCGAACCACGTGAGCTGGCTCGATATTTTCGTGCTCAACGCGCAGAAACGGGTCTGTTTCGTGGCCAAGGCGGAGGTGGCGGGCTGGCCCGGGATCAACTGGCTGGCCAAGGCGACGGGCACGGTCTTCATCCGGCGCGACCGGCGCGAGGCGGGGTCGCAGATCGATGTGTTCCGCCGCCGGCTGCGGGCCGGTCACAAGCTGCTGTTCTTCCCCGAGGGTACTTCGACCGACGGGCGCCGGGTGCTGCCGTTCAAGACCGCGCTGTTTGCCGCCTTCTTCGAGCCGGCGTTGCACGAGACGATGTCGATCCAACCGGTCTCTGTGATCTACCGTGCGCCGCCGGGCGAGGACCGGCGTTTTTTCGGTTGGTGGGGCGAGATGGACCTGGGCCCGTCGCTTCTGAAGGTGCTGGCCCAGGCGCCGCAGGGCGCGGTCGAGCTTGTCTATCATCCCGGGTTGCGGGTGGCCGATTATCCCGACCGCAAGGCGCTGGCCCGGGCGCTGGAGGACGCGGTGCGCTTGCCGCTGGACCAGCGGGTCGGGGAGGAGACCGCCTGACGGCGGCGCGCCTGCGGCGGGCGGGGGGGGCCGCCTTGCGGCGGCGCGCCTGCGGCGGGCGGGGCGGGGGCAGCCCCATCGTGCCGAGGGGGCGCAGCCCCATCGTGCCTAGGACACGCATTCGCGCATGGTCTCGCCGGCGTATTTCTACAAGGATGAGACGGCGACGGCGTGGGTGCGTGTTGGCGCTGACGGGACGCGGGGATCGCGGTTGCCACAGTGCCACGGCGTCTGCGCGTTGTGCGTCGCGAGCGGGCGGCCGGTGTCAGCCGCGCGCGGCGGCCAATGTCGTGAGCATGGCCACCGGATCCTCGGCCGACCAGAGCTCTTCGCCGAAAGCGAGGAAGTCGGCGAGCGGGGAGAGGCTGCGGACCAGATCTTCGGTGAGCCCGCCTTCGGCAACCACCGGCACCTCGATCATCTCGCTCCACCATTGAAACAGCGCGGGCTCCGCCACGGTCCCGTCCCCGAGGCCGGACTGTCCGACCGGGCCGAAACTCACGTAATCGGCGCCGTTTTCACCCGCCACAAGGCCTTCGTGGCGCGAGGCGCCGCAGAAGGCGCCGACAATGGCGTCCTGGCCGAGATCGGCGCGGGCTTTGCGCACGTGCCGCGCGCCGTCGGAAAAATGAACCCCGTCGAGCCCATGGTTCGCGGCGATGAGTTTGTGGTCGGTGAGAACCACGGCGATGTCGCGGGCGTGGCAGACCTCGCGCAGCGCGTCCGCGCCGCGGCCGATCGCGCCTTCGTCGCGGGTCGCGAGGTCAAGCCGGACGCAGGCAACCTCGACGGCATCGAGGGCGCGCGCGAGCAGGTCGGCAAAGACGTCGAGATCGAAGCTCGGGGGGGTAACGAGGTAAATCTGCGGCAGGTCCTGGTCGGTGGACATTGGCGTCTCCGGTTTGTTCGGCCCGTGCATAGCCGGTTTTGCGGGACGCCCCAAGGGGCGTCTTGGGGGGCGTCTTGGGGGGCGACACGGGGGGGCGACTTGGGGGCGCGCGACTTGAGGGGCTACTTGGGCGGCAGGGCGCGCACGAACCCGAGCGCGAGGCCCATCAACCGCTCCCGGCGGTCTTCGTCGGCGAGGGCGTCGTCGGAGACGTCGATGAAACCGCCCATCCGGCGCCCGGTGAAGGCCATCGGCTCTGCGCCGGGCACGGTGAGGGCGGCCGCCTCGTTCTCCTTGCCGACCCGGAACATGCCGCCGCCTGGGTGGACCCCACAGAGCATGTGGCCGTCGAGCAAAAGAACCAGGCCGCCGAACATGCGTTTCTCGGTGATCCCGGGCAGATCGGCGAGATCGCCGCGCAGGATCTCGGCCAATCCTTCGTCATGGGCCATGGTGCCCTCCTTGCGTTTCGGGGTGGTGCGAGCGTATCACGCGGCGCACGGGATTGAGAAGGTTGAGAGATGAGCGCAGATGTCAGCGACAACGCCGGTTCGGGTTTCGGTGCGACGACCAGCGGGCCGGTGCCGGCGATCGTGCTGGTCCGGCCTCAGATGGGCGAAAACATCGGTGCAGCGGCGCGCGCGATGCTGAACTTCGGTCTCGACCGGATGCGGCTGGTGGCCCCGCGCGACGGTTGGCCCAATCCCAAGGCGGTGGCGATGGCCTCCGGCGCCGGCCGGGTGCTCGACGGGGCGGGTGTGTTCGACGATCTCGGCGCGGCGCTTGCCGATTGCGATTACGTTTTTGCCACCACCGCACGGGGCCGCGAGCTTGCCAAGCCGGTGCTGAGCCCGGAACGCGCGATGGAACAGGCCCGTGCGCTGACGGCGGCGGGCAAGAGGGTCGGCGTGATGTTCGGCCCCGAGCGCGCGGGGCTCGAGAACGAGGACATCGCCCGGGCCAACGCGATCGTCACCTTCCCGGTGAACCCGGAATTCTTTTCGCTCAACCTCGCCCAATCGGTGCTCCTGCTCGGTTACGAATGGCGCCGGCAGGGGGGCGAGGTGGCGCATGAGGTGCTCGCCAACACCACCTTCGCCAGCGGCGTCGAGGTGGAGAAACTCGCCGACCATTGGGAAGCGGAACTGGACCGGGCGGGGTTTTACTTCCCCGAGACGAAAGCGGCGGGGATGAAACTGGTGCTGCGCAACATGTGGTCGCGTCTGGGGCTCACGAAGTCGGACGTGCAGCGGTTTCACGGGATGTTGCGGCAGGTGCTCCGGGCACGGGAGGCGGGCGACGACTGATTTCGCCCGAGGCTTCGCGCGTGGAGTCTGAATTCGCGCTACCTTTAGCAAAAACAATGGCTTGGGACCCCGTCCGAGGTCGCCCGCTCTTCGCCCACCCTTGTCCCGAGGCGAAATGCGGTGCCCTGTCAGCCCCGTATCCGTGCCGCGGCCAGCCAGACAAAGACGATCGCGAAGGAGCCGAGCGCGTTGAGGTTGGCCATGGTGATGTCGAGCAGCTCCCAGGGGATCGCGTCCGACATTCGCCAGGGGATCTCGTCGCAGCGCACCAGCGGCGCGGCGGTGAGTCGGTCGAGCAGATCCTCGGTGCTCAGCCCCGAGATGTCGTCGCCGGTGCAGGACGCGGGGCCGGCCCACCAGTGCCGCTCCACCCCGGTGTGAAAGGCGCCAAGTCCCGAGGTGATCGCCGCCGCCAAAGCCCCGAACCAGGCCAGCCAGTACCAGCGCGTCGCCAGCGCCACGAGGCCGATCAAGATTGCCGCGTAATGCGGATAGCGCTGCCAGTAGCACATCTCGCAGGGCGCATAGCCCAAGAGCTGGAAGGTCCAGGCCCCGGCGATGGAGAGCACCGAGAAGGCCCAGGCGAACAGGATCAGGTTGCGGCGGGTCAAAAGGGTCATCACAGGTATTTCACCGCCACGAAGCCGCCGACCAGAAGGATCATGAAGGCGGTGAACACGAGACCCAGCCGCTTCTCGATGAAGTCGCGGATCGGCGCGCCGAATTTCCAAAGGAGTGCGGCGACGATGAAGAAGCGCAAGCCCCGCGCGACCACCGAGGCCACCATGAAGACGGCGAAGTTGAGCCCGGTGACACCCGACAGGATGGTGATGACCTTGTAGGGGAACGGCGTGACCCCGGCGATCAGAACCGCCCAGGCGCCCCATTCGTTGTATTTCGTCGAGAATTCCGCAAAATAGGCGTCTTTGCCGTAGAACTCGAGCACCGGCCGGCCGATGGACTCGAATGCGCCCCAGCCGATGAAGTAGCCGAGCATGCCACCCAGCACCGACGAGGCCAGCGCGATGCCGGCAATCAGGAAGGCGCGGCGCGGGGTGGCGATGATCATCGGAATCATCAGGATGTCGGGCGGGATCGGGAACACCGAGCTTTCGATGAAGGCCACGAAGGCGAGCGCCCAGAGCGCGTGTTTGCTCTCGGCCAGAGAAATCGTCCAGTCGTAAAGTCTTTTCAGCATGTCCCGCCTCATTTGGCCGCTTTGCAGCATGGGCCGCGCTGTGGGTCAAGTCCCCGTGGCGCAATCGGGCGCTCAAGCTATAGTGAACGCGAGTGTTTTAGGGGCGGAGGGTCACATGAAATGGCAAGGGCGGCGCGGCAGCCGCAATATCGAGGACCGGCGCGCGCGCGGCGGCAAGGCGGCGGGGGTTGGCGGCGTCGGCCTGCTGGTGGTGCTGGCGATCGGGTATTTCGCGGGCGTCGACGTGACGCCGCTGCTGGAGGGGCAGGGCGGGCTCGCCTCCGGGGGGAGCGCGGAGATCACCGAGGCCGACAGGCAGGCGGGCGAGTTTGTTTCGGTCACCCTGGCCGATACCGAGGAGGTCTGGAGCGCGTTGTTCGAGGCCCAGGTGGGCGAGCCCTACGACCCTGTGACGCTGGTGCTCTACAAGGATGTGACCCAATCGGCTTGCGGCGGCGCGTCCGGCGCAACCGGTCCGTTCTATTGCCCGGGCGACCAGAAGGTCTACCTCGACACCGCCTTTTTCACGACCCTGACCCGGCAACTCGGGGCGCAGGGCGATTTCGCGGCCGCTTATGTGGTGGCGCATGAGGTGGCCCACCACGTTCAAGACAAGCTTGGCATTCTTGGCCAGGCCAACCGGATCCGCGCCCAGGTGAGCGAGGCGGAGAGCAATGCGATCTCGGTTCGGATCGAGTTGCAGGCCGACTGCTACTCCGGGATCTGGGCGCGTCATGTCGAGGCGCGGTTCGGCACCCTGGAGCGGGCGATCTGGAGGAGGCGGTGAACGCCGCGCGTCAGATCGGCGACGACACGCTGCAACGGGGCGCCGGCCAGGTGCCGATGCCGCATACCTTCACCCACGGCACATCAGCGCAGCGCGCGCGCTGGTTCGCGACCGGCTACCAGGCGGGCGACATGCGGGCCTGCGACACATTCTCGACGGACGATCTGTGACCCTGTGACGGCGCGGGGTCGGCCCCGACGCCCCTGAAAGGCGCCCCTGAAGGACGGGGCGATGCGGCAAAGACCGGCGGGCGGGGCGCGTTCGGGATCTCGGCTGCGTGGCGTTGGCGGCGACCGCGTTGACCATAACGACATATCGGGCAGGCGTCCGGGCTGGGGGCGCCACCGTGCCGTGCGGCCGGGCGATCTCGCGATTGACGCTGACGCTGCCCGGCGATAAATGGAAGCTCCGGGCCCGAGTGGCGGAATTGGTAGACGCAGGGGATTCAAAATCCCCCGATGGCAACATCTTGTCGGTTCGAGTCCGACCTCGGGTACCAGGGCCTCCGATGACAGAATGGTTTTGCTTCGGCTTTGAGCCGTTGCCGGGAGCAGGACACGGCGTCGGGAATCAACCCGCCCAGCGTCGCTGTCGTCAAGGGCCGAGGTAACCAGGTACAGCCGCCGCATCCCGCTACGGCTGAGATCGTTTGATACGTCACCGCGGGTCTCGTGGTCCCTCCACAGGACGTTCGCAAAGGTCTCTGAGCCCGGAGCCAGAAGCGCCACGGATCCGCCGGAGGCGTTTTGGCACCTCCTGAGGCAGGGCGTTGCCGGGGATGGACGTGCCGAAAGATCAGCCGGTCGCCGTTGCAGGGGCCATCGACCAACCGCTTTCGGTCGCCTCCTCCTCGGATCTGCTTTCGCAGGCCGTGGCGATCTGCCAGGGGGCAAGGGCAAAGGTCGTACGTCAACCGGCCCAGATCCATTGAAAGGGCATGTGGTTTGGTAACCGATGGCTGGGGCGACGAGCCCCTGGACGCGCACACGACAGCCGATGCAAACGCCTTTCGGGACGCAGTGATCGCCCGAGGCCTCGCAGGCAGCAACACCACACGGGTCTTCGGTGCCGTGAGGGCCGTGAGGGCCGTGAGGGCCGTCAGCAATTCCGCTGCCATTGAGCAGGGCCTCAACCTGATCAACCCCGCACGGGGGGGCCGCGATCAGTCAGCGGGCGTTTCCGATCGGGTCCGTTTGCCAGCTTGCGCGCTGGCAACGGTCCCGGCGAAGCCCAGCGCGCACGATGACCAACCCTGCTGGCGGGTGGCCTTGGTGACGGACACCGCGATGCGTTGGGGCCGGGGCTATTGGAATGACCCGGGAGGGCATCGTTCGGGACGATGGCGGGGCGCTTTACGCCCTTGTGCGTGCGCACCCGTGGCGTTGGCCCATGACCAAGGACTGCGCACGTAAGGACCCGCTCGAAGGGGCGGCGCGGCGGGAGGCTGAGCGTATCCTCTGTCACAAGTTGAGATCCCGGTTCGCTGACGCCCGGCAAGACGGGACGGACTGCACGACCGCCAAGGAGGGGCGTGCAGCGCTCAACAAACGGATGAAAGATTACATTCCCGCAGGATGCTCTATGCACAGCTCGCGTCACGCGATGCGCGACCGGCTCTGGGCGGCGCGGTGCCGCGGCGAGATCTCAGGCCAGGCTGCGCCGGTCGACGGCCAAACCCTGATCTGGCACCGCCCCCGACTTGCCGATGTTGCCAGCGCAGGTGATGCCTGCACCGGGAATGGAACCGGGTCAAACCTCCGACCTCGGGTGCGAGGTTGGCCGGAAACGTCCCATCAACCGCCGCGCCGGCGGGCGTGTCAGCGGGGTAGTCGGGGTTGCCTGAGCGGATCGCGGCTCTGCGCCGGCCTATCGCCCGGGCGTCATTGGGCCCCGGGCAGGGTCGGCGGACTGCCTGCACCACAGGGCCGGAGCGCAAACCGCGTTTTTTTGCGGTTCGCGGGCGTATCGGGATCGCCAAACCGTCCGGGAGGGGGGTCCTGCAGGTCAAGGCCCGGCATCTTTTTTGGACAACCGGGCGGGATTCGCGGGCCGCGCCGGACCGCGATCAGAAAAGCTCGACGGAATTGGTGGGCGCGGGGTCGGCCACGCGGCTCACCTTCACCTCGTCTTCCACGAATTTCATCCGCGCACGGCCACTGCCGGGCCAGAATTCCACCCGCCGGGCGCGCCGGCCGCCGAGATCTCCGCCGAGATGGCAGATGCCCTCGTTGCCGAGGAACTCGACGACGAACCGGCCATTGCGCGCACCTTCTTCCGAGAGTCCGTGCACCATCTTGGCGCCGCCGAAGACCTTTGCGTGTAGCCGGCGCCGATCTGCGCCGAACCTCAGCAAGCTGTTGATGAGCAGCCCCATGCCATTGACCCCATGGCCGAAAACCTCGGCCGCGTTTGCGCTGTCTTTGGTGAACAGGACATGGTTCATGCCGCCGATCCGGCGTTCGGGATCCCAGATGCAGGCGCTCACACAGGAGCCGAGCAGGGTGGAGATCACGGCGTCGTTGCCGCCGTCGATCGCGAATTCCCCCTGGCCGATGTAGGTGTGGTTGGCGCCGGCGCGGGTGGTTGCGTTTGCGTTTGCGTTTGCGTTGGAAGATCCGGTCCCTCTCACCTCGCCGCAAGCTCCAGCAAACGCTCGCCAATACGACCCAACGGGAGTTGTTCCTCGACAGCACCCAATTCGTGGGCCACCCGGGGCATGCCGTAGACGACACAGGTTTCGGCGTCCTGGCCGATGCATCGGGCGCCGGCACGCCGGAGGTTGAGCATCTCTTCGGCCCCGTCCCGGCCCATGCCTGTCAGGATCGCGGCGATGATCTTGTTTGCATGCGGCAGCGCGGAGCCGAACATCTCGTCGACCGAGGGGCGATGGCCCGAACGTTTCGGCCCGGGGCTGATCCTGACGGACGTCCCGTCCCGCGCGATCCGAAGGTGGTCATCCCCGCCCGGGGCGATCAGAACCTCGCCGGGGGCCGGTTTGGCCCCGTCGTGGGCGATCCGTACGGCAGGGGCCACGTTGGTGTTCAGCCGCGCGCAAAAGCTTCTGAGGAACTGGGCCGGCATGTGCTGGGTGATCAACGTCGGCGGACATTCCGGCGGAAAGGAATGCAGGATCGTCTCCAGGGCTTCGACCCCGCCTGTCGATGACCCGAGCAGGAGCCACCGTCCGTTCCACCGCCACCCCGGACGGCTTGCAGGTTGCGGTCTTTCGGCGGCGGTCGGCGGGCGATGCACCCGGGCTTGCGCCGCGACGAGGATCATCTTCGTCAACTGTTCGAACGTCTCGCGCGCCACACCGAAACGCGGTTTCTCCACACAATCGACGGCTCCCAGCGAGAGCGCGCGCACGGAGGCGTCGCTGCCGGCGCCGGTCAATGTGGAGACCATGATGACCGGCATCGGCCTGGCCCGCATCAGCCGGTCAAGGAACTCGATACCGGACATCCCGGGCATCTCGACATCGAGCGTCATAACGTCGGGTTGGAGCGACTTCACCGCATCGCGCGCTTCGCGGGCATTCCCCGCTTCACCGATCACCTGAATACGAGGGTGGGTTTCAAGTCCGGCGCGGATGAGGCGACGCATGGTCAGAGAATCATCGACGATCAACACGCGCACGATCCTGCCCTGGCGCGAACGGCCCTCACTCATCAGCAATCTTCCTTTTCGCATCTGTGACTTGCCAAGCTCAGAACTCGTCCCATCCGTCATCATCGGCCCCGGCGCCGACCGTGGCTTCGTGGCCGTGCGCCGAACCGGTCGCGTTCTGCGCGACCGCGGATGGAGCGGGGTCCCTGCGACGGTTCGAAAAACGCGGACTGACGACGTTTTCCGGCGCCGTCGCTTCGCGATCGGTCTGGAACCGTCCCATCGTCTGTGTCAGCGTTTGCGCTTCGCGCGTCAGGGCATGGCTCGCCGCTGTCGTTTCTTCGAACATCGCGGCGTTCTGTTGTGTGACCTGGTCGAGCTGGTTCATCGCCGTGTTGATCTCGGCGAGTCCGGCGCTCTGCTCCTGTGATGAGAGCGCGATTTCGGAGACGTTCTGGCTGATCTTCTGGACCGACACGACGATGCCCGCCAGCGCCTTGCCGGCTTGGTCCACGAGGTCGACCCCGCGCCGGACCTGGCCGTCCGAGGCCGAGATCAGCACATTGATCTCCCGCGCCGCTTCCGACGACCTTTGCGCAAGCGCACGCACCTCGGACGCGACGACGGCGAACCCGCGTCCCGCCTCGCCGGCACGGGCCGCCTCGACGCCCGCGTTGAGCGCGAGCAGGTTGGTCTGGAAGGCGATGTCGTCGATGACGCCAGTTATCTTCGAAATCTGCTGGGACGAACTTTCGATCTCGCCCATCGCGCCGACCGCTTCGCGGACCACGTCTCCCGACGCCTCGGCATCCTTGCGGGCGCCATCGACCAGAGCATCGGCACTGGAGGCCCCATCCGCCGACGACTTGACCGACGCGGTCAACTCGTCGAGGGCCGAAGCGGTCTGTTCCAGGGCCGCGGCCTGGCGTTCCGTACGGTTCGATAGATCGTCAGCCGCGTTCGAGATCTCGCTCGCCTCGCCCTGGATCAGCTCGGCGTTTTCGATCACGCCCCGCATTGCCGTCTGCAATCGGCTGGCCGCCTCGTTGAAGTCCACCCGGAGCCTGTCGTAATCTTGCGTGAACGCGGTCTCGATCCGGGCCGTAAGGTCGCCTTCCGCAAGTTTTTCCAGCGAGGTTCGCAGTGTTTCCACCACTCTTCCCTGAGCTTCTTGCAATCCGACCCGTTCCTCTTCGGAGCGCTTCAACTGCGCTTGAGCTGCGGTAATGTCCTGGCCGATCAGCACGATACGTAGCAGCCGGTCCTTGGTGTCGCGAACCGGTGCGAAGCCGCCATCGATGACGGCCGTACCGCCATCGGACCTTTTCAACCGAAACTGGCCGTGGACCGCCTCGCCCCGGTTGATTTGCTCGAACACCGTTCCCTTGATCTCTGCGAGTGTCTTGTCGAAATCGAAAAGGTGTTCGCTCGCATTGCCGATGAGGTCTTCAACGCCCTGGCCCATGGCTTTGGACATCAGCGCGTTGCCGCTCAGCAATGTCCCGTCGACACGGAACTCGGCCTGGATCTGATTGCTGGCGATCGTGGAAAGGATCGCCTGCTTCATGAATTCCGCGCTCACGTCGTCCCATTCCACGACGAAGCCGTCCAGGTCCCCCTTCTCGGTCTCCACCCGGCTCACCGTCAGCCGGAAACGGCTCTCGCCGACCGCCATTTCCGTCCGATAGGGCGCGTCGGCGGGATCGAGAAGCAGCGAACGGACCCGCTTTTTGAGTGGGCCGGGGTGGAAGATGCCCATCTCCTGGCCGACGATCTTTTCGGGGTCGAAACCAGGGGTGTTGACCCGAAAGCCGGCCTCGTGCCGGCGCATGATTTCGAGCGCGGTTTCATTCACTGACATGATCCTGAAATCGGCATCGACCATCATCACGGCGGCCGAAGAGGCCTTGACGGCTGTGCCGCGAAAGCGGTTTTCTCGAGCCCCTTCCCGGGCGATTTCCAACTGATCGCGCAGGTGCGAAACCGCGCGACCGATGTCGCCCAGCTCGTCGCCGCGCCCGGCGGTCTCGACCTCGAGGTCGTAGTCGGCCGCCGCCAGCCGGTCCAGGGTTCGCGCGAGCCGGCGGATCGGCACGGCGATCCAACGGCCGACCGCGAGCATCACCGCGACGATCGCCGCACCGACGACGCCACAGGCGAGCAGGACGCTCAGCAGGGTCGCGCGACGCTCTTGGGCGATCGCGTCTGCCGCCGACCAGGCGCTGGCGACGGCTCCGACCGGCTTGCCGGCCATGGCGTTGAAGACCGGCGTCGCGACGAGCATGCCATCTTCCGCCGTGACGGAAGCTCCTTGCGACATCGCGCGGGCGGCAAGTGCTTTGAGCGGGTCCAGCATTTCGGGTGCGGCGCCACCTTCGACCAGGACCTCGTTGTCGCTATTCACAGCAGTCGCGTAGATGTTTCGATTGTCTAACGCCCCGGTGAGCGGCGCGAACGTGCCCTGCAACCGTGCGGTCGCGCGTTTCTGGATCGACTCTGCCGAGCTGGCGGCGAGCAGCTTGTTGGTTTCAAGCGCGGTATGAGAGATCTGATCGCGAATCAAGTCCAGGCTGGTTCGGATGTTGTTCCATGCCATTACCGCAGAGACGACCATCCCGCTCACCAACAGCAGCGCCGCGATCTTGACGAGGATCGAGTTCAATCTGAAGCGACGTTTGGCGGGTTGCGACGGATTGGTCATCTGGAGAGCCTCATGGTTGCTTGCGCAAGTCGTGCCCGTTGCGCGGGGCGCCGTCGGGTGCCGTCGGGTCGTCTCGACGCACCCTATGTCGATGCGGGTTGCTGGCCGGTTAACGGCAAAGAATACTCAGGCGTCGCGGCGCGGGAACGACCGGACGCACAGCCGTCGATGTTTCGGGTTCAACCGCGGCGGCGGGGTCATGAGCCCGGGGCGAGCGTATGCGACCGGGATGGGCAGGGGCTACGGGTCGCCGCGGTTCGGCCTATGGACAGGGCTGGCGCCTCCGACGACAGTAGCCGATGGTTGGGTCGATCGACGTTCCGCGCCGGGGCCGGCGGCCGCCCTGGAGCCGCCGCGTTCAAAGCCCGGAGCTGCGATTTTGTCGGCCCGCGCGCATCGTACCACGGGTTCGGGCGCGGCAGCGGTGCGGTCCCGGCGTGAGGCCGTCCTCCTGTGGCGTGATCTGCAAGGACGACCCGGTGGCTGTTACCTGTTTGGCGGTCGCGCCGGCGGGGTCATCCGTCGCCGTCCGGTTGGGAACGGCGGATTGCAGAGCGCCGGACCGTCCGTCGAGATGCGAAGCGCGGGTCGCCGTTCCCGTCGACGAAGGGATATCAACGGCTCGCTCGGTTTAGCGCGGCGGATGTGGCTTCGGCACGGCGCCCGACGCGATGTTTGTCAGCGTGACAACGGCCGTTCCGGTTCTCGCGCTGAAGGCATGGTTCGAGGTGGTATCGTGATTTCGTGGCCGTCCTCATGTTCTCTTGCGGCCATGACCCGGACAGTGAGGACGGTGGAGGTTGGACATTGAGTTTGGGGTCCGTCGGACTCGGCACGGCCTGCCAAGGCCGCGCGCGCGGACCATCGAGATTGGCTTTGGCCCGCTGCGTCTGCTTTGGCATCGGGGCACCGTCTCCGGCAATCGGCCCCTGATACAGGTGTAATAGGTGCTGACAGGCCGTCGCGATCCTTGCCCCCCGAGCTTGAACGGCGGTGGCGGTTCCGCCTGGACCGCTCGGGAAACACGCGAGAAATCGGCGCAAGTGGCGTGGTCATTTCGGGCGGCGGCGCCTGTGAGAGACGCCATCAGGAAGAAGAAGGCGCCGCTGCACACGGAAGCTTCCCAGGGGCTCGGTGATTCTTGTCAGGCGTCATTTCGCGGGCAAGCGGGGGGGCGTCGCCGGGTGTCCGGGGCGAGGAACAGCTCGGGGTTTACCGGCCGTGAATCGGGCCGTGAATTGGGCCGTGTATCGGGCAACGAACCGGGCAAAAACCGGGCTGGGGACCTTCGGGGGGCACGCGGCGCGACGCCGTGGCACAGGCGGCGCGAGCGGATCGTCCAGGCGGCACCGGCGCGGAAGGCCCGCGCGCGAGCGCGTTGCGCGGCGCGCGCTCGTTTCGGGGCCCAGACCCCGCCGCGCCGATAGCCGCCACCGCGGCGGGTTTTTTCCTCGACCTGCCTGGCGTGAACGCGGCGACCGGCTCATGGCCGCTTGCCGGCAGGCGCCGGGACTTCGGCTGCGGTGTGGCCGCGGGGGTGCGCGAGGGGCAGGGCGGGGCACCGGGTGTCATCTCGCGCGCGCGCCGGCCGGTGGCCGGGACCCGGGCAAGCCCGTCGCCAATAAGCTCCCTGGGAAGGATCAGAGCCAGGTGGTATCGCAGGCATCCGGTGCAGGCGCGTCACCGGGGAGGTGTTCGCAGAGCCCGAGGCGTCGGCGGAGGCTTTCGAGGCGAATAGCCGATCCAATCTCGTCTTTCAGGACCAGCGCTCCGTTTGCGTGTTCTCCCGTCACGACCAGAATGGCCGCGATATCCGCGAGGGTCTGCTGGATCCGGTCGATATCTTGCAGCACACGGATCTCTGCGCCGAGATCGGGGTGGTCGACGACGTCGAGCATCGCCGAGATCGAGCACTGGATTTTGCCGCAGTGTTCCGCCAGGTTCTGGGATTCCCGGGACATTTCGATCAGGAGGGCATCCAGTCCAACAGTGTCAACATTCGTGCCGCCAGCCTTCCTTGCTTGAGCAGACATCGACTTCCCCCTCACAGGCGCCCAGTGACGGCTTCGATCGCCTGGATCAGGTCTTTTGGCTGGAACGGTTTCGCCAGGAAGTTGTTCATGCCGAGCTTTTTGCCCGTTTCGACGGTCTGACGATCGGCCTTGCCGGTGATCAGCAGAAACCCGACCTGTTTTGTCTTCGGGGTGGTGCGCAGGGCATGAAGGAGCTGGAGACCGTTCATCCCCGGCATGTTCATGTCCGAAATGACGAGGTGGACGGGCCAGGTGGCGATTCGCTGCAATGCGCTCATGCCGTCGGCGGCGCTTTCGACTTGGCGGATGCCGACCTCGTCGAGCGCCTGCGTGATGAGCCCGCGGCTCGTCGACATGTCGTCGACCACGATGATCCGAAGTTGGTCACGCAATGCCATTCATCAATACCCTTGGGTCAAAGTGTCGGTCGTCCAGGGCACGCCCGGTGAGCGGTCGACATTTTGATAGGCCGTGACACCGCGTCCGTTGAACTGCGCCTGCATGCCGCTCGAAAGCCGCTCTGAGTGGCCAATGAACAGCCACCCTCCGGGCGTGAGCTGGTCGGAGAAGCGTCGCCACAAGCGGTCCTGCGTCCCGGCATCGAAATAGATGACGACATTGCGGCAGAAGATGGCGTCGAACCGGCCGCGCATCGGCCAGTTCTCCTGGAGGTTCAGAACCCGGAACTGGACCGCATTTCGCAGCACGTCGTTGGCGCGCCAAACCGGCTCCTTCGGGGCCGGAACCCTTTCGAAATACCGCGCCCGCGCGCTGTCCGGAAGTCCCGAC
>DQCI01000262.1 GCA_003545125.1 Paracoccaceae bacterium
GGCGGTTTCGGGGGCGTCTTTCCAGAGTTTGCCCAGCCATTTGGCGAAGGCGTTTGCGAAGGCGGGCTGGTCGGCGAGGTCGCCGTAGGTTTGGCGCTGTTCGAGCCAGGCCATCGGATCGTCCCTGGCGGCCAGCGCCACCTGCCGGAGCGCGTCCCAGAACGGATCGTTGGCTTCGATCACCGAGCCGTCGGCGCGGGTGCCGGCGCACATCCGGCACCAGGCGGCCTCGACCAGCGCGAGCCCCTCGACCGGGGTGCCGGCCTTGACCGCGTCGCGCACCGTCGGCAGCACGAAGCCCGGGTGGCGTGAGGAGCCGTCGAAGGCGATACGGCGGGTGGTGTCGACGATCTTCGGGTTCGAGAACCGCGCGACGATCAAGTCGAGATATTGCAGCGGGGTCATCCCCGGCACCGGCACCACATGCGGCACGATTTCTTCGCGCGCGACCTTTTCGAGCAGGGCGCGCAGCTTCGGGTGCGCGAGGATCTCGGAGACGATGCCCACGCCCATCAGCTCGGCGATGTTCGCCACCACCTGGTGGCCGGCGTTGAGGATGCGGATCTTCTGCGCCTCGTAGCCGTGCACATTGTCGGAGAACTGCGCCCCGGCCTTGTCCCAGTCGGGCCTGCCCTGGCAGAAGTTGTCCTCGATCACCCATTGGCGGAAATTCTCGTGTGTCACAGGCACCGCGTCGTCGATGCCGAGGTCCTTCGCGAGCGCCAGTTCCCTCGGCCCGGTCGCGGGCACGATGCAGTCGACCATGGCGTTGGGGAAGGTGCAGGTCGTGTCGATCCAATCCGCCAGTTCCGGATCGGAGAGCTTTGCGAGCGAGACCAGGGTCTGGCGCAGCACGGCGCCGTTCGACTGCAGGTTGTCGCAGCTCTGGCCGGTGAACGGGCCGGTGCCGCCGTCGCGCCGTCTGCGCAGCGCCGCCACCATCGCGCCGAAGGCGGTGCGCGGCGTTTCGGGGTTGGCGGCATCATGGACGATGTCGGGATGCGCAGCATCGAAGCCGCCGGTGGCCGGGTCGATGTAATAGCCACCCTCGGTGACCGTCAAAGCCACGATGCGGATGTCGGGCGCGACCATGCGCGCGATCAGCGGGCCGTTGCCCTCTTCGACGGGCACATAGTCGATCATCGAGCCCACCACCTCGGCGCTGGTCGCCGCCGGATCGAGCTCGATCAGCGTGGTGAGGTAGTCCTGGGCCGCCATTTTTGTGCGCATCTCGGCGTCGTAGGGCCGCACCCCCGCCCCGACGATGGCCCAATCGAACGCCAGCCCCTGCTGCATCAGGCGGTGCAGATACCACGACTGGTGGGCGCGGTGGAAATTGCCAAGGCCGATATGGACGATGCCGGGGGTGAGCTTCGAGCGGTCATACTCCGGGCGCAACACGCCTTCCGGCAGCTGGGCGAGGGTGGCGTTGGAGAGCTTGATGGCCATGGTGCTTGTCCCGTTTCATGTGGTTTTCAGCATGCCGCCGTCGACATGGTAGGCGGAGCCAACAGAGTAGGAAGCCTTTGGACTGCAGAGAAAAACGCAGAAGTCGGCCAGTTCGTCGACCGTACCGAAGCGCTTGATATCGGCGTGTTCGTCGGCCACCTCCTGCAGGTAGGCCTCCCATTCTTGACCGGCGAGGTCGCGCGCCGTGTTCTCCCAATCCGGCGTGCGGATCAGCCCGGGATTGACGGTGTTGACCCGTATGCCCCGCTTGATCATCTCGGTCGACAGGGTCTTGGAGAACATCAGCAGCGCGGCCTTGGTGGTGTTGTAAATCGGTTCGTACCAGAGCGGCTGGACCGCGCAGATCGACGCATTCATCAGCATCGCCCCGCCACCCTTCGCTTCGATCTGGTCGGCCAGACCCCGGCTCAGCCGGACCGCCGCCATCACGTGCAGATCCCAGTAGTACTGCCATTTCCCGTCCGTCGCCTCGGCCACGGTCTCGTTCGAACCGGTGCCCGCGTTGGAGACGAACACGTCCGCTCCGCCGAATGCGCGGGCCGCGTCGATGACGGCCTGGCAGCCGTCTGCGCTGGCGATGTCCGAGACGACGGCGCCGGCCTTGACCCCGAAATCGGCGCCGATCTCTGCGGCCGCCGCCTCGACGGCCTCCTTCGTCCGGGCGGTGATGAGCACGTTGGCGCCCTCGCGCGCAAAAGCACGCGCGACCCCGAGGCCAATCCCCTTCGATCCGCCGGTGACGACGGCGAGTTTTCCGGTCAGCCCCAGGTCCATGCCAGGTCTCCTCTTCAGCTCATCCAGTTGCCGCCGTCGACGTTGAGCGTCTGGGCGGTGACGTATCGGGCCTCATCCGAGGCCAGGAAGACCGCAGGACCGGCGATGTCGGCCGGGTCGCCCATCCGGCCCAGCGGCACCGCTTCGCCGACTTCGCGCTTCTTCTGGCCGAGCGGCTTGTTCTCGTACTGGGCGAAGAGCGCATCGACCGTGTCCCACATCGGTGTGTCGACCACGCCCGGGGCAATGGCGTTGACCCGGATCTTGTCCTTGGCAAGCTCCAGTGCCATCGATTGTGTCACCGAGATCACCGCCGCCTTGGTCGAGCAGTAGAGCACGATGTTGGCCTCGCCGCGCCTGCCGGCCTGGCTTGAGAAGTTGATGATCGCGCCGCCGCCGCGTTTCTTCATCCCCGGCACCACCGCCTGGGCGGTGAAGATCACGCCGGCGACGTTGACGTTGTATTGCCGGTCGTATTCCGCGCGGGTGATCTCCTCCAAGGTCGACATGCCGAAAACCCCGGCGTTGTTTACCAGCACGTCGATGCCGCCCCACATGTCCTCGACCGCCGTCACGCCCGTAGCAATGCTGTCGAGGTCGGTGACGTCCATCGTCACCGGCATCGCGTTCACGCCCAGGGCGGCGGCCGTTTCTTCGGCCTCATGCGCGAGAAGGTCGGCAACAGCGACCTTTGCGCCCTGGGCCACATATGCTTCGCAGATCGCGCGGCCGATCCCGCGCGCGCCCCCGGTGACGAGGGCGACTTTGCCGTCAAGGCGTTTCATTCCAGTCGAAGTCCTTTGCTGTCAAAACGGTGGAGATGGTCCGGGCGCGGCGTGAGATAGACCGTGTCGCCGTAACCCAGCGCGCGTTCGCCCGTCGCCCGCACGGTCAGCGGTTCGGCGGATGCCTCGGTCTGGACGTGGAAGAAGGTGTCCGACCCAAGGTGTTCCGACACGCCGACGGTGCCTTTCCAGGTCCCCTCGGTCTCGGAGATG
The DNA here is from genome assembly GCA_003545125.1 of Paracoccaceae bacterium. GTDB lineage: Bacteria > Pseudomonadota > Alphaproteobacteria > Rhodobacterales > Rhodobacteraceae > Sinisalibacter. The sequence goes on from DQCI01000262.1 coordinate 3,243, forward strand.
TCGATATGCTCGGGCCGGATTCCGATGGTGGTCGCATCGTGTTTCGCCGCCTCCGGGCCTTCGATCTGGTTCATCTTCGGCGAACCGATGAAGCCCGCGACGAAGGTGTTGCGCGGCCGCTGGTAGAGCTCGAGCGGCGAGCCCACCTGTTCGATCACCCCCGCCTGCAGCACCACGATCTTGTCGGCCATGGTCATCGCTTCGACCTGGTCGTGGGTGACATAGATCATCGTCGTGTCGAGCCGCTTGTGCAGCTCCGAAATCTCAAGCCGCATGCCGACGCGCAGCGCCGCGTCGAGGTTCGAGAGCGGCTCGTCGAACAGGAAGGCTGCCGGTTCGCGCACGATGGCGCGGCCAATGGCGACCCGCTGGCGCTGACCGCCCGAAAGCTGGCCAGGCTTGCGGTCGAGGTAGTCGGTGAGGTTGAGCACCCGCGCGGCATCCTCCACCTTCTTGTCCTGAGCCGCCTGGCCGAGCCCGGCCATGCGCAGCGGGAAGGCGATGTTCTTCTTCACCGACATATGCGGGTAGAGCGCGTAGCTCTGGAACACCATCGCCAGACCGCGCTTGGCCGGCGGGACGGCGGTGGCATCGGCGCCGTCGATCGTGACGTGACCGCCGGAGACGTCCTCGAGCCCGGCGATGAGCCTGAGCAGTGTGGACTTGCCGCAGCCCGAGGGGCCGACGAAAACCACGAACTCCCCGTCTTCGATGGTGAGGTCGAGCGGCGGGATCACTTCCACGCTGCCGAAGGATTTGGAGACCTGGTTAAGCTGGATCTGTCCCATGTCTGTTCTCCTTACTTAACCGCGCCGAAGGTCAGGCCGCGGACAAGTTGTTTCTGGCTGAACCAGCCCATGATCAGGATCGGCGCAATCGCCATGATGGAGGCCGCGCTGAGTTTGGCGTAGAACAACCCCTCAGGGCTCGAATAGCTGGCGATGAACTGCGTCAGGGGCGCGGCATCCGACGTGGTGAGCTGGAGCGTCCAGAAGGCTTCGTTCCAGGAAAGGATGACATTGAGCAACACCGTGCTGGCCATGCCCGGGATCGCCATCGGCGTCAGAACGTAGAGTATTTCCTCGCGCAAGGACGCCCCGTCCATCCGGGCCGCCTCCAGGATCTCGCCGGGGATCTCCTTGAAGTAGGTGTAGAGCATCCAGACGATGATCGGCAGGTTCATGAGCATCAACACGATCACCAGGCCGATCCGGGTGTCGAGAAGACCGAAATCCCGAAAGATCAGATAGATCGGGATCAGCACGCCAACCGGGGGCAGCATCTTGGTCGAGAGCATCCACATCAACACGTTCTTGGTGTGCTTGGTCGGCACGAAGGCCATCGACCAGGCCGCCGGCACCGCAATCAAGAGGCCCAGAAAGGTCGACCCCACCGAGATCACCACCGAGTTGGAGAAGTGTTTGAAGTAGTCCGACCGCGCCTGGACGGCTGCAAAACTGTCCAGCGTCCAGCCGGAGCCGAAAAGCACCTCCAGTGGTGCGCGGATCGCGTTCTCCTCGGTTTTGAACGACAGGATCAGGATCCAGAGCACCGGAAAGAACATCACGAGCCCGAGCGTTCCGGCGATGGCGGTGTTCAGGGATTTCTGCCCCGTGGAGACTGCGCGTGCCATGTAACCCTCCTCAGGCGTCCAGGTTCTTGCCGATCATCCGCATCAGGAAGATCGCAACGATGTTGGCGAGGATGATGGCGATGACGCCACCGGCCGAGCCCATGCCTACGTCAAATTGCAGAAGCGACGAGACGTAGATCAAATAGGTCAGGTTGGTGGTGGAAACCCCCGGGCCGCCGTTGGTGGTCACCAGGATCTCGGCGAAGATCGACAACAGGAAGATCGTCTGGATCAGGATCACAACGGTGATCGAGCGCGACAGGTGCGGCACCATGATGAAGATGAAGCGCGACGGCCACTTTGCGCCGTCCATCTCCGCCGCTTCAAGCTGCTCCTGGTCGAGCGACTGCATCGCGGTGAAGATGATCAGCGTCGCGAACGGCAACCACATCCAACTCACGATGATGATGATCGACAACAGCGGGATCTGGCCGAAAAAATCAATTGGGGGAGCGCCAAACGCCTTGGCGATATGTCCGAAGATCCCGTTCACCGGGTTCATGAACATGTTCTTCCAAACCAGGCCCGACACCGTCGGCATCACGAAGAACGGCGCAATCACCATGATCCGGATGACCCCCTGGCCAAACATCGGCCGATCGAGCAGCAGCGCGAACATGACCCCACCGACGACCGTGATCAGCAGCACCCCGCCGACGAGCACAAGCGTGTTGAGCATCGCCGCCTTGAAGCTCGGATCGGTCACGAACCAGTAGTAGTTCTCCCATCCTACGAAGGGGTTTCCGGTCGGCGTGATCAGGTTGTATCGCAGAAACGAGAAATAGATCGTCAGAGAAAGCGGAATGATCATCCAGCCGAGCAGGAGGATCACAGCAGGTGAGATCATCGTTCTGGCGGCGGCGCGGGAAGCTTTGGTTGCCATTGGTTTCCCCCGTTGGGCTTTGCGTGCAGCGTTGAAGGAAAGACCCACGCGGGGGGGCCATGCTACAAAGCTGCGCCACGAGAATGCACATGTCTGGCAAAGTGGGCCGGTCCACCGGGACCGGCCCACCCTGGGAGGAGGTTACTCGATGTAACCCGCCTTGGTCATTTCGCGGACTGCGAACTTCTGGCTGTTGGCCAGCGCCTCTTCGACGGTCACCTGACCGGCGAGTGCCGCGGAGACCTGCTGACCGACGTAGTTGCCGATGCCCTGGAACTCGGGGATCGCAACGAACTGGATGCCGGTGTAGGGGACCGGATTCATGGTCGGATTGGTCGGATCGGCCGCGAAGATCGCTTCCTTGATGGTGGCGGAGAACGGTGCCGCCTCCAGGTAACGCGGATCATCGGCGATCGAAGCGCGCGTGCCGCTCGGCACGGCGACCCAGCCTTCGGTTTCGCCGACCATCTCGAAGTACTCTTTCGAGGTGCCCCACTTCAGGAAGTCCTTGGCGACGTCGGCTTTCTGCGAGCTTGCCGGGATGGCGAGCGCCCAGGACCAGAACCAGCCGGTTCCGTTGGACGTCGCCTGTTTCGGCGCCTGGAAGAAGTCGGTGACATCGGCGACCTTGGAGTTCGCCGGGTTCTTGACGTCGTTGGCGGCCGAGGTCGCGTCGACCCAGGTGGCGCATTTGCCGTCCTTGAACAGCGCCCGGTTCTCGTTGTGGCCATTGGCAGTCGCACCCGGAGGACCGGAGTTGGTCATCAGGTCGACGTAGTAGGTGATCGCGGCGTTCCACTCCGGGCTGTCGATCGTCGGGTTCCAGTCCATGTCGAACCACTGGCCGCCGAACGCGTTGACCATCGGGCCGACGAACGCCATGTTCTCGCCCCAGCCGGCCTTGCCGCGCTGGCAGGTGCCGAAGATGCCGTTGTCGGGGTCATGCAGCTTGGCCGCCATTTCGGCGAACTCTGTGTAGGTGATCTGCTCGGTCGGCGCCTCGATGCCGGCGGCCTCGAAGAGGTCCGTCCGATAGAAGGTGAAGGACGTCTCGGAATAGAGCGGGACAGCATACAGGCTGCCGTCCGCCGAAAGGCTGTTGCGAACGAGCGGAAAGATGTCTTCCAGATCGTACGCGGGATCATCGGCGAAATCGTTCAAGGACGTCAGCCATCCGTTGGCACCCCAGATCGGCGTTTCGTAGGCGCCGATGAAGATGATGTCGAACGAACCGCCATTGGTGGCGATATCGGTCGTCGTGCGCTGACGCAGGACGTTTTCCTCCAGCACGACCCAGTTGATCGTATTGCCGGTCGCTTCTTCCCACTTCGGCGCAAGCTTCTGCATGACGATCATGTCATTGTTGTTGACGGTCGCGATTGTGATTTCCTCGGCGGACGCGGCCGCGCCGGCTCCTGCAGCGAGGCTGAAGCCGACCGCGGTATTCAGTAATGCGCGTTTGATGTACATGGAGTCCTCCCTTTTTTACACATGTAAAAAGTGCACTTGGGAGGGCGCCTAGTCAAGCGTCTTTTTTGCGCGTGAACAAGAATCTCTGCGGCGCAATGCTCAAGGGTGTGTGGCACAGACGCCTTCAGGCGGACTCGCGCAACTTCAAAGCAGCTGGCTTGAGGAGCCGCACGGGATCGCCTGTGCGCTCCCCACGAATCCGCCCAACGAGAAGCTCGACGGCGCTTTTGGCAATGCCCTCAACGTCTTGGGCAACCGTCGTGACCGCCGGGTACATGTATCGGCTCAGCGGATGATCATCGTGCCCGGCGATCCTGAGTGCGCTACGAGACTCACAGCCGCGTGCGAACAGGCCATGCTTGTTGGCCGCTCGGATTGCGCCGATCGCAATGCGGTCGTTGGCACACAGGATCGTCGCGTCGGTGTAGCGTTGGTGGCTGAAATGGTGGTTCATGATGCCGTGCCCATAGGCCTCGAACTGCCAAGAATCATCTACGCCTGCGGGCTCGATGAACTTGGGCTCGTGGCCGAGCGCGCGCATTGTTTTCGCATAGCTGTTTCGACGCTCGAACGCATTCGTGTTCAGCAGTGGCATACCAAGGAAATAGGGGGGTTCGTCCGCACGGCACAGGTACTCCACCAGCGACGCGACGCTCTGATAATTGTCCGTTCCCACAAAGTCAGCGCAGTCGTCGTTGCCGGCTGGGTGGGAATCGGCGAATACGATCGGGAGATCGTCACAGATCCATTGGAACAGCTCCGCCGAGCTCTCGCTGCCCAGCGGCGCAATGATGGCGCCATCTGCGCTCATCGACCGCAGCTTGCGCACCGCATGCTCTTCGATCTGCGGGTCGCCGTCGGAGCTCTGGGTAATGATCGTGAAGCCAAGCTCGCGGGCGTGTCGCTCGATTGCCTCAAGCAGGCTGGCGAAGAAAAGATCCTCGAGATGCGGAATGATGACCCCGATCAGTTCCGTCGACTTGCGGTTCTGGCGCGTGGCCAGGAAGTTGTAGACGTAGTCGACGTCAGCGAGGCGTTCCTTGATCTTTGCCGAGGTCGACGGGCGCACCGAAGTCGGATCCTGGAAGTACCGCGAAAGCGTCGGGCGCGAGACCCCGATCGCCTCAGACAGTTCTTTCATCGTGCTGATTTTTTGCTTTGCCATACCGGCCCGGGTTCCTTGCCGGATCTCTGTGTGGCCAGAGGTCCAATTCTTGAGATCACTACGGCTCCACACTTTGACACATGTAAAAAATTTGTCTACACCCTTCTTGATTACGGGATGCGATGGCCGGCGAGGGCCGCGTAGGCGGACCAAAGAGGACAAGCGTTGGGCCGGAACGGCGCGCACTGGAAGCGGGCTGATGATGCGAAGCTTCCCTGCGTCGAGTTTTCGGGCGCTCACCCGCGCTCACCCAACAAGGACCCAGCTGCATGACCCACCCGCTCCACGGCATTCCCGCGGCTTTCCACGCCGGTGCCCCAATCGGGATCACCTCGGTTTGCTCGGCACATCCGATCGTCATCGAGGCGGCATTGCGTTTGGCCAAGACGACCCGGCGCCCGGCTTTGATCGAGGCGACCTGCAACCAGGTGAACCAGGATGGCGGCTACACCGGCATGACGCCGGCCGACTTCTGCGGGTTTGTTGAAGGGATCGCGAGGAAAGTTGGCGTGGCAAACGACCAGATTATCCTTGGGGGCGATCATCTCGGTCCGAACCCGTGGAAGGACCTGCCCGCCGAAGAGGCGATGCAGAAATCCGAGGTGATGATCGCGGGTTTTGCCGAGGCGGGTTTCACCAAGTTGCACCTCGACACCTCAATGGGATGCGCCGGTGAGCCGGTGGCCCTGCCGGACACAACCACGGCCGACCGCGCCGCGCGCCTTGCCGTGGTCGCTGAACGACACAAGGGAGCCGTCGATCCGGTCTATATCGTCGGCACCGAGGTCCCGGTGCCGGGCGGCGCGCTCGAAGACCTTGATGAATTGGCCGTGACCACGCCTGATGCGGTCGCGCAAACCTACTCTGTCCACCGCGATGCGTTTTCTGCCGCAGGGTTGGACGACGCGTTCTCCAGGGTGATCGGCCTTGTGGTCCAGCCCGGCGTCGAGTTTGGCCACACGGATGTGATCCATTTCGAGCCCGCGAAGGCGCAAGAGCTGTCGGCGTGCCTTTCCGACATGCCGGGGTTGGTGTTCGAGGCGCATTCAACCGATTACCAGACAGAGGCCGGCCTCGCCGCCTTGGTCCAGAACGGTTTCGCCATCCTGAAAGTCGGCCCCTGGCTGACGTTTGCGCTCCGTGAAGCGCTCTACGGGCTTGACGCGGTTGCCGATGTGCTGGAGGGCCACCCGCCCCGAGGCAGGCTGATGGCGGCCATGGACGAGATCATGCGCGCCGATCCTGGCAACTGGGCCAAATACTACGAAGGTGATGAGGCCGCGCTCTGGCTCCAGCGCCATTTCAGCTACTCGGACCGCATCCGCTACTATTGGCCCGCTTCGAAGGCGGAGGCGGCCGTCGCAGGCATGCTGGGTCGGCTCGAAGGACACGATATTCCGGTCCCGGTCCTGAGCCAGTACGTCCAAACCGTTGCCGGGGTGACAGACCCCACAGAGATCCTGGTCGCCGCCGTACAGAACATCCTGTGCCGCTACGAGCGTGCCTGCCGCAGGTGAAGCGGCGCTCCAGCGAATAGCCTGAGGAGTTCCGGCAATGTTGCCGCGGATGTGATGGTGCGATCCACTCGTTTCGTGGCGGCAAATGCTTCGGTACAGGCCAGCCATAGCGGCGGCACGCAGACAGACGCCAACCGAATGTCCGGTCGTGCCGTTGCGGCGCAGCAATCGTCTTTTCTGGATAACGGACCTGTGGGTTCTGTGCGCGCACCCATCAGTCTGGTGGCGGGTCCGGATTGGGCTCGTTTCCGCCGTCGTCTGCGCTTTGCATGAATGGCCGGTCCAAATTCTCCTGAAATTCGCTGCACCATAGATGACCTGGCGCGGTCAATTGCGATCCAGGGCGACGCGTGAACGATGCCTTCAGTCGGCCTGAGGCCGCCGCATTGCCCGATCCCGGAACAGTCGGGCCCAGGCCTTGTTTCCTGGAGGAGCGGCTAGGCGGCTAGGGTGCCTGCAATGTGGCGTTCACCGGACCGAGCGCCCGATAAAGATCCTCGAACGCTTTGAAGCGATCATCGGCCAGCGCCGCCATCTTCGGGTCACATGCAAAGGCGCGGTCAATCGCAACCAAGCCCTGTGTGGCTTCGCCAAGATCCTCGAGTTCGCCAATGGCGGTGGCGGCGATCACGAGTGCGCCCATCGCCCCAACTTCGGGCACTTTCACGCGCTCAAGAGTGCGTCCGAGTGCGTTGGCGCGGATCTGGCACCAGATATCGGACGCTGCGCCGCCACCCCCATGCCGGAGATTGTGCACCTGTCTGTTCCCGCTCCGCTCAATCGCTTCGAGCGCGAGGCGGGCCGAGAACGCAACCCCCTCCATGACGCAGGCGGCCAGCTCTTCAGGCCCGGTGGCGCTGGTCATGCCGGCAAACGCCCCGCGCGAGCCGGCATCCCAAAGCGGCGCACGTTCACCTTCCAGATGCGGCAGGAACAATGGGCTCTGACGGGTGATATGAGCTTGCCCGGCAAGCCGTCCGAGCGCGGCGACATCCTGCCCGAGAATGCGCGCCAGCCAGACGAGAGATGCGCCGCCCGACTGAGTCGGGCCGGCATGAAGTGAGATTCCGCGCCAGTCGGGGAAGGTGATGATGCCCGCTGCACCGGGGCGGTCGCTGGAAATCAACCCGAGCACGTCGCTGGTACCGGAGAGATAGATCGCCTCGCCCTCGGAAGCGACGCCGAGGCCGAACATGCCCGCCCAGGCATCCATCGTTCCGGTGGCGACCGGCACACCGGCGAACGGTGTGTCTTTCCGGACGTGACCCGCCACTTCAAGCGGATCTCGCAGCATCGGCAAGACTGTCTTCGCGCCTGCAAAGAGGTCAAGTATCGCCGGGGCATACCGGAGATCTGTTCCCACCAATCCCACGGCCGAAATGGGATCGGCGATGCAGTTCCCGGTCAGCTGGGCTATCGCGAAGTCCTTCGGCAACATGACATGGGCCGTGGATGCCCAGACCTCCGGGTTCGTCGCGGCCATCCACCCCACGCGGGCGAGCGCGTGGCTCGCATCAATCGGGATCGGCGCGCCGAGCGCAGTCGTCTTGTCCTCCGGGCTGATCGCGGCATCGAGGCGGCGGGCCTGAGCCGCGGGCCTCGTATCCTGCCAGGTGATCGCAGGGTGGAGCGGTGCGCGCGCTGGGTCGCAAAAAACATGCGTGTTCACCTGCGATGTCACGCCGATAGCGACGACATCGCCGGCGCGAGGATGCGCCGCGAAGCGTGTGAGCGCGGCCTCGACATGCTGCATCCAGTCGGCCGGGTTCTGCTCTGCCGCGCCCGCCGAAGGCCGCGCGGTGTCGTGGTGTCCCGCATACTTGTCGTGCAGGGCGCCTCCCGCGCCGCCCATGACTGCCTTGACCGAACTCGTGCCGATGTCGATGCCGACGAAAACTGGGCCGGACCTGGGCGGCGGCATGGCTGTCTCCTGAGGCAAGGGATGTTTGACGGGCCAATAGGCTGGTGCCAAAGATACACGAAGAAAAAAACGAGACCACAGGGAGAATCATTATGTCTGTTAAAACATTGCTGACCAGTGCAGCCGTCGCAATTGGGGTTGGCGGGACGGCGCAGGCGCAGGAGGTGGCGGTGATCACGCCTTATCTCGCGCAACCCGGCACGCAGTTCTACGTCGACGGCTTCGAGGCGCGCGCCGAGGAGCTTGGCTGGGCCGTCAATGTGATCGACACGGCGGGCGACGTCGCGGCGGTGATCAGCCGGATTGAAGACGTGGTCACGCAAGGCGTCGACGCCATCGTGATCAACGTGGACCCCGCGCAGATTGGTGCGGGGTTGAGCACGGCGGCCGATGCGGGCATTCCCGTCGTCGGCATGGACGCGGGCAGCGATCCACTGGTGGCGGCCAACGTCACGTCGAACGGCTATGCGATGGCGGCCGAGACCTCTGTCTACCTCGCAAACCGGATCGGCGGTGCCGGCAAGGTGGTGATGTTCACCTTCGATCCTTTCCCGCCGGTGCAGGTCCGCGGTGTGATCGCCGATGCGGTCTTCGCCAACTTCCCCGATATCGAAGTGGTCGACCGGATCACCCCCGATGTCACCGATGGCGGCATCGCCGACAGTCGGGCGCAGATCGAGGCGTTGCTCGCGGCCAACCCGGAGCCCGGAAGCATTGCCGGCATCTGGGCCGGGTGGGACCAGCCCGCGCTCGGGGCGCTGCAGGCGATCGAGGCGGCCGGCCGCACCGGTGAGGGCATCGTCATCACCGGGATTGATGCCAACCCGCAGGCCCGCGAAGCGATCGCGGCCGGCGGCAATTTCGAAGCATCGGTCGCGCAGGACTTCAACGGCATCGGGCGCACGACCGCGGACACCGTGGCCCGGCTTCTGGCCGGTGACGAGTTGGTACAGCGGGTGATCTACGTGCCCACCACTCTGATCACCGCCACCAACGTCAATGCGCAGTGAGACGACGGGGGCGCCGGGTCTTCGGCGCCCCGATTGCCGCGCCATGCGGGATCTCGACCTCAAGAACGTGAGCCGCCGGTTCGGTGCGGTGCAGGCACTTGACGACGTCAGCATTTCCCTGCGCTCGGGCGAAGTGCATGCGCTGATGGGCGAGAATGGCGCCGGGAAATCGACCCTGATCCGCATCCTTGCCGGTCTCGACCGTCCCGACACCGGCAACCTGGTCCTCGATGGCGGGATGCTGGGCGCCGCGAGCCCGGGCGCGATGCGCGCGGCGGGGCTGCGGTTCATCCACCAGGAGCTTCACGCGGTGCGGGGGCTTTCGGTCGCCGAGAACATGTTTCTCGACCGGCCCTATCCGCGGCGCATGGGGCTCGTGAATTGGCGCGCTCTGAACCGGGCCGCCGCGGCGGCGCTGTCTCGGCTCGGTCTCGACCGGCTCAATCCGAGGGCACCGATGTCGGAGCTCGGCGCCGGCGACCAGATGCTGGTGCGGATCGCCGGCACTCTGGTTGGTGGCGACGCAATCCCGCCTTGGCTCTACGTGATGGACGAACCCACCGCGGCGCTCACCAGCGAGGAATCGGAACGCCTTTTTTCCGTCATCGGTGAGTTGGTCGGGCAAGGCGCCGGTGTGCTCTACGTCTCGCACCGGATGCCCGAGGTGCTGCGGCTGGCGGATCGCGTATCGGTCCTGCGCGACGGGCAGCATGTCTCGACCCGGCCGCTCGGGGAGACCGGACAAGCGCGGATCATCGAGGAGATGACGGGGCGCGACCTGAGCGGGCTGTTTCCGCCGCATCTGGACACGGACACGCCCGGCGCGATCGTGCTTGAGATTGAGCAGCTCAGCGCGGGTGCGCTGCGGGGGGCGAGTTTCGAGTTGCACGCGGGCGAGGTGCTGGGTGTGGCCGGCGTTGCTGGCTCCGGCCGCGGCGCGCTTTTGCGCGCGCTTCTCGGAGAGGTGCCGCGCAGAAGCGGGCGCGCCAGGCTCGACGGCCGGCCTCTTGGGCGGAATCCGGCACAGGTTTGGGCCGGGGGCATCGGCTACGTGCCGCGCGAGCGACGCTCACAGGGGCTGATGCTGCGACGGGCGATTGCCGAGAACATTGTGCTGCCGCATCTCGGAGCGCTCGCGCGCGGCCGTTTCTTCCTCAACCATCGTGGCCAGCGGCGGGTCGCCCAGGACCTGGGTGAACAGGTCCGGCTCAAGGCCGCCTCAGTTACCCAGGCCTGCGAAGAGCTGTCGGGCGGTAACCAGCAAAAGGTGCTGTTTGCCCGGGCGCTCGGGGGCAACCCGCGGGTTCTGCTGCTCGATGAACCCACCCGTGGGGTGGACATCGGCGCGCGTTTCGAGCTTTACCGGCTCATCCGTCAGATGACCGCGCACGGCCTTGCGGTGATCGTGGCGTCTTCGGACCTGCCCGAGCTTCTTGGCCTGTCCAACCGCATTGCGGTGATGCGAGACGGCGAGCTTGCGGAGATCGTCTACGCCGAGGGGCTTACCGAGGCCGGGCTACTCGCGCGGTTCTACCACGAGTTGCCAGGGGAGCGTGTGGCATGATGCGAGTGATCCGGCGGTTCGGCGGTCTCGTTGGGATGTTGGCCGTGGTAGTCTTTTTCGCGGTCAACCTGCCCGACACGTTTCTCACGTTGCGCAACTGGCTCAACATCAGCCAGCAGGTGAGCATGCTCGCAGTCGTCGCGGCCAGCATGACGGTGGTTATGGTGATGGGCGATTTCGACCTCTCGGTGGGGTCGATGGCGTCGCTTGCGGGCGTGGTGGCCGCAACCCTCTTCGCGCAAGATTGGCCGATCTACGCAGCCCTTGCGGTGGCACTCGCCGTGGGGCTCGCAGGTGGGCTGTTCAATGGCGTCATCGTCAGCCTCGTCGGGATCCTGCCGTTCGTGGCCACGCTGGCCACGCTCACGGTGTTCAGCGGCCTGGCGTTCGTGGTCTCTGACGGGCGCACCATCTTCGGCCGCGACATCCCCGCCGCTTTCGGAGATTTCGCGCGGGGGGGGCCGCAAATCGGAACGCTGGGTGAGCGTGCTCTGGTCCTGCCCAACCTGACTTTGGTTGCTGCCGCCGTTGTCCTGTTGATCTGGATCGTGCTCGAGCAGACAAGCTATGGTCGTCGGCTCTATGCGATCGGCGGCAACGCCGAGGCCGCGCGGCTCGCCGGTCTGCCGGTGGCAGCCCTGCGTCTGTCCGCCTTCGCGTTCACCGGTCTCGGCGGCGCGTTGGCCGGGCTGATGTATGCAAGCCGCGTCGCCTCCGCCAACCCGACCCAGGGCGACGGCCTGATGCTCACCGCAATCGCCGCGGTATTTCTTGGCATGACCCTGACCCGCGACGGCCAGCCCAAAGTCCTCGCGACCCTTGCCGGCGTCGTCGTTCTGGGGGTGCTCGACAACGGGCTCACCCAGATGCGGGTCGACAGCTACCTTCGCGAAGTCCTGGTGGGCGCGATTATCCTCGTCGCCGTTGGCCTAAGCGCTCTTGGTCGCCGCGGCCTTTCCTTCCGCGACGTTGCCAAGTAGCGCAGAACGCCGTTTCAGGTAGCCAAACAAGGATTTGGGTCCGGCACTGGCCGACACTGGCGGGCACTGGCCGGCACCGGAATGTGCGTCCGTTTCAGGGCCAACCTGAAATCCGTCTCATCTGCCACCAAGGTCTGCTGACAACCAAGGTGACAAAGGTAGGGATCAAAGCGCCAGTCCGCTCCGGACTCCGAGCGGTCGTTGGGTGAGCGGGTGCTCGATGACCGCTTTTTGGTGCCCGAATAGGCCGCACCGCTGAAGCCATTTCATCATCGAGACCGACAAGAGCCGGCCGTCTATCGAGACGCTCCTGGCCTTGGCTGACGCATTGGGTGTCGGGGTGGCAGAATTCCTGCCTGTGGGGGACACGCGGGCGGAGGTCAGCGCCAACCGCATGAAGCGCGAGGCCGGGGTGAGGCAACTGGTCCCGGGCCTTTCGGACCGGAAGCACAAGGGTGCGTTGGCCCGGGTCAAGGCGTTGGCGGCGTTGGGTTAGGCCGCATCCCCACGGGCTCTGGGCGATGGCAGGTCCTCCCTGTCCCCCCTGTCTCCCCCTCCCTCAGACCCTACGCAGAGAGAGCAGAGGGATGGTATATATCCGCCACGGGGTCGCCGGGCGAAAGCATCCTGGATGCCGGGGATCCGGAACCTGCCAGATCCTTGTTCCGACAATACGCTGGACCGACCGGGATCCCATCTTCCCGGTCTCTACGCGCCCCCGCCAGCAGGACCGTTCTCTGGTCGTTGCCGCGCCTCTCCGGGGTGTGTGGGAATCGTCGACCGACCCGTCCGTCCTGACCCCCTCCCGTGGCCCCGCGGGGC
>DQCI01000198.1:0-8447 GCA_003545125.1 Paracoccaceae bacterium
CGGGCCGATCAGCGCGCTTTGTTCGTACTTCACCGCGAGCCCGCCGGTGAACTCGAGGTTTGCCTTGAACTGCTCGACGAAGCGCGGGCTCCCGGTGCCGTCGAGCTCCGAGGTGCCGGGCGGGGCCGATATGATCCGGGCCCATGCGTGGTCGGTGTCGACCAGCCGTTTCGCCTCTGCCCAGCGCTCGGCGGAATAGCTGTGCAAAAGGCTCGGTGCGGCCCGACCCTGGAACACATGCGCGAGCTTCCAGCCGAGGTTGAAAGCGTCCTGCATCGACACGTTCATTCCCTGCCCCGCCTTCGGGCTGTGGGTATGGCAGGCGTCGCCCGCGGTGAACACCCGCGGCGCCCGGTCCTCGCCTTCACCGACATCGTCGAACCGGTCGGTGAGCCGGTGCCCGATCTCGTAGATCGACCACCAGACCACTTCCTTCACGTCGATCGAGTAGGGCGCCATGATCCGGTTCGCCGCCGCGATCATGTCGGTTTGCGAAAGCGCGCGCTCCGCGACCCGTTCGCCGGCATTGAGCTTGTCGAGCTCGACGTACATCCGGAACAGATACCCCCCCTCGCGCGGCAGGATCAGCACGTTGCCCTCGGTCGCAGAGGCGATCAGGCACTTCTGGCGCACGTCCGGGAAATCGGTGTTGGCGAGGATGTCCATCACCCCCCAGGCCTGGTGCGCGGCATCGCCGTGCAGCTCGCCGCCAATGGCCCTGCGCACGGTCGAGCGCGCCCCGTCGCACCCGACGACGTAGTTGGCCCGCACCGTGGCCGTTTCGCCCCAGTCTACGCCGGTATCCTCCAGCGTCACGGTCACCGGGTAGGCGTCCGCCTCCGGGTCTATCACCAGGTCCTTCACCGCCCAGTTGTAGTCGGGCGCGAGGCGGGCGGGCGCGTTTTGCATCACGTCGAGGAACATCTGGTGCAGGCGGGCCTGGTTGATGAGCACATGCGGCATCTCGGAACTGTCGTCAGCCACGTCCTGGACCCGATCTATCCGCCTGATATGGGCGGGGTTCGCTGGATCGGGCGCCCAGAACGCCGTCTGGTTCACCCAGTAACTCTCGCGTTTGACCTTCTCGGCGAAACCGAAAGCCTGGAACATCTCCATCGTCCGGGTGTTGATCCCGTCCGCCTTGCCCTTGGAAATGTTGCGCGGATCGCGCTCGACGATCATCGTGTCGATCTCGGGAAACTGCGCGAGCTGCGCGGCGAGGCAGAGACCGGCCGGGCCGGTGCCCGCGATCAACACGTCGACCTTGTCCGGCAAGAGGGCATGCGGGGCGCGGTCGCGCCGATCGGGGGCGGCGTTGCGGATATCGGGGTCACCCCCGCGAAAGCCGTCCATGTAGAATTGCATCGAAACCTCCCTGTCGCGCCTTGCCGGATAATAGCTGTACTTACTAATTTCGGTCAATGAAAATACGTGTACAAATCATTTGCCGGAAGGTATTGTAATAACAAGACTATATTTCAAGGGAGGCGGTGATGGAAGCACAGCGCATGCCCGGCCACCTGATCCGGCGGCTGCACCAGGTCTCGACCCAGGTGTTCACCAGGCACATCCAGGAGGCGGGGTTCGACCTCACCCCGGTGCAATTCGCCGCGATGGACGCCATCACCTCCAATCCCGGGATCGACCAGGCCGGCGTGGCCACCCGGATCGCCTATGACCGCGCGACGATCGGCGGCGTGATCGACCGGCTCGAACAGAAAGGCTTCGTCACCCGCAATGTCAGCACGACCGACCGGCGCGCGCGCGAAGTCTGGCCGACGGACAGGGGCGTGCGGGCCTATGATGCCAGCCTGCCGGTTGTCGATGCGGTGCAGGACGAAATCCTGTCGGGCCTCAGCAACGTGGAGCGCGCCCGGTTCCTCGAATTGGCGGCAAAGGCGCTCGGCGGCGCTTCGGGCGAAACGCCGGGCGGCTGACAGGAGCCCGGGCCGCCGCGCCACGGACCGGCGTTGCGGGCATGAAACGCCCGCCTGTCGGCCCGGTCAGGGGATCTGCTGCCCCAGCAACTTGTTGGTGCGGTCGAGCTTTTCGGCCAGCGCCGCAGCCATCGCGCGGTGCCAGCCCGCGGCGAGATCGGGCCGGTGCGCACGGATCTCGGCCAGCCGCGCCTCGCTCATCCGGTAGACAACGCTGTCGGTATCGGCCTCGACATTGGCCGTCCTTGGCAACCCCGCATAAGCGGCGATCTCGCCCACAATCGACCCCGGGATCTGCTTGCGCACCCGGATATCCGCCCCGTTGGCGGCCGCGATATAGATCGACAGCGCCCCGCTTTCGAGCATGAAGACATCATCCGACCAGTCCCCGGCCCGCACCAGCACCGTTCCGGCCGCGACCTCTTCGCGCGCCATCGCCGCGAACAAGTGCCCCGCCGCTTCGCGGTTGCCGGTAAGCTGTTCGAGCGCCGAGCGCACCGTCTCGGTCGCGTCGCTGGTTTCCATCCGGTCGAGCAGGGCATTTTCGGCGATCTCCAGCGCGGTTTCGATGTCGCCCACCACCGAAAGCGCCAAAGTCTCGTCGAGCAGACCGGCGCGTGTGACCTCACCGCTGATTTCGGGGTTCATGCCCGCAAGGACGACAAACACGCCCTTGGACCCCGCCAGGATGTCGAGCTTGCGCAGCGCAGCGAGGACGGAGGCGTCCATCCCGCTGACCCGGGAGAAATCGAGGATCACCTGGCGCGCCGGCACCGGGGCTTCGAGCAAGGTGCGAATTTTCCGGGTGAGCTGTTCGATCGAGCCGAAGAACAGGAACCCCTGGAGCCGGACCAGCGCCACTTCGGCGCCAAACGCGTCGAGATAACGAGATTGCGCCGGGCCGCGATCAACCGTGGACCGCGCCACCGCGAGGTCGGTCGCGTCGCGGATCATCGGCAGCCGCGCGTAGCTGACCGCGAAAAGGAGCGAGGCGAGCACGATCCCGAGCGCCACCGCCATCACCATGCCGACGGACAGCGACGCGACCACGATTGCCAGGGTGACAAGCCATTCGAGCGGGCTTTGCACGCGCCGGGTCGCCACCAGCCAGCGCCAGAGGATCGAGCCGCCGAAGAAGATCAGCAGCGCCGCCGAGGCGAAGGGCGGCACGAACGGCAGGATCCGGCCGGAAAACACCGCGGCCACCGTAAGCCCGGCGATCGCAATCATGCCCGGCAGGCGGCCATGGGCGCCCAGCAGCACGGCGGAGGTGGTGTTCGAGGCGGATATGAAACTGACCGTACCCCCGAACAGGCCGGTCGCGACATTGACGCCGCCGCAGCGCAGGAGCTCGCCGCGCGTGTCGATATCGCGCCGCACCGCAAGTTCCGCGCCGGTCACGTTGAGCAGCGTCGAAAACATCCCGATCAACGCGACCGTGCCGATCAGCGGGCCCGCATCCCACAGGACACCAAGTTGAATGTCGGCCAGCGACAGCGGCAGGAAAGGAACCGCAATAGCTGTCTGCGGGCCGGTCATCGCTGGCAGCAACCCGAGCGCGCGCACATCGTCGAGCGATAACCCAAACACGGCGAGTGCGGCGAAGAACCCGCCCAGCGCGACGATCAGCGTGGCGACCAGGCCGAATCCGCGCCACCGGGTGCTGACGAGCCCGAGCAGGGCGGCGAGCCCGAGGGTGAGCCCCGCAGGCAGCAGGCCGGCGCCGCCCGATTGCAGCGCCGAGCCGAGCCAGCCCGGGCCCGCGCAAACCAGATCGGCCGCCGAGACGATGAGCAGCGCGCCCGACGCGGCGAGATACCCGGCAGCCACGGGAAAGGGCATCAGCCGCACGATGCGCCCGAGGTTGAACTGCGCAACCGCGATCATCGCGATCCCGGTCAGGACAGCCGTTCCGCCAAGCACGGCGAAAACGGTCGCAACCCGCTCGCTGTCACTGCCGGGCATCGCTGCGACGGCAAGGATCACCGGCATCAGGATCGCGACCGGTGCATTCTGGACGCTCGAGAACACCGGCCCGACAAAATCGCGGCGCAGGATCAGGCTCAGCGTCCCGACCGCGCCGGCGAGCAGAAAGACCGACGTCGCCAGCGCCGTGCCCGCCGCCAGGCCACCCGTGAAGATCAGGGTCACAAGCGCGATTGCCCGCCCGAAATTGTCGAACCCGACGACCAGCCCGGCAAGCGCTTCACGCAGCACGGAGGGCGGGGCCGTGTCCCCTGGCGGGCTTATATGGTCTTGGTCCCGGGGGCGTCGGATGTCAGCGCAAGCGCCAAGACAGACCGCGCCGCCCGTCGCCCGGACGAGGCCGCCGCGCACAAAAACTGGAAAGTGGAACCCGCCATGGAAACGAGCCGTAGCACCGACACGCGGCCTCATGAAAGGTTTTCTGCAAAACCGCGGACCGACGGGCTACCGCGGTGCCGTTTCCGGTTGACGCGGATCGCTCGGTTCCGCTATGACATCGGTGTCATGACATCGGTGTCATAGAAACGCACGCCGAGTCGACGGGAGGAAAACGTGGCCACGATCTACGATGTCGCAAAAGCCGCGGGCGTGTCGCCGAAGACGGTCAGCCGGGTGCTGAACCGCGACGCGCCGGTCGGGGCCGAGACCCGCAAAAGAGTCGAGCGCGCGATGGGTCGGCTCGGCTACGTGCGCTCCAACGCCGCCAGAATGATGCGCTCCAACCGGTCCGATCTCATCGGTCTCGTTTCCGGAGCGATCTCCGACACATCCGGCCTGACTGAAGTGGCCGGCCTGCCCGACACGCTGATCCTCCAGGGGGTCCAGCAGGTGGTGGGCGAAAGCGGCAAGACATTGATGATCGCCGACACCGGCGGCGACCGCGAAAAGGTCGCGCCGCTGGTGCACACCTTTCTCGAACACCGCGTCGAGGGCCTGATCTTTGTCGCTCCCTACCACCGCGAGGTGCAGCCCCGTATGGCCGGGGCCGGCGTGCCGGTGGTGCTCGCCAATTGCTACGACGCCGTCGGCACACCCGCCGTGATCCCCGACGACCGGGAAGGTCAACGCCTTCTGGTCGCCCGGCTGATCGAGGCCGGGCATCGCCGGATCGGCTTTCTCACCCTCGACCCGTCGATGCGTGCGGGCGTGCTGCGCCCGCTCGGGTACCGCGATGCGCTGACCGCGGCCGGGATCGCCTTCGACCAGGCGCTGGTCGAACCGGCCTACGACCAAGGCGAGACCGAGACCCCTGCCGCCCTCACCGCGCCGCTCGCGCGCCTGCTCGCGCTCGCCGACCCGCCCACGGTGATCTGTTGCGGCAACGACGCGATGGCGATGCAACTCTACGGGCTGTTGCGCGCGCGGGGCATCCGCGTGCCCGAAGAGATGTCGGTCGCCGGCTACGACGATCATCGGATCATCGCCCAGACGCTGCACCCGCCGCTCACCACCGCGGCCCTGCCTTATCTCGACATCGGCCGCCGCGCCGCCGAGCGCCTGCTCGGCCTGGTGGACAACGCCGACCCCGAAACGGACAACCCGGTCAAGGTGCCGGGTCCCGTCGCCTGGCGGTCCTCCGTGACCGCACTTACCGAACCGTCTTCTCAGTGAACCGGAGGGAGGAAAACTCCATGAAACTCAAGAAAACATTCACTGCGGCCCTGATGGCCACCACCGCTATCGGCGGTGCCGCTGCGGCCCAGACCGAGCTTGCACTGTGGTACCACGGCGCCGGCAACGAGGTTGAAGGCAAGATCATCAACCAGATCATCGACGAGTTCAACGCGAGCCAGTCCGATTACAAGGTGATGATCGAGAGCTTCCCGCAGCTCAGCTACAACGACAGCGTCGTCGCCGCCGCGCTCGCGGGCAATCTGCCCTGCATCCTCGACACCGACGGGCCGAACATGCCCAACTGGGCCTGGTCGGGCTACATGCAGCCGCTGCCGATCGACGAGGCGGAATTTGCCAACTTCCTGCCCGGCACCAAGGGCATCTACGACGGCAAGCTCTATTCGATCGGGTTGTGGGACGCGGCCGTCGCGCTCTACGCCCGGCAATCGACCCTCGATGAGCTCGGCCTGCGCACCCCGACCCTTGCAGAGCCCTGGACCGGCGAGGAATTCATGGCCGCGCTCGACGCCGCCAAGGCCAGCGGCAAGTACGATTACGCGCTCGATCTCGGCATGAACGACCAGGGCGAATGGTACCCCTATGCCTTCTCGCCCTTCCTGCAGAGCTTCGGCGGCGACATCGTCGATCGCTCGGCCTACCAGACCGCCGAGGGCGCGCTGAACGGCGATGCGGCGCTCGAGTTCGGCGCCTGGTGGCAAAAGCTTTTTGCCGAAGGCTATGCCCCCGGCACCTCCGAAGACCCGGCCGACCAACAGACCGGCTTCATCGACGGCAGCTTCGCCTTCCAGTGGAACGGCAACTGGCGCGCGGTGGCGACGATGGCCGAGGTCGACGACGTGCTGTTCCTGCCGGCGCCTGACTTCGGCAATGGCAATACCATCGGCGCGGGCTCATGGCAGTTCGGCGTAACAACGTCGTGCGCAGCGCCCGATGGGGCCACGGCGTTCATCGAATACGCGCTGCAGGACAAGTACCTCGCCGCCTTCTCCGACGCGCTCGGACTGATCCCCTCGACCGCCAGTGCGGCGCAGATGACCGAGAACTACAAGGAAGGCGGCCCGCTCGCCGTGTTCTACGATCTCTCCGCCGAGCAGGCACTCGTCCGTCCGGTGACGCCGGGCTACGTGGTGGAAGCGAAAGTCTTCATCAAGGCGCTCGCCGACATCGCCAACGGCGCTGACGTCGCCGACACGCTCGATGCCGCGGTTGACGAGATCGACGCCGACATCGAGGCCAACGGCGGCTACGGCCACTGATCCTCCCCGGGAGGGGGCCGCGCGCAAGGGCGTGGCCCCCTCCTTCAGCTTGCGGAGGGTCTGATGGCTTCGAAACTGACCACCTCCAACCGGGCGGGATGGGGGTTTGCGCTGCCGGGTTTCGCCCTGATCGCGACCTTCATCATCCTGCCGTTCTTCCTCGCCTTCCTGTTCTCGCTCACCAACCAGCGGCTGATCTCGCCCAACCCGACCGAATTCATCGGCCTGAAGAACTACCGCGATCTGTTGTCGGTCGCTGTGCTCACCATCGAGCCCGAGCGCGACGCGGCGGGCGAGATTGTCCGCGACGATGCCGGCGAAATCCAGTACCCGCGGGTCCGCACCATCACCCGCTCCGGCGACTTCCCCCAGTACAAGGGGATGCGCGAGTGGTTCCGCTGGCAGTCGGGCGACGATGCCAAGGTGGTGATCGCCAAGGACGTGGTGTTCATGAAGGCGCTGAGGAACACCCTGATCTTCGTGCTGTTCATCGTGCCCCTGCAGGGCGGCGGCGCGCTTCTGCTGGCGCTGCTCATCAACCAGAAACTGCGTGGCATCAACATCTTCCGCACGGTCTATTTCATGCCGGTGGTGATCTCCATCGTGGTCGTCTCGCTCTTGTGGCGCTTCATCTATGACGGCAATGACGGGCTGCTCAACAACATCCTGAACGCGCTCAGTTTCGGGCTGTTCGAACCGGTCGACTGGCTCGGAAATACCGACACCGCGCTCGGCTCGATCATCGCCATGTCGGCCTGGCAGGCGGTGGGCTTCCACATGGTGATCTGGCTCTCCGGGCTCCAGACCATCAGCCCGACGTTCTACGAGGTCGCCGCCATCGAGGGCGCGTCGAAATGGCAGACCTTCCGCTTCGTGACCTGGCCGGGCTTGCGCAATACCGCGGTGCTGGTGCTGATCGTCATCACCATGCAGGCCTTCGCCCTCTTCGCCCAGATCGACGTGATGACCAACGGCGGGCCCCTTGATGCCACCCAGACGCTGGTGTTCCAGACCGTCGAGCGCGGCTATGGCAAGCAGGATATCTCCGGCGGCTCGACCATCTCGGTAATCCTGTTCCTTATCGTGCTCGCGATCTCGCTCGTGCAGCGCTATCTCACACGGGAGCGCGACTGATGGCCCTCGTCGCAAAAGAAAACACCGGGCTCCGCCTCGCCGCGCGCTACGCCGTGCTGGTGCTCGTGGCCCTCGTCTTCGCCTTCCCGCTGGTGTTCATGGTGATCTCGTCGCTGAAGCCCGACCTCCAGCTGTTGCAGGATACCGGCTCCTTGCGCGCCTTTCTGCCGGTGGGCGACATCAGCCTCGACAATTACTTCGCCGCCTTCGAGCGCGCCCCGATCGGACGGTTCATGCTGAACTCGGTAATCGTCACCGTGGTGACGGTGGTGCTGTCGATCGTCATCTGCTCGGTCGCGGCCTTCTCGTTCGCCTTTCTGAACTGGAGAGGGCGGGGCGTGATCCTGTCGATCATCCTCGCCACGCTCATCATCCCGTTCGAAACCATCGCCATCCCGCTTCTGCTGGAAGTGTCACGGCTGCCCTGGCTCGGGGTGGAAGGGATCGAATGGGGCTGGCTCAACACCTACCGGGTGCAGATCATCCCCTGGATCGTCGA
>DQCI01000198.1:8501-11924 GCA_003545125.1 Paracoccaceae bacterium
GCCCGGGCCGAAGGCGCAAGCTGGTTCCAAGTTTACCACAAGATCGTGATGCCGCTCTCCGGGCCGGTGCTGGCCACCGCGGCGATCCTGAAATCGCTCAAGATGTACAACGAGCAATATCTCTGGCCGCTGATCGTGGTGCAGGACGAGGCGCACCGGCCGATCATGGTGGGGCTTGGCTACTTCTTCCAGCTCGACGTCGCCTGGGGTGAGCTCATGGCCTATCTCACGCTCATTTCGGTGCCGGTGCTGGTGTTCTACCTGATCCTGCAACGCGCCTTCATCGCCTCCATCGCCTCGACCGGCGTGAAAGGATAGCCCCATGGTTCTCGCACTCGAAAAACAATGGATCTGGGACAGCTGGTACGCCCATGACGGGATCCGCTGGCACGCCTTCTTCCTCAAGGCCGACAAGAGCCTCATCAACCCCGACCTGCGCCACTTCAACGTGAGCCAGGGCCACGCGGTCTCGCACGACCTGGTGGACTGGGAACACCTCGGCACCTGCTTCGCACCCAGCGAGACGGAGGCCTGGGACGACTTCACCACCTGGACGGGATCGGTGGTACAGGACGAGGCCGGACTGTGGCACCTGTTCTACACCGGCGCGCGCAAGTCGGAGGAAGGGCTCTACCAGCGGATCGGCCACGCCACCTCCACAGACCTGCACAACTGGACCCGTATCGGCGATGGCCCCTGCCTCGACCTCATTGGGCCCAACGCGGTGCATTACGAGGCCGAACACATCCGCGGCTTCTGGCATGACCGCGCGATGCGCGACCCCTGGGTGATGCGCGACCCCGAGGGCGACGGCTGGTGCATGTTTTTCACCGCCCGCGCGCCGGGGATTGCCGAGGCCAATGCCGGCGGCGCCATCGGCTTCGCCACGTCGTCCGACCTCACCACCTGGGAGCTGCAGCCCCCGGTCTTCATTGGCGGCTTCGGCCAGCTCGAAGTGCCGCAGGTGTTCGAGAAAAACGGGCGCTGGTACTGTCTGTTCTGCACCGCCGCCGAGCACTGGTCGAAAGCGCAAGGAGAGGCGGCGCCCGCAGGCCCGGTCACCGGCACCCACTACCTGATGTCCGAGACCGGCCCCCGGGGCCCCTGGGAAATTGCCCCCGGCCCCTTCTTCGACGGCGACCTGCCATGCCGGCGCTACGCCGCCCGGATCGTCGAGATCGGCGACGCCCCGGACACACACCTCGTCATCATGGGGTTCCGCGACACCGGAGACGACGGGCATTTCGGCGGTTACGTGATGGATCCCGAACCGGTCATCACAGACGACAACGGCCTCCTGTGCGTGGTGCGGGATGCAGAGGCAGCGGTGTAGGCGCATGGCAACCCTGAAACTCAGAGACGCAAGGAAGAGCTTCGGCACCACGGAGGTCATCAAGGGGGTCGACATCGACATCGACGACGGCGAATTCGTCGTTTTCGTCGGCCCCTCGGGCTGCGGCAAGTCCACACTCCTCAGGATGATCTCCGGTCTCGAGGACGTCACCTCCGGCACCATCGAGATCGACGGCCAGGTGGTCAACGACCTGCCGCCGAAGGAGCGCGGCATCGCCATGGTGTTCCAGACCTACGCGATCTTCCCGCACATGACGGTGCGCGAAAACGTCGGGTTCGGGCTGACGATCAACAAGATCGACAAGGCGACCAAGGAGAAGAAGGTCCGGGAAGCCGCGCGCATCCTGCAGATGGAACACCTGCTCGACCGCAGGCCGAGCCAGCTTTCGGGTGGCCAGCGCCAGCGGGTCGCGATCGGGCGCGCCATCGTGCGCGACCCCAAGGTCTTCCTGTTCGACGAGCCGCTCTCCAACCTCGATGCGGCGCTGCGCATGGACATGCGCATGGAGATCGGCAAGCTTCATCAGGATCTCAAAGCCACGATGATCTACGTCACCCACGACCAGGTCGAGGCGATGACGCTCGCCGACAAGATCGTGGTGCTGAAAGACGGGCTGGTGATGCAGGTGGGCGCGCCGATGGAGCTTTATCACGAACCCGCCAACCTCTTCGTCGCCGGCTTCCTCGGCGCGCCGTCGATGAACTTCATCGAGGTCACGGTCGACGCGCTCGAAGGCGACCGCGCGCGGGTTTCCAATGCCGCGCTCGACCCGATCACGGTCAGCACCCGCGGGCGTGCGTTCACGGTCGGACAGCAAGCGATCCTCGGCGTGCGGCCGCAATACCTGCACCCGGTCAAGGACGCGGAAGGCCAGCTCCACGGCACCATCCGCATAACCGAACGGCTCGGCGCGGAGACCATCGTCGAGGTGCGCCTCAACGACGGCGAACCGCTGATCGCGGCCCTGGCGGAAGATCTGGTCTACGAGCCCGGCACCTCGATCGGGTTCGACTTCGACCCGGAGCGCGCCCAGCTCTTCCCGCCGCAGGATTGACCGACCGTGCAACATGAAGCGCCCCGGCAAGTCGCCGGGGCGCTTGTGCTACCCACTCATCCCGCTGCAAACGTCAGGCTGGCCGCGAAGAAGCACAGCATCGCACCGCCCGACGCCACGGTGCGAAGATGGTTCCACCGCGTCCAGTCGCGCTGGTAGGTTTTCCACACCGCGCGCGCCGGGTCGCTGTCGGGATATTCCCGGTCGAGGCGCTGGTTCATCGGCACGTTGGCGCGCGCCGTCACCGCCATGACACCGGCGAGATAGGCCACCGCCGCCGCGGTGAGCCACCCCGCCGCGGCCCCGCCGATGAAGACCACACCAGCGAACGCAAGCACGGCCGACACCACCGCCATGCCCATCAGGAGCACCATGAACAGCGAGCGGTAGACCTCGCGGTTTATCATCTGCATCGCCTTGATCCCGGCCGCGGGCCCGGCGCGCCCGAGCGAGCGCATGACAAAATCCGAGAAGGTGAGGAACACGCCTGCGACAAGCCCGGAGGCGAGCGTGGCGGCGGCGAGCGAGATCTGGAAGAGGTCGGAAAACATGGGTTTTCTCCTTTTAAAACGGGTCAGTTGGAAATGGCGACGGCACGGCCGAGGTAGCTGCGTTCGACGACCTGGCGGCGCAGGAAATCGGCGATGTCGGCGCGGGCGATCTTGAGCGCAAGCCCGCGTTCGGACGGCCCGAACCCCTCGCGGAACAGACCCGTCGCGGGACCGTCGGTGAAGGCCGCGGGGCGGACAATGGTCCAGTCGAGCCCGCTGTCGCGGACCAGATCTTCCTGCAGCTCATGGTCGCGGTGGACCGGTTTCAGGAGCAGGCCGAACATGATCCGCTTCCAGAAGAAATTGAGGTTGGCCCAGCTCTCATGGGCGCCGAGGGTCGACTGGCAGACCAACCGGCGCACACCGTGTTCGCGCATCGCGTCGATGATGGCACGGGTGCCCTGCGACCGGATGCGGCTCTTGCGCGCGGCGCCGGCGCCGAGCGTGACGACGACGGCCTCCTG
>DQCI01000198.1:11980-18822 GCA_003545125.1 Paracoccaceae bacterium
GCCCCGGGGCGGCGCGCGAAAGCGGTAACGGTATGGCCGTCGGCCAGGAGGCGTTCGACGGCGAGACGGCCAATGCTGCCGGTGGCTCCGAATACGATGACGTTCATCTCTATCTCCTTGTTTGGGTGAAATCGGTGGTACTTGACACCGTGTAAACTTGACACCGCGTCAATAGCGGGTCACTTTACATCATGTCAAGTGATAATCCGACCACCCGCACCCGCATCCTCGACGCCACCTGGACGCTTCTGGAAACAGGCGGCAGCAAGGTGCGCATGTCCGACATCGCCAAGGCCGCCGGGATCAGCCGGCAGGCGGTCTACCTGCATTTTCCGTCGCGCGCCGAACTGCTGGTCGCGACGACCCGGCACATCGACGCGGCGAAAGACATCGACGCCCGCCTCGCTGGGAGCCGGTCGGCGACGAGCGGGCCGGAAAGGCTCGCCCGCTTCATCGACGCCTGGGGCACGTACATTCCCGAGATCCACGGCGTCGGCCGCGCACTGATGGCGATGCAGGACAGCGACGAAGAGGCGCGCAAGGCCTGGGCGGGCCGGATGGAAGCCCTGCGCCAAGGCTGCGCAGCCGCGGTTGCAGCGATCGTGGCAGACGGCGCGTTGCGACCGGAACTCACGGAAAGCCGCGCGACCGACACGCTCTGGATGTTGCTGTCGGCGCGCAACTGGGAGCAGCTCACCCAGGAGGCCGGCTGGTCACAGGCAGACTACCTCGCAGCCATGCAGGACATCGCGCGCCGCTCGCTGATCGCGGACATCTAGCGACGGCGGTCCGTTTCGGCCGCCGTCGCATGTCGGCGCGATCTCCATTCAGGCGAGCTGGGGCACCGGCGCGTCCGCCCTGCCCGGATTACTCGGTGAGAAAACCCGTGACGGCCTGCAAAAAGACCGGCGACAGCGGCGCTGAGAGGTGGTCGGCCTGCGGGATCGGCACGAAGTGAAAATCGGGCAACACGGCCGCGAGCATCTCGACATTGGCGCGCTCTTCATCTGCCACGCCCGCGAGGCCGAGAACGGGAATATCGATCCGGGCGAGAGCTTCCGCATCGAGGTCGATGATCGCGGCGAGCCCCGCGGCCACCGCGGCGAGGGGGGCGGTGGATTGCGCCGGGTCGATCCCGTGCGCGGCGAGCAGCGTTCTCATCGCCGCCTGTGCGTCGGGGTCCAGCTCTTGCGCCCCTTCGGGCGTCATCGCCGCCATGAAATCACCGAAACTGGTGGCCTCACCGAGCGCTTGCGCGATGCTGCCGTAGGTGCCCGCCTCGGCTTCGCCCGACCAGCCGGACCCGGCGATCGTGAGCGAGAGCACGCGGGTCGGGTGCCCTGCCGCGAACTTCAACGCGGTCTCGGCACCCATCGAATAGCCGACGATATGGGCCGCATCGAGCCCGCGATCGTCGAACAGCGCAGCGAGGTCATCGACCATCTGCACCCCGTAAGCCGCCGGGTCTGTGGGCTTACCGCTCGCCCCGTGGCCGCGGGCATCGAAGGTGATCGTGCGAAACCCCGCAAGCGGCGCGAGCCCGGCGGCCTGCCACAGCGCCGAGGTGCCTGCAAAGGCGTGCAGCAGCACCACGGCGGGACCGGAGCCGTCATCGGTATATTGGATCGCGACGCCATCGTTGATGAAGCTGCCCTGATCTGCGAGGGCGGCAAGCGGCAGAGCGACGAGGGCGGCNNGAGGGCGGCAGTGAGAGCAGCGGTGAGGGAAAGGGCTTTCATAAGAAACTCCTGGTTGCTGTCGAGGGTCGGGAGAAGGATCGCAGGCGGCCGAGCTATACGGAATTGGCCAATTCTTGATCTTTGGTATGCGGTTTTGCATGGGAACCCGGCGAAGGTCACCGGGCCACGACCTGACCCAGCCAGACCGAAGCCAGCACCACGCCTGCGCCGATGGTCTGGAGCGGGGAGAGGGATTGGCCGAGCCATATCCAGCCGAGAACGACGGCGGTGACCGGGCTCATGAGGCCCAGCATCGAAACCGCGGCGGGCTCTATCCGGGCAACACCGCGAAACCACAGCCAGTAGGTCAGCGCCGCGCCGATCAGGCCAAGCCAGGTGAGACCGGCAATGTGCCCCGCCTCAAGCGGCGGCAGGGCCGGTTCGGCGAGGAGTGCTGCGGGCAGGAGCAGCAGGCCGCCAGCACTGAGTTGCCAGCCGGTGAAGGTGAGCGCGGACACCGGCGGCTGCCATTTACGGCTGAAGACCGTGCCCGCGGCCATCGACAACGCCCCGCCGAGCCCCGCCGCGATGCCGACCGGATCGAGCGCGGCGCTTGGGCCGAGGACCAGCAGCGCCACGCCGAGCACCCCGGCGCCTGCGGCAAGCACGGCCACGGGGCGTACCCCGGTGCCAAGCGCTGCACGGGCGAGGCCGAGCACCATCAGCGGTTGCATCGCGCCGAGTGTCGCCGCCACGCCACCGGGCAGACGATAGGCGGCGACGAACAGGAGCGACCAGAACACCGCGAAGTTGAACCCGCCGAGCAGAAAGATCCGGCCAAGCCAGCGCCGCGGCGGCAGGCTGCGGGTGAGTGCCACGAGCAGGAGACCCGCCGGCAGGGCACGCAGCACCGCGAGCGTCAGCGGATAGCCATCCGGCAGCGCCTCGGTTGTGACGATGTAGGTGCTGCCCCAGATCGCGGGCGCCAGTGCCGTGAGCAGGAGATCGCGGCTACGGGTCATGGCGGGTCCTTTCGGTCAATCGCGCGTTATCAGCGCAGCAAATTGGGGAATGCGCAGGCGTTCGGGCCAGGGCTCGACGCCGATGTCGCGCATCATGTGTGGGCTGAGATCGCGCCCGAGGACGCGGATCATGCGACGGTGGCGGCGGGACTTCACGCAGCCTCCAAGAGCCCGGGCGCAGCCGCGAGCGCCGCGGCGATGCGGGCAACATGGGCGCCCTGGAAACGCGCGCCGGCAAGATCGGTCTCGGTCGGTTCGAGCGCGCCGTCGGCCCCGACGATGGTCCCTGCCCCGTAGGGCGAACCGCCGATGATGCCGTCACGCGAGGTCTGACCAGCGAACGTGTAGGGCACGCCCACCACCATCATGCCGAAATGCTGAAGCGGCACCTGGGTGGTGAGCAGCGTCGCCTCATGGCCCCCGTGCTGCGAGCCGGTCGAGGCGAACACGGCGCCGACCTTGCCGACGAGCGCGTTCTGGGCCCAGAGCCCGCCCGCCATGTCGAAGAACTGCTTCATCTGGGCGGCCATCATCCCGAACCGGGTCGGCGTGCCGAAAATGATCGCGTCATACGCGGCCATGTCGGCGGGGGCGGCGATGGGGGTATCGTCGGGGGTGTAGCCGGCGGACTTGCGCACCGCCTCCGGCACGGTCTCGGGCACGCGGCGAATGTCGACCTCTGCACCGGGCACGGAGCGCGCGCCCTCCGCCTCGGCCTCGGCCAGCGCGCGAACATGGCCGTAGGACGAATAGTAGAGAACGAGAATACGGGGCATGGAATGTCTCCTTGGCTGATCTGTGTCTGCAAGCAGATTGCTTCAGCGCTGCCCCGGGATCATCGGGGCCTTTCGCAAATCAGTCTTTACGCCGGTTGAAGAATGTCAGCCGCCGAGGGCAGCGCGCAGACGGTCGAGGAAGGCGGCCACCTTGGTGTCCATGCCGAACCGCGAGGCGGTGACGGCGGCGATCTCGCGCGCGGGCAGCGCCCACCCCGGCAGCACCCGCACCAGATCGCCCCGCGCCTCGGCCGGGCCGGAGATGAAATCGGGCAGCGTGCCGATGCCATACCCGGCGATCAGCAAATCGCGCAGCACCAGGCTGTTGCCCACTTTCAGCCGCGGATCGAGATGCAGGGTTTGGGCACCGTCCGGGCCCGAAAGCTCCCATTCGGCGAGGTGATCGCCGAGCAGAAATCCGACGATGCGGTGCCCCGCGATGTCGCCTGGCGTGGCCGGCGTGCCCGCCTGCGCGAGATAGCCCGGCGACGCGAAGATCCGCTGGCGCATGGTCGCGATCTTGCGCGCGACAAGCGTCGAATCCGGCATCATTTGCCGGATGCGGATCGACACGTCGAACCCGCCCTCGACCATATCGACCACCCGGTCGTCGAGCGAGAGCGTGATCCGCAGCTCAGGGTAGGTCTCGAGAAAACCGGGCAGGAGCGGCGCGATCACTTCCTGGCCAAAGGAGGTGGAGGCGTTGACCTTCAGCTCCCCGCGCACCGCACCAGCGTGGGCACGGATGCGGTCCTCGACGCCGCCGACCGCGCCCAGAATGTCGCGCGCCGCCTCGTAGTAGAGCCGCCCCGGATCGGTGAGCGACATCGACCTTGTGGTCCGGGAGAGCAGGGTCGCGCCGAGGCTTTCCTCAAGCAGCTTCACCTCGCGCGAGAGCAGCGCCGGTGACACACCGAGGTCTTCCGCCGCGCGCGCGAAGGAGCCGCGCTCGACGATGCGGCAAAAGGCGTTCATGACCGAGAGCTTGTCCAAGGGCCTGGCTGTCGTTGTTGCGATGCACCGAGCATGCCAGATCGCGGGCCGAACCGGAACAGGAGCGGCCCGCGATCGTTTCAGGCGGCGGCGGCGCGCGCCCGGTACAGCACGATGCCCACCGCGATGAACCAGGCGATGGCGCCGAGGCCGAACACCGCCCCCGCGCTGTCGCCCAGCGCCGGGATGATGGTGGCAAACCCGCCGGCACCGGTGACGAGGCCCAGAATAGCCGGAACCTTGCCTATCGAGCGCCCGCGCAGCCCCGCGATGCTCACCCCGAGTATCCAGACCCCGCCGGCGATCTCGTTGCCGCCGCCGAGCCCGAGCTCGACGGCATGGAGGATCTCCCAGAGTTGCGCAGCGGCGGTCGGATCGCTGGCGGCGAGATGGGCCGCGCGGTCCACCGCGACATTGGCAATCATCCCGGCACCAAGCACCAGCGTCGCCCAGATCAGCCCGAAAGCGCGGGTCACGGCGGCCCAGCCGGGTGTGGTCGGTTCCAGACGCGCGTGCAGCGCCACCACGAGCACGGCAAGGGCGAGCGCGTTGACGACGTAGATCACAGTATTCCACGCGATCAAAATGCCCGGACGCGCCATGTTGAAGGCGACGACGGCATCCGCGTCGATCTCGCCCGAGCCATAGCCAAGCGGCGCGAGCAGGGTGACGAGCAGGGCGAAGCCGACGAGATATGTCGCGGCGCAGATGAAGGCAGCAAGGCCGCCGATTTTCTGGACGGGCACGAGACGATCCTCTCGGGGTCAGAGTTCGGACTGGGGTTGGGCACCGGTCTGCGCCACCCCGGTGAAATGATCGGCGAGGTGTCGCGTGCCCTGCGGCGCCCCCACCATGTCCATCCCCATCGCGGTGAGAAAAAACCGGGCAGGGCCACCGATCCGCCGCGGCGTGACGACCGGCAGAAGCGTGAGGGCGATGCGCCGCAGGGCATCCGGCAGGTGTGTCACGCGGGGGTTGCGGCCAAGCGCGCGGAAAGCCAAAGCGGCAATCTCGTCGTGGGTGAAGGTATCGGGCCCGCCCACGTCGAACCAGTCCTGCCCGGCGTCGATGGCGTCTGCCGTGGCGGCCGCGAGGTCGGCGCCGTGGATCGGGTTGATCCGGCGCGTGCCCGGCGCGAACAGCCAGACCCGGCCCGCCCGCGCCATCGACAGAAAATCGCCCATGTCGGAGAAATAGCCCGAAGGGGCAAGGACCGTGCTGGTTAGCGGCGAGGCCCGGAGCCGGTCGACGAACGCCGATTTGGCGGCCACCAGCGGCACGTCCCGCATCTTGTCGGCGTTCAGCACGTGGACATAGGCGAACCGGGCGACACCGGCCCGCTCGGCCTCTTCCAGGAGGTTCACGTTGGCCTGGTAGTCGACATCCATATAGCCGAGCCCGTCCGCCTGCCGGGTGATCCCGAGCGCAGAGACGACCAGCCCGACGCCGGACATGATCCCGCAGAGGGTCTCGGGCTCGGTCGCGCGCGCCTCGACCAGGCTGTCGGCAGGCAGATCGCCCGCCCGCGCGCCATCGCGCACCAGCGCGACCACATACCAGCCGCGGCGTTCGTATTCGGCGCAGAGATGGCGGCCGAGATAGCCGGTGGCCCCGGCGATGAGAACGGTCTTCATCACGTGTCCTTTCAAGGGTCAGGTCGCGAGCATGGCGACGAGGCCGAACGACATCAGCACGGTGACCGGACCCCAGAGCAGCCGTTCGGGACGCGACGGGGTCGCGAGGTTGGCGAGGGTGGTCATCAGGGTGAGCCCCAACACCGGCCAGATCGCCCAGCC
Organism: Paracoccaceae bacterium; assembly: GCA_003545125.1. Classification (GTDB taxonomy): domain Bacteria; phylum Pseudomonadota; class Alphaproteobacteria; order Rhodobacterales; family Rhodobacteraceae; genus Sinisalibacter. The sequence goes on from DQCI01000198.1 coordinate 18,247, forward strand.
GGGCAGCGCATTGCCGATCACCCCGGCGTAGTCGAGCACGACGAGCGCCATGCCGACGAGCATCCCCGCCTGGACCAGCGCGAGCCCGCGCCAGGGGCCGGGAAGGCGGCCCGGGAACCGGCCGCCGAGCGTGAAACGACCGAACGGCGCGCCCGCGACGAGCGCGAGCTGCATCATGGTCGGCAACGCGGCCAGGCCGGCATAGGCCAGGGCGAAAACGGTGTCAGACATGGCATGTCTCCTTGGATAGCGACGCGATCAATCCCGGCGCCGGGCCGCGCCCATGGTCGGATCGAACAATTGGGGCTCCCCGGTGTCGAGCGTTTCAGGCAGCCCCACGTCACGCCGCAGGTTGGCCGGAACACCGTTGCGGGGCGCGCGTGTGGCGCCGGTCAACAACGCATGGAGCGCATCGAACCGATGCCGGCGATGTTTCAGAAAAGAGGGCATTTCGATCATCCTTTTCTTTTGAGTGTAAAGGTTTCTGTTTCGAAGCGGTCAGCCGACGACACGGTGGCCGCGGCCGCGCAGGCATTCGACGACGATAGCTTCGCGGCGGTCGCTGACATCCACCGC
>DQCI01000321.1:0-2139 GCA_003545125.1 Paracoccaceae bacterium
CGCGTGATGGCCTGACGGATCCACCAGGTCGCATAGGTCGAGAACTTGTAACCCCGGCGGTATTCGAACTTGTCCACCGCCTTCATCAATCCGATGTTGCCTTCCTGAATGAGATCAAGGAATTGCAGGCCCCGGTTGGTGTATTTCTTGGCAATCGAGATCACCAGGCGGAGGTTGGCCTCGACCATCTCCTTCTTGGCCTGGCGGGCCTCCTTCTCGCCCTTCTGCACCTGCTGGACGATGCGGCGGAACTCGGGGATGTCGACGCCGACATAGGTGCCGACCTGCGCCATCTCGGTGCGCAACTCCAGGATCTTGTCGGTCGAGCGTTCGAGCAGCGCCTGCCAGCCGCGGCCGGATTTTTGGGTCATCCGGTCGAGCCAGGTCGGGTCGAGCTCATAGCCCCGATAGGCCTCGATGAACTCGCGGCGGTTGATCCGCGCCTGGTCGGCGAGCTTCACCATCGCCGAGTCGATCGACATGATCCGGCGGTTGATGCCGTAGAGCTGGTCGACCAGCGCCTCGATCCGGTTGTTGTGCAGGTGCAGCTCGTTGACCAGTTCGACCACTTCCGAGCGCAGCTTCTGGTAGGTCGCCTCGTCCTTGGCCGAGAACGACCCGTCCTCGTTGAGCGTGGCGCTCATCCGCTCGTCCTGCATGTCCGACAGCATCGCGTAGTCTTCGGCGATCCGGTCGAGGATCTCGAGCACCCGCGGCTTCAGCGCCGCTTCCATCGCGGCGAGCGACATGTTGGCCTGCTCGTCCTCGTCGTCGTCGTCTTCTTCCTTGACGATCGGGTTGCCGTCGGCATCGAGCTCGGGCTGGGCCTCGCCCTCGGTCTTCGGCGCGGCCGTGCCGTCAGCGGCGGGCGTGGCGCCGCCGCCGGCTCCCGGAACCACCGCTTCCTCCTCGTCGTCCTCGCCCATCGTGCGCCCGAACGTGGCGTCGAGGTCGATCACGTCGCGCAGCAGGATCTCCTCGCTGAGAAGTTCGTCGCGCCAGATGGTGATGGCCTGGAAGGTCAGCGGGCTCTCGCAGAGCCCCGCAATCATCGTGTTGCGCCCGGCTTCGATCCGCTTGGCGATGGCGATCTCGCCCTCGCGCGACAACAGCTCGACCGACCCCATCTCGCGCAGATACATCCGCACCGGATCGTCGGTGCGGTCGAGCTTCTCCGCCTCGGCGCCGGCCACGGCGACTTCGCGCGAGGCGGTCCCGGTGGTGACCACCTCGGTCGAGCCCTTGGGTTCGTCGTCGGCCTCCTCGGCCTCCTCGTCCTCGATGATGTTGATGCCCATTTCCGAGAGCATCGACATCACATCCTCGATCTGCTCGGACGAGACCGTGTCGGGCGGCAGCACGTTGTTGAGCTGGTCGTAAGTGATGTAGCCCTTCTCGCGGGCATCGGCGATCATCTTCTTGATCGCCGTTTGGTCCATATCGGACGAGACCGGCTGGTCCTCTTCGTTGGTGTCCTTGGTGTCGTCGTTTTCCTTGACGGCCATGGGCGATCCTCGGCTCCTGGGGGCTTGGTCTGGGCGGGTCTGCGTCTGTCGTAAGATAGTGCGAATCACTGATTCGCCAACCCTTCGACCCTGATTCCTAGAACGATTCGCGGGAAACCTGAATCGCTGATTTGATCGAAATGCGGTGAAACCCGCATCTGTTGCCCGGTATCTCGCCTAAAACCCGTCCCGGGTGCATCGCGAAAAGCCCAAGCGGCTCCGGTAACAAGGCGACATCACGAGGGCTTGCCCCCCGATTTCGCGAAAGCGATTCCTTCAAGCAACGCGTCGAGCGCATCCTTTTCCTCTCTGGCGATCAACACACCGTTATCGGCGCGTTCGTAGAGTTGTTTGTCCTCGCCCTTGCCGCGCGCGGCGGCATCGCGCGCCTTCACCGCCTCGGACAGCCGGAAGGTCAGCCCCTCGTCGGCCAGCGCGTCGATCTCCTCTGCCGCCTCCTGGACCTCGCGCCGCGCGCCGCGGGTGGCTTCCAGCTTGGCCAGCTCCTCGGCGAGGCAGAGCTCGGCCAGCGCGCCGTCGCCCTGGCGCCGGAGTGCGGGCGCGATCTTGACATGGTTGAGCGAGAACAGCTTCTCGAGCAGCCCGGCGCCCGCCTCCGCCTCGATCCGGGCCA
>DQCI01000321.1:2177-7101 GCA_003545125.1 Paracoccaceae bacterium
ACCTCACCGGCCACCTCACCGGCCTGCAGATCGACCGCCTCCTGGCCATAGTCATGCGCATGGGTGAGCAGCAGGCGCTGCAACAGACGGTGATCGTCGGTCGCCATATCGATCCGTTCGAAGGCGCTCTCGAACCGGTCCAGCAGCCCGGGATGCACGATCAAGGTCGCCAGAATGACCGCCTCGCGCAGCACCTCCTCGACCTCGCCGGCAGCCGCGGCCAGCAGCGACGACTTGGTCTCGGCGAGCGACGGCGCGGGGCCCTTGCGCCAGGGCCCGCGCCCACCGCCACCCGGGCCCGATTGCCGGGGCCCCGCGAACAACGCCCGCCGGAGCCGCCCGATCTCCTCGCCGTAATGGCCCTTGATCGACGGATCCTTGATCCGTGCGATGACCGCGCGCAGGTCGCGGTCGAGCGCTGCCTTGCGTTCCGGGCTGTCGAACACCTTGCCTTCGGTCTCGCGCCGCCACAAGAGCGAGACCATCGGCATCGCGCCGTCCAGCACCTTGCGCATCGCACCCGCGCCTTCGGCCTTGATGAGGTCGTCCGGGTCGAGCCCTTCGGGCATGATCGAAAAACGCAACGACTGCCCGGCTTCCAGCAGCGGCAGCGCGAGGTCGACCACCCGCATCGCCGCGCGCAGCCCCGCGGTGTCGCCATCGAGCGCCACGATCGGTTCGGGGTGGACCCGCCACATCAGGCGCAGCTGGTCCTCGGTGACGGCGGTGCCCAGCGGCGCGACACTGGCCTCGAACCCGGCCTCGGCCAGCGCGATCACGTCCATATAGCCCTCGGCCACAACCAGCGTCTGGCCCTTGCCCGCGGCTTCGCGGGCCCTTTGCAGGTTGAACAGCGAGCGGCCCTTGTCGAACAGCTCCGTCTCGGGGCCGTTAAGATACTTGGCGCGCGCGTTCGGGTCGAGCGCCCGGCCCCCAAGGCTGATCGCCCGGCCCCGGGCGTCGCGGATCGGAAAGATGATGCGGCCGCGGAACCGGTCGTAGGCGGCGGCGCCGTCGCGCTGGAAGCGCGCATCGCCGTCGCGCTGGAAGCGCGCATCGTCACGGTCGGGCTTGATCGCAAGACCGGCCGCGACGACCAACTCTTCCGCCACCCCCTTGTCCCTGAAATGTCCAAGCAGCCCGGTGCGGGTGTCGGGCGCATAGCCGATCCCCCAGCGTTCCTGCGCGTCCTCCTTCAACCCGCGCCGCGCCAGGTATTCGCGCGCCCCCGCGCCCTGCCCGGCCTTCAGCTGCAGCCGGAAATACTGCACCGCCTGCTCCAGCACCTGCGAAAGCTCGGTGCGCCGGTCGGCCTTTTCCTGCGCCTTCGGATCACGCGCGGGCATCTGCATGCCCGCCTCACGGGCAAGGATCTCGACCGCCTCCATGAACCCGACGTTCTCGGTCTCGCGCACGAAGGAGATCGCGTCGCCCTTCTCGTGGCAGCCGAAGCAGTAGTAATAGCCCTTCTTGTCGTCGACGTGGAACGACGCCGTCTTTTCCTGGTGAAACGGACACGGCGCCCACATGTCGCCCTTGCCCTGGTTCGACTTGCGCATGTCCCAGCTGACCTTACGGCCGACCACCTGAGCCAGGCTCAGGCGATTGCGCAGTTCATCAAGGAATCCGGGGGGCAGAGACATGTGTCAAATATGGGGTTCAAGCGCGCGCTGTCCAGCGGCCACGGTTTCCGTGCGGAAACCGGCACGGAAATCTTCAGATTTCCGACCCGAAATCCGTACGGATTTCGCCCCCCGCCCACAGCCGGGCGATCGCGCGGGGATTCCGGGCCGCATATCTCCACCCGCATTGCACGCCCCCCGCGCATTCGCTATCCCCGGGCGCGACAGATCCCCACAACGAGACCACCGGAGGCCGCCCCCCATGTCCCAAAGCCCCCTTCGCCTCGGCATCGCAGGCCTCGGCACCGTCGGCGTCGGCGTCGTTCGCATCGTGCGCAAGCATGCCAAATTGCTCGAGGCCCGCGCCGGCCGACCGATCGAGATCGCCGCCGTGTCCGCCCGCAGCCGCGACAAGGACCGCGGCGTCGATATCGCCCACTATGCCTGGGAGGACGATCCCGTCGCCATCGCGCGCCGCGACGACGTCGATGTGGTCGTCGAGCTGATGGGCGGCTCCGACGGCCCGGCCAAGGCCACGGTCGAAACCGCCCTCGCAAATGGCAAGCACGTCGTCACCGCCAACAAGGCGCTGCTCGCCCACCACGGCCAGGACCTGGCCGAAGCGGCAGAGGCCAGCGGCGCGGTGCTGCGGTTCGAGGCCGCCGTCGCCGGCGGCATCCCGGTCGTGAAGGCGCTGACCGAGGGGCTGGCGGGCAACGAGATCACCCGCGTCATGGGGGTGATGAACGGCACCTGCAACTACATCCTGACCCGGATGGAAGCGACCCACCAGGGCTACAACGCGCTGTTCGAGGAGGCTCACAAGCTCGGCTACCTCGAAGCCGACCCGCAGCTTGACGTCGGCGGTATCGACGCCGGCCACAAGCTCAGCCTGCTCGCCGCCATCGCCTTCGGCACACGGGTGGATTTCGATGCGGTCGAGCTCGAGGGGATCGAGCAGATCGAGCTGCGCGATATCGAGGAGGCCGCCGAAATGGGCTACCGGATCAAGCTTCTGGGGGTGGCCCAGATGACCGGCCGTGGCCTCGAACAGCGCATGTCCCCCTGCCTGTTGCCCGCCGCCTCGCCGCTCGGGGCACTCGAGGGCGGCACCAACATGGTGGTGATCGAGGGCGACATGGTCGAGCAGATCGTGCTGCGCGGCCCCGGCGCCGGCGAAGGCCCGACCGCGAGTGCGGTGATGGGCGACGTGATCGACCTCGCCCGCGGCTTCCGGGTCGCCACCTTCGGCCAGCCGGCCGCGACCCTCGCCAAGGCCAAACCGGCCCGCGCCGTGGTCCCGGCGCCCTATTACATCCGCATGGAATTGCAGGACAAACCCGGCGCCATGGCCAAGGTCGCCGCGATGCTCGGCGATGCTGGCGTCTCGATCGACCGGATGCGCCAGCACGGCCACAAGGAACCCACCGCGCCGGTGATCTTCGTGACCCACAAATGTGCGCGTTCCCAGGTCGACGAGGCGCTGGAACGCCTCGCCACCAACCCGGTCGTCGCCTCCGCCCCGGTGGCGATCCGGATCGAGGAGGTGTGACCCGCGACCGCGCCGCGCGCGCCGTCGCTGGGGCTGGGGCTGGGGCTGGCACCGCCGCGCCGGCCAGCCGGTGATCGACCGCCCCGGCCGGGACCGGACGAAGGACCGGGCGTAAACCTCCGGCCCCGGCCAGCGCCCGCCGGGCCGCCGGTTGCGTGCACCACGCGCGCTGCCGCCGCGACCGCAAAACCCGACGTGAGCCAAAGTCCGGACATACTACCGCGCTGGCACACCGGCCAAACCGCCGTATCTAAAAGGGTCAAATATCGTGCGAATGCCGATCAGCGACAGTCAACCAGACGGGAGAATCGCTATGTTGGAACGAGAAGATGACCCCCGCAAGGTTCGTGAAGTGGTTGCGGTCTTTCACGACGCGGGCGCACTCGAAGCCGCCGTCGACGATCTCGCCCGGGCCGGCTTTGCACAGACCAGCCTGAGCATCATGGCCGCCTCCGCCGCCATCGCCGCCGCCGTCGCCGAAAAACTCGGCCACCGGTTCGAGCCGATCGAAGACATCGAGGACGATCCGAACGTCCCGCGCCGTACCTTCGTCGGCAAGGCCGACCGCAGCGTCGAGGAAAGCGCCGCCATCGGGCTGCCGCTGTACGTCGGCGCAATGGCGGGGGCCGCCGCCGTCGTCGCCAGCGGCGGTGCCGTGGCGATGGCGCTGCTGGCCGCGGCCGCGGGCGGCACGGTCGGCGGCGGCTTCGGCGCCGTGCTCGCGCGCAGCATCGGCAAGGCCGAGGCAGACCGGCTGGAAGACAATATCCAGGCCGGCGGGATCCTGCTCTGGGTGGCCGTGAGCGACGCCGCCGCCGAGGCCCGGGCGATCGAGGTCCTCAAGACGGCCGGCGGGACGCACGTCCATGCCCACGAGATCGCGCAGACCTGGGAAGGCCCCGAGATCCCGTTCACCCACTGGAACCCCGACCCCTTCCTGCTGCGCGCATAGCGCGCACGGCACGCCAGAGNNNNCAGAGGTCCGGCCCCCAGAGGTCCAGCCCCCAGAGGTCCGGCCCGGTCGCCCCCGCCGGGCCCCTATCCCACCGGTTTCGTCAGCATCAGCCAGACGATTGCCAGCACCGCAAAAAACGCCGGGAACCCGCAGGCGAACCAGATCCGGTAGAGCCTGCGGTAGCGGTCCGGCAGCGGCCCGCCCGCGTCACGCGCGGCCCGCGCCAGGTCACGCAGCCGGATCTGGATCCAGACCACCGGCAGCCAGAACACGCCGACGAAAACATAAAGCAGCAGCGCCCAGGCGACCCAGCCGTCGAGCAGCGGCCAACCGGCGCTGCGCGCGAGCAGATATCCGGTGATCGGCTGGGCCACCGCCGCTGTCGCGGTGAACACCGTATCCGCCAGCACCACGATCCCGGCCACATGGGCGATCAGCGCCGGGTCCCGTGATCGGTTGGAAACAAACATGAAAAACGCGATCCCGGCGCCGGTGCCGAGCAGCACGGTCGCGCCCAAGACGTGCAGGAAAAGCAGGATCTCAAAGCTCATCTGTCCTCCGCCAGCATCGCCGTGAACAGCGCAAGGCCGATCCCCGGGACAACCTTCACCATCGGCCCGAGCGGGTCGGCCCAGAGATCGGGCGCAAACAACGCCGCGCCGCCCATGTAGCCGAGCGACACCCCGATCATCCCCAGGCTCGCCGCCGCCGTCCAGCGCCGCCAGAGAATGCCGAGCCCGAGGCCGAGATCGACCAGCGCCCCCAGCCCGACCGCCAGCGCCGCGGCCCCTGGCC
>DQCI01000321.1:7204-9768 GCA_003545125.1 Paracoccaceae bacterium
CCCAGGCGCGCGCGAACCACCGGTCCTGCAACGTCGCGGGCATCGAAGCGAGGATTTGATCTAACCCCCGGCACGGCGGTCCGCCCGCCGCCGCCCACGGCCCCGGATCGCCCGTCACGCCCGCCTCCAGCGCTGCAACGGCGTTGCGGCGCAACGGCGAACGCCACCCCAGTCGCCCCACAATATCCGCCGCCGCCGTGACCAGCCGCAGAGCCGCGCGCGGCACCGGCAGCAAAAAGCGCGGCGGCGCCCAGCCCAGCCACGCCCTGAGCGCCAGGATCGTGTCGGGCAGGCTCCGTACCCCGGTTTCGGTCAGATCCGCGACCGTTCCGCCCGCGACCCGGCCCGTCGCGGCGGCCACCACCGCCCCGGCAAGATCGTCGACAAACACGCATTGCACGCGGGCCTCGGACATCACCCGCGGCGCCACCCCCGGCAGCGAGGCGGCCGCGCGCAAGAGCGCGGTGCCGCCGTAAGCACTCGGCGCAAGCACCAGAACCGGCCGCAGGATCACCCAGTCGAGCCCCGATCCCATGAGCGCCGCATCGCCCCGTGCCTTGGTGGCGAAAAACGCGCTCGGCGCGTCCGCCCGCACACCCGCCGCCGAGATCTGCACCACGCGGGTTTCGGTGCCCGCAAGCGCCGCCGCCATCCGTTCGACAGCAGTGACGTGGACGCCGAATAGATCGTCGCGCGCCCCGTCCTGGAGCGCACCGGCGGCATTCACCACCACGTCCGCGCCTTTGAGCGCGTCGCGCCACGCGCTGACCGGCATTCGCCCGATGTCGGCGACGATCCAGTCGACCGCGAGCCCCGAGCGCCGGGCGGCGCGCGCCGAGCGGCCGATGCCGGTCACCGCAAAACCCGCCCCCTGCAGCCCGCGCACGCAGGCCGCCCCGATCAATCCGTAGCCACCAAGCACAACCGCACGCACGTGCAAAACCCTCCAACGCGGCAATCGCGGCGATGATAGCGCAAACCCCGCTGCCGGTGCCTTGGCCCCGGCATAGCGCGCTGCTAGGAGGGTTGGGAACTCATTTTCTGAAAGGTACCCAAATGACCGCTTCTCCCGTCGTGTTTGCCGACCGCATGCTTTCGCTCGGCCTCGCCCGCGTTTCCGAGGCCGCGGCGGTGGCCTCCTACAAGCTGGTCGGGCGCGGCGACGAGAAAGCGGCTGACCAGGCCGCGGTCAACGCGATGCGCAATCAGCTCAACCTGCTCGACATCAAGGGCACGGTGGTGATCGGCGAAGGCGAACGCGACGAGGCGCCGATGCTCTACATCGGCGAAGAGGTCGGCACCGGCAACGGCCCCGAGGTCGACATCGCCCTCGACCCGCTGGAAGGCACCACGCTGACCGCCAAGGACATGCCCAACGCGCTCACCGTGATCGCGCTGGCGCCGCGCGGCACGATGCTGCACGCCCCCGACGTCTACATGGACAAGCTCGCCATCGGCCCGGGCTACCCGAAAGACGTCGTCAGCCTCGAGATGAGCCCCGCCGAGCGGATCGCGGCGCTGGCCAAGGCACGCGGCTGCAAGCCCGATGACATCACGGTCTGCGTGCTCGAACGTCCCCGCCATGAAGAGATGATCGCCGAGATCCGCTCCACCGGCGCCGCCATCCGCCTGATCACCGACGGTGACGTCGCCGGCGTCATCCACACCGCGGAAACCCATCTCACCGGCATCGACATGTACATGGGCTCGGGCGGCGCGCCGGAAGGTGTGCTGGGGGCTGCCGCGCTGAAATGCATGGGCGGCCAGATGTGGGGCCGGCTCATCTTCCGCAACAACGACGAGAAGGCGCGCGCCGCCAAAGCCGGCATCACCGATCTCGACAAGATCTACGAACGAGACGAGTTGGTCACGGCCGACGTGATCTTCTCCGCCACCGGCGTCACCGACGGCTCCATCGTCGCCGGCCTCAAGCACGAGCCCGGCTGGATCGAGGCCGAAACCCTGCTGATGCGCTCGAAGTCGGGTTCGGTGCGGCGGATCAACTACCGCTCGCCGACCAGCCGCGTGAACATGTGATGCCCGCGCCCCGCAAAGCCCTTGTCCTCGTCGACATCCAGGCCGCCTTTGCCGACCCCTCCTGGGGCAAGCGCAACAACCCGCACGCCGAAGAAAACGCCGGCCGCCTGCTCGCCCACTGGCGCGCGGCCGGCGCGCCGGTCTTCCACGTCCGCCACCTCTCGACCAATCCCGCCTCGCCGCTCCACCCCGAGACCGGGCGGATCGACTTCCACCCGGCCGTGGAGCCCCTGCCCGGCGAACCGGTCTACGACAAACACGTCAACAGCGCTTTCATCGGCACAACGCTTGAGGCCGACCTGCGCGCGGCGGGGATCGAGCACCTGGTGATCTGCGGCCTCACCACCCCCCACTGCGTCTCCACCACGGTGCGCATGGCCGCCAACCTCGGCTTCACGGTGGAGCTCGTCCACGACGCCTGCGCCGCAGTCGCCCAAAACGCCGACACAAGCTGGCGCGACGGCGGCAAGGCCGACCCGAAGTTCATCCACCAGGCCGCACTCGACCAGTTGCACGGCGAGTTCGCC
>DQCI01000321.1:9825-11759 GCA_003545125.1 Paracoccaceae bacterium
CGGCAGACGCCTGGCCCGCCGCCCGCCCGCGCGGCCTTTTTGTCACGGGTCGTCTCGGCAAACCCGAGACTCCGAACCGCCCCTTGCCCCCTCTGTCCCCCGCCGCCTAGGCTCACGGCAACACCGCACCAGTGCCTTCGCCGAGAATCGAATTGCACTTTTTCGATTTAGTCCACCGGACTCCGCGCGGTCGAAGGGGGAAAACCAACTTCGGAGACACGCCGCTATGTCGAAGTCTCATTTCGCCATTCTCTGTCTCATCTGCGGCGGCCAGGCCGCGATGGCCGAAGACACCGTGCGGCTCGAAGACACCGGCACCCTGCCGCCGGAACAGAGCCTTCTGCACGAGACCTCCGACATGGTCGTGCTGGATTATCAATCAATCGACCTCGCCGACGGGAGTGGCTTCGATCTGTTCGGGATCCATTACCTGCACCGGCTGAACGACTGGTTTTTCGCCGGCATCGGCTACAGCACCCCGATGATCGAGGGCGACTACGGCGGCTTTTTCGCCGCCGATCTCACGCTTCACGCACAGAAGAAAATATTCGGCGACTGGTTCGTCGACGCCGGCGTGGCCCTCGGCGCCGGCGCGGGCGGCACCAACTACCTGGGTATCCAGGAGCTCTCCGGCACCGGCACCTATGTCAAGAAATATGCCGGCATCGGGTACGATTTCGGCCCGGTCCAGGTCGGGGTGAACTATTCCGACATCTCAATCGCCGACTCCTTGATCGACGACCGGACCTTCACGTTCTTCCTGCAAAAACCCCTGTCGTTCAAGGCCGGATCCTATTCAGACGCCGGGAAACGAATTGCCCCGCCGGACACCGGCCTGCTTGGCAACGAGACGGTCGTGTCCTTCGAATTCAGCAACGTCACCCAGATCGACCCGGCCGGAGACTATACCGGCAACATCGGCATGGTCTCGCCCCAGGTCTCGCAGTTCTTCGACGCCAACAACTATTATTTCTTCGGCCTCGATCTCGGTTATTCCGGCCTCATCTGGTATAATCAGGCCCAGAGCGGGTTTGGTCGCCGCATCAAACTGACGCCGCGGTTCAACCTCTACGGCCAGGTCGGCGTCGGCTCCGGCGGCTGGGTGACCGATGCCTTCGACACCGGCCCGGGGCTGGTGGTCTACCCCAAGGTCAAAGCCGAATACATGTTCTCGAACAGCCTCGGCGTGTCGGCCTCGGCGGGGTATTTCTGGGCACCGATGGGCGCGTCGAAAAACTGGTCGCTCGGGCTCGGCGTCAATTACCACCTGCCCTCCGCCGCCCAGGCACAGACCCCGGAAAACGACCAAGGCGGCGTGGGGCTCAGCGGCGTCCGGGTCAACCTGTTCGAGCGCGTGCTGACCAATATCGAGTATGACGGCGGCACGCTCGACGACCTCTACCTCGCCACCGTCCAGCTCGACTACAAAATCGACGACCACTGGTACATCCCGATCCAGATCGCCGCCGCCACCAACGATTTCAGGGGCACGGCCGGCTATGTCGAGGGGCTCGCCGGCATCGGCTGGGAGTTCGACCCGATGTTCTCCGACCGGGTCCAGGCCTATACCCAGGTGCTCTACGGCATGAACGACGCCGGCCTCGACCCCGGCCCCCTCATCTACCCCTCGGTCGGGTTCAACTACAACCTGTCCGACCGCTATTCGCTCTACGCGCAGGTCGGCAAGACGGTCTCGCTCGGCCAGTATATCGATCCGGACGCCTACAACGTCTTCGAAAACGTCTCCTTCGGCCTCGGCGTGAGCTACCGGTTCTCCCTGCCGGCGTGGAAGTAGCGTCATAACCGCGAGTTTTTTTGGGACTTCAGGACCGCAAGCGCTCGTCCAACCGGCCTCCTGCACCTGCCCAAACGACGTCCCCGCCGCGGTCACTCGAATTGCCGCCCCTCCGGCGCGCAGGCGCCGCAAGGTGGGG
>DQCI01000192.1:0-12294 GCA_003545125.1 Paracoccaceae bacterium
CCCCATGTTGACGCTTACCTCGCCGGCGTCGATCCGGGCTTCGAGCAGCCCGCGCACGGTGCGGATCATGAGCGTGGGTTTGCCGGTCTGGTCGAAGATGTAGCGCGCCGCGCAGCGGGTGGCGTTGCCACAGGCTTCGGCGCGGCTGCCGTCGTTGTTCCAGAAGTCGAGCTCGATGTCGGCCAGCTCCGAGGAGCGGATCTCGGCGAGCTGGTCGAAACCCACACCTCGATTGCGGTCGCCCATGCCGCGGGCGATGGCTTCGGTGACCACGGCCTCGCGCGCCCGTGAATCGATGATCACGAAGTCATTGCCGGCGCCGTGCCATTTCATGAAGGCGAGGCCGTTATCGGGGCGCATGTCGCTCATGGGCTGGCATATAGGCGCAGGCGGCGGAAAAAGCCAACCGGGTGCGGGTGGGGCGCAAGGGGAGGCGCAGGGGGACGCAGGACGGGGCGAGCGCGATCGGCCAAGCTTTTTGCCTCGAGCGGGAATTTTGGCTTGACCCCCCAGCGCAGCCGTTCTAGTCAGCCCTCCGCAGTGGGCCGTTAGCTCAGTTGGTAGAGCAACTGACTTTTAATCAGTGGGTCGTAGGTTCGAATCCTACACGGCTCACCACTGAAAAACTAAATAAAAACAGGGACTTGAGGGGCACTACTCTTGGGTTTTTGGGCGGGCGGAGGGCGCTGAGGTACCACCGAGGTACCACTTTTTCATCAACCTTCTTCCACCTTCGAGCCCTCTGGCAGCACGGGTTTCAACAGATCGGCGGCTGTGCGGGGCGTCGGGGCATTCACCCGGACGGGCATCGCGCGCTTCAGGTCGGGAAGCCTGAGCTTCATCCTGGTGCAGTGGTTGAAGCCGGTCTGGGCCAGGAGATCCCGCCGATTGCGCTGCCGGCACCTCGTCACCTGGTGGGGGTTGTCGAACAGCTCTGGCGGGCAGGCAGCGATCAGTTTGTGGCTGCCGTAGGGGGAGCAGGGGGCGGGCACGAAGCCCTTCTCCGCGAGGCGCACGAACCAGTGCGCCCGGCCACGCCGCCGCAGCGTCTGTTTCGAAAGGTAGGATTTCCTCGGCACCTCGCGCTAAGCGGCAGGAAGATCATCCTGATCCATGGCGTCTCCTTTCCCTTTTCTGGTTGCGGCGCTTGATCTCCACTGCGTCGGGGAAAACCTCCTCTAGCGGCTCGGCCGCGGCCTTTTTGTTGGGCGCGTCGACCCAAACAGGCTCCCGTCCCCGCCCGCCTTTTGGCCAAACCCACATCGCCTGCGGCAACGGGAAGCCGTGCTCACCGTTCGGACTGGAGCTGCGGTTGCGGACATTGTTCACTTGCTTGATGTTGGCAAAGACGGCAGGCAGGGCGCCGTAGATCAGCGCGTTGAGACTGCTGCCCAACTTTGGGTGGTCGAGATCGGGAACCACGCCGCGCTCGGCCATCGCGGCGTACCAGTGCCGGTTTGGGTTCAGCACCAGGTGCTCGTCGATGACGACACCATAGGCAGAGAGATCCACCGTGTTGATTAGGACCAGCGTCAGCTCCTCGTCGGGCCTCCGCCTGGCGCGCAGGCGGTCGGCCTGGACGATCTCGGCGTGCAAAATCGCCCTGAGAAGAGCGCGCATCGTCGGGTCGCGGTGAGTGCAATCGTACATCACCCTCGGCTCGCCCCCGTTCCTTGGCGTCTCGATGAACGGGCGCTTCGGCCAAAAATCCGGGTCGCCGATGTCGATGGCCGCTCCCAGGATTGTTTCGGCCCGCGTCTTCAAATCAATTGGTAGCGGGACCCGGATCCCGGCGATCACCTCGAGCTTCGCCGTCTTGTAATGGTTCTTGCCCTGCAAGTTCCCGAAGTGGTCGTAGGTGACGCGGCTGCGGTCGATGGACTTCATGAGCTTCTTTTTGACCTCTTTCTTGGCCACGACCAGAACGTCGAATTCGCCTTCGGCGGTGTTCATCACGCCGCCAGCAAGCATGCTGATGTTGTCCGCGAGTTGTTTTCCGGTTTTCGTCAGCGCCTGATCTTCAAGCAACTGCGACATGGTGCCCCTCTCAGGGATGCGGATGACCTCCAAATTGGGGGGCTGCTCGTCCTCCAGCACACGGAGCTCCACGTTCTTGAATATCCGGCCGTAGACCTGCAAATGGGGCGTCGCCGACAACAAGTAGCTCGGGGCGTGGTCCTGCTCGTGCGGCACGTTGACGAAGCCGACCTCGACCGTCGGCGCCGGCTTTCCGAATCTCGTGCCGACGAAACCACGGATACCGGGAACCCGGCCCGTGGCGGGGCAAGTCTCGGCCATGCGGGCGTGCAGCCCCTTGAGGAGGCGTGCGGCGCGCGCCAGCTTCGGTTCGGTCGCGTTTTCCGCCTTGAAGCTTTCCACGTATTGAGGTGTCGGGTTGGGGTCGCCTTTCGGGCGCTTCAACATGCGGTTGTAGGTATCGCATAGGGCCTCGACCAAGTCGCCGCGGCGCCGGGCGGTCGATCGCGCCGCGCGTGGTGTGGTCCAAGTTGGGTCTCGCCGGCGTGTCGAACCAGAACTTGGCGGGGCCGAAAACGCCGTGGCGAGGACGCGCCATGCTGCACTGCAGAGGGCGCAAGACGTGAGTTTTGGCTCAACATAAAGAGCATTTCGGGAACGTTTGTCGAAGCCAGCAGTCGAGCGTTTCAACACCCGTCAACAAATCTGCAAAGGCGAGGGATACGCCTCGCTTTTGCACCATCTTTGATCATTTGACAAAACTTGGGCAAAAACTCCGCGGTGCTAACCTGCTGCGCGGAAACCCGCAGCGGGTACGGTCGACAGACCTGAACTAGACGCTGCCCTTCTGGACAGCAGCGCAACGGCAGCAGCGCAACGGATCTTTGGAATCAGCCACGGCAGCCGACGCCGCGGCCACGGGCGGCAGCACCCCTGCACTCGACGTGGGGCACAATGCGCGCCCATCGAGTTCGATCGACAGCGACATGCTCACTCTGCCAAGCCCGGCCGCACCACCCTCAAGGGCCGATAATGGAATGCCCGCTTGCGCAGAACTGCTGGAGGGCGGCCCACGGTTCTTCCGATGCCGGCTCGAACAGCCGTCACCTCTCAATACCGTCCACGCGGTCAGGAATTGCTCCGAGAACGGCCATTGCGGTACCTGGGTGGTCCCGCACAATAGCTGAGACTCATTGAGGTATTGTTTTTCCAAGCAGAATTGCACGAGGCCGATTGATAAAGATTCAAATGCCCTATCCCTGAGGGCTAGAAACGCGGGCTATGGTGGCTGGCCCAATCCTGACTTCCGCCCGGTTTCCGATGGTAGGGCCCGGTGCGTTGTCGGGAACAAGTGGCGGATGCGGATCATGTGTTCATTTCGAGCCAGAACAATCATTTCGGGCAAACCTCCTGGCGCCCTGGACCCGCGCGTCTGCGTTGAAGGGCGTTGGCCAACACGACGTCCGTTGAGCGGGACGAAACGGTCATCCGATAGAAAGACTCAGATGATGGCAACGAGCCCTTNNGACATTCGTGATGGCCGCAGCATCAGACAATGAGGGTGGATAGCAGACCATTGCCGCGCATTGCGGCGTGGCCCGCGACGAATACGGAACTGACATTCAGACCGAATTCTTGCGGACCCTGGTCGCGCTAGAGTCGGACGTCTGGTTTCAGGGTCCGTGGGCCGTCGGCCTGAACACAGGGCGCTGGCCAATCTCGGCGGCCTCCTCGGAGCATGAGCGCATTTATTACCGGGGCTGCCTGCGCCGGATCTTTGGCGTCAGGTTGGCGGGGTCCGCGAGGTCGTTGTTGCGTGGAGGGCGACTTCTCTGACGCGCGCGCTGATCAGTTCCGCCAGGACACGGATCGGGGCGCTGCGCATCGCGAGTTTGCGGTAGCGCAGGCTAACCGGGACGCTCCAGAGCGATGCCTCGACCGGCAGCTGGACCAGACCCGCCGCTTTTACCCGCTCGGTCAGCGACGAGATCACGATCATGACCATCCCCGTTCCGCGCACGAATTCTGCCAAGGCGTGCACGGAGTTCGACCGCATCGCAATCCGCGGTGGTCGCAGGCCGTGGGCCGCGAGGAAATGGGTCGCGTGGTGGACGAAGGCGTCGTCCTCGTAAAAACCGGCCCAGCGCGCGGCAGCAAGCTCGGCAATCGTCACCTTCGGTTGGCGCGAAAGTGGGCTTTCGCGATCAGCGACCGCCACCATCGGCAGGTCGGCCAGGAAGTCCTCGCAATGGTCGGGAGCGGTAGCGGGACCGTTGGCACCCGCGCCGATCGCGAGGTCTACCCTTCCGGTTTCGAACAGCCGCGCGAGTTGGTCCGCCACGCCGGTAACCAGTTCCAGGCGCAGCCGGGGAAACTGCCGGTTGAGCTCGATCAGAGCACCCGGGATGATCGTTGTCGTCCAGCCCACGCCCGCCCCGATCCTCAGAAGCCCGGCGTTGCCCGCCGCTTCATCGGCGATCTCCTCCAGCGCATATTCCGCGCCCTGCCTGAGAGTGCAGGCATAGGCATAGAGCGCGTCGCCCGCCGAGGTAGGCGCGAGCCCGCGTGTGGAGCGTTCGAACAGCACGGTGCCGGTGTCAGCTTCGAGTTGCTTGAGGCTCATGGTGACGGCCGGTTGGGTTAGAGCCAACGCCTGCGCCGCACGGTGAACGTTGCCCGCTTCGTAGATCGCGAGGAACTGCAAGAGCCGCCGGCTCAGCAGGTTCTCGAGCCGCATGATAAATAGCCCTTATCAATATCCAAGGTTCTTCGATTGTACATTATCATGACTTTCTGTCCATCCTGCTCTCGGAGAGGAGATTCGAATGCGCACGGTGTACGTCCTGTTCGACAGCCTCAACCGATTGGCGCTGCAGGCGTATGGAGGTACCTCCGTCGCCACGCCCAACTTCGATCGCCTCGCGGCGCGGGCCGTGACCTTTGAGCGGCACTACGTGGGCTCAATGCCCTGTATGCCGGCCCGGCGCGACATCCACACCGGCCGGCTGAGTTTCCCGCATCGGTCCTGGGGGCCGCTTGAACCGTACGACAACTCGTTTGCCGAGATCCTTAAGGAGCAGGGGATCCACACCCACCTGATTACCGACCATCTGCACTATTTCGAGGACGGCGGGTACGGCTACCACACCCGGTTCAATACTTGGGAGTACATCCGTGGCCAGGAATACGATCCCTGGATCGCCGATACGACCCCACCACTCGACGCTTTCCGCGAGGCCTACTCGGACAAGCACTACAAGCTCGACAAGGCCGACAAGCGTTTCCAGGCGATGGTGAACCGGCAGGTGATCGAACGCGAGGAGGATTTCCCCGGCGCGAAATGCTTCGCTTCCGCCTTCGATTTCCTCGACCGCAACCGCGACGGCGACGACTGGCTGATGATGCTTGAATGTTTCGACCCGCACGAGCCGTTCCACGCCCCCGACCGCTTCCGCGAGGCCTACAAGACGAATTATGCAGGCGGCGCCCTCGACTGGCCGCATTATGACCGGGTCGCGGAGAGCCCTGACGAGATTGCCGAGATCCGCGCCAATTACGCAGCGCTGGTGGCGATGTGCGACGAATACCTGGGACGATTGCTCGACTACTTCAACACCCACGACATGTGGAAGGACACTGCGCTCGTCGTCTCCACCGACCACGGCTTCCTGCTTTCCGAGCATGAATGGTGGGGCAAGTGCCGAATGCCGTATTTCGAGGAGCTGACGCATATCCCGCTGATCGTCCACGATCCGCGGGCACCCGAAGCGGCCGGGCAGCGGCGCCGGGCGTTGACCCAGACGCACGACCTGATGCCCACCTTCCTCGGCCTGCACGGCGCGCCGGTGCCGGCGGAGGTACGCGCGATGGATCTCGGCCCCGTTGTCGCGAGTGCACAGGCGCCGGGACGCGACGTGGCGCTCTTCGCCGTCTACAGCGGCCCGCTCGGGGTGACTGACGGACGCCACGCGCTCTACTTTTCCCCGCCCGATGTGACCGCCGAGGGCCTGCGCGAATACACGCTCGCGCCGCAACACATGTCGTGGCCGTTTTCCGGCGAAGAACTTGCGACCGCCGAGTTGCACCCGGGCTTCGATTTTACCCGCGGGCTGCCGCTCCTGTCCTATGCGGCGCTGCCGAACGCCAAGCGGGTGCCGATGAACGACGGCATCGGCTTTGCCGATCTTGGCACCACGCTCTACGACCTGGCGACCGACCCGCACCAGGAACGGCCCTACCGCGACGCCGTCATGGAGGAACGGCTGCTTGCGGCCGCGATCGCCGAACTCGTTCGCCACGATACCCCGCCGGAGGTCTACCGCTGGTACGGCCTCGACCACATGCTGACATCCACTAGGGAGGAAAACCATGAACCTGTCAGGTAAACTCACCGCACTTGCGCTCGGCACGGCGGTACTCGCCGGCCCGGCCTTCGCCGATTTCC
This sequence comes from Paracoccaceae bacterium, assembly GCA_003545125.1. Lineage (GTDB taxonomy): Bacteria > Pseudomonadota > Alphaproteobacteria > Rhodobacterales > Rhodobacteraceae > Sinisalibacter. The sequence continues at coordinate 6,422 of DQCI01000192.1, forward strand.
CCGAGCGCAATATCGAAAACATCTACCCCTGGGCGCCCGGCGCCACCATGGCGGCGAGCCAGGTCATCGCCGACGCGTTGGGCACCGAACTCGGGGTCAACATCTCGGTGGTCTCCACCCCCGGCGCCGGCGGTGTGAAGGCGTTCGAAGCGGCCCTCGCGCGGCCCGCTGACGGCTACACGATCTTCGACGGCTACGTGGCGCCGCTGGTGTTGCAACCGATGCAGGGCAATGCCGACTGGTCGTACGAAGACTACACGCCGCTGTGGTCGGCGACCTCCAACAGTTTTGCGATCGCGGTGCGCGCCGACGAAGACCGGTTTGAGGATTTCACGGCCCTCGTCGCCTACATGCGAGACAACCCCGGTGAGCTCCGCTATTCGCCGGGCAGCGCAGGCGCGCTTCCGCACATGGTCGCGGCCAAGGTGATGCAGGTCGAAGACGTGTTCGCGCAGCTCGTGCCCTACCCGGAGATCGACGTGGCCGTGCGCGACATGCGCGGCGGGGTCCTCGACTTCATGGTCACCAATCCCGGCGTCTACAATATCAACAAGGCGGACATGAAGATCCTCGCCGTTCTGTCCGATCTCGAGGATTCATCGAAGACCTACGATGGCGCGCCGCTGATCGGGTCGTTCGGCGTTGAAACCGGCATGCACGACCTTTCGCCGATGGGCTGGAACTGGTGGCTGGTGCGCAAGGAGACCCCGGAGGACGTCGTGGCCACTCTGCGTGAAGCGATGGGCGCCGTGGTCAACAACCCGGACGTCCAGGCGAAACTGCTCGATATGGGCTACGTGCCGACGCTGTTTGCGCCCGAGCAATATGCCGATATCGTGGGCCCGGTTGCGGCCGAGTTGCAGAGCGGGATCGACGCGATCGACTGGGAAAAGCAGAAACTCGACGCGCAATAGGCGGTCGGGCTATCGTTTTGGACGGGCGGCCGCTGATCGCGGTCGCCCGGTTTGTTCGCAAGGAGGAGAGGCGCATGGCGCGGCTGAAGTCGCACGCCTGGGATGTCGTCGCCTGGGTATTCTTCGCGGCCGTGCCGCTGGTGATCTTCTACCAGGCGGCCACCAACCTGGCCGAGCAGGGCGTAGCGAGCGGCGGCCCGTTGGAGAACGCCGCGGTTTTCCCCAGGATCATCGCCTGGATCCTCGCTGGCCTTGCCGTGGTCAACATCCTGCGCATTCTCATGGGACTGGTGACGGCGCCGAGCCCGCTTTCGACCACGCCCACCACCCGCCTGGCGCTCACCGCCACCTTGCTGTTCGTGGTCTATCTCGTGGCGCTGCCATACGTCGGATATCACCTGCTGACGCCAGTGCTGCTAACGATACTGATGCGCCTTTTGGGTCTCGGCTGGATCGCGTCCATCGTCGCCGCTCTCGGGTTTTCGCTCGGCGTCGCCGCCGTCTTTGAGGGGCTCCTGAACGTGGTGCTGCCGGTAGGCTTTGCAGAAATTGCAGTTTTTGGGTAGGCCATAATGTTCGAACTCCTCCGTGAAGGCGCCCCGCTCTTCTTCAACCTCAGCGCTCTGGCGCTCACGATCTTCGGTGTCGTCGCCGGGCTCGTGATCGGTGTGCTTCCCGGCCTCGGGCCGCTCATGGGCATCGTGTTGATGCTGCCAGTGGCCTTCCACCTGCCGCCGATCGCTGGGATGGGCATGTTGATCGCGATCTATGTCGGTGGCTCGGCGGGCGGCTCGATCTCGGCGATCCTTCTGCGTATCCCCGGCACGCCGCTCGCGGCCGCAACCCTGTTTGACGGCTACCCCTTGGCGCAGAAGGGCCGCAGCCAGGACGCGATCGGACTGTCGATCACAGCCTCGGCCCTCGGCGGGCTGATCTCCGGGTTGATCCTGCTGTTCTTCTCGCCGATCCTCGCGGCCTTCGCGCTCAGGTTCGCCCCGCCGGAATACGCCGCGATGGCGCTGCTCGGCCTCCTGACAATCGCCATCGTCTCCGAGGGCTCGGCGATCAAGGGGCTGATCGCGGGCGGGTTCGGGCTGGTGCTCGCCACGGTGGGCACCGACGAGTTCACTAACGCCTACCGCTTCACTTTCGGGAACTTCAATCTCACCTCCGGCCCCAACTTGGTGGCGGTCGTGGTGGGCTTGTTCGCGCTGTCGGAGCTGTTCTTCCAGATCGAGAAGGGCGATTTCCTTGCCCGCCCGCAAATCCAGAAGCTGAAGACCTCGTTCCGCGCCCTGCGCCTTATTCTGCGCCACAAGTTCAACCTCGTCCGCTCGGCGCTCGTGGGCACGTTCTTCGGGGCCATTCCCGGCGCGGGCGGCGACATTTCGGCCTTCATCTCCTATGCGGTCGCCAAACGCATGGCCCGACCGAACGAGCGTTACGGGGAGGGCGAGGAAGGCGGTGTGGTCGCCACCGAGGCTGCCAACAATGGCACCTGTGGCGGGGCGCTGATCCCCTCGCTCAGCCTCGGCATCCCCGGCGACGCTTCGACAGCAGTCCTGCTCGGCGCCTTGTTCCTGCTCGGCTTCTTTCCCGGCCCCGAGCTGTTTCGCTACAACCCGGACGTGGCCGGCGGCATCTTCATCGCCTACCTGATGAGCAACGTGGTGATGCTGATCCTCGGTATCGTGCTCGTTCCCTTCTTCGGCGCCGTGCTCAAGGTGCCCAAGGCGTGGTTGCTGCCCGCGGTCCTGCTGCTCTCGACGATGGGTGTCTACGCGCTGCAGAACTCGGTTTTCAACCTTTGGGTCATGTTGTTCTTCGGTGTGCTCGGCTACACAATGCGCAAGGCGCATTATCCGCTGTCACCGATCATCATCGGCATGATCCTCGGCCCGGTGCTGGAGAACAATTTCCGCCGCGCCCTGCTCCTGTCGCGCGACGGGCCGATGATTTTCGTCGAACGCCCGATCAGTGCCGCGATCCTCGGGATCGTCGCCGTGATGCTGGTTTACGTGGTCTGGACCACCGTCCGGCCGGCAATGGCGGAGCCGGACAAAGCGGCCTGAGCGCTTTCCCTGCGAGACCGCCGTTCCCACGGGCGCTGTGACCTCGGCCGCGACGGGCCCGATCCGCTCCGGGCGGGGGGCAACGCAGTTGGCGCGCGCATTTGACGGCGCTCAGGCCAAACGGGCCGCGAGGTCCTGCAGCCGGGGACCAACGTGCCGGAAGAACATCGTGTAGCTTTCGCAGAAGTAGTTCTGCCCCGGCTCGCCGTCGCGCGAGCGCAGGATCCGGTGTTTCGGGCAGCCCCCGTTGCACACGGGGCGGAACTCGCAGCCGCGGCATTGCGCGGTCAGGCTGTCGCGCTTGGCTTGGCCGAACGCCTCCGCCTCGGCGCTCCAGGCCATCTCGGCGATGTCGGTTTTCATGATGTTGCCGAGCCGGTACTCGGGATAGACGTAGTGATCGCAGGCGTAGAGATCACCGTTGTGCTCCATCGCCAGCCCCGTGCCGCAGGTCTCGGAGAAGATGCAGAGCGAGGCGGGGCGCCCCATCCACATCCCTACCTGGTTCTCGAAGAACTGCACGAAGACCTGGCCGATGTCGTGGCGGTGCCACTGGTCGAATACGTCGCAGAGGAATTTGCCGTAGGCCTTCGGGGCCACGCTCCATTCGGTGACCGCGTTGGACGGGTCGTCGTCCACCTGCGGAGCCTTGGCGAGGTTGCCGTCGGGCGCGCGGCGCTCGACGATGGGGATGAATTGCAGGTGCGCCGTCCCGAGGTCGCGAAGAAACCGGTAGATCTCCTTGCCCTTGCTGGCATTCGCCCGGTGCACTGTGGTGAGGATGTTGAACTCGGCGCCAGCCCGTTTCAGCGCGTCGAGCCCCTTCATTACCGCGTCGAAGGTCGGTCGCCCCGCCCGGTCACGCCGGTAACGGTCGTGGATCGGCTTGGGCCCGTCGACCGAGATACCGATCAGGAAGTTCTCGCGGGCAAAGAACCCGGCCCAATCGTCGTCGACGAGGATGCCGTTGGTCTGCAGGCTGTTTTCGACCCGCACGCCAGGCGGGCGATATTTCTTCTGAAGCGCCACGGCGCGTTCAAAAAAGTCGCGCCCAAGGAGCGTCGGTTCGCCACCTTGCCAGGCGAAGGGCACAATCGTCTGCCCCGCCTTCACCTCCGCGGCGATCAGCCCTTTCACGTAGGCGTCGAGCACCTCGTCGGACATCTGGAACTTCTTCTCGTCCGGGTAGAGCTTTTCTTTCTCCAGATAGTAGCAATAGCTGCAATCGATGTTGCAGCGGGGCCCGATGGGCTTGGTCATCACATGGAAGGGGTGTGGCGGGATCATCCGGAAGTGTCGCCGGTATCGGCCTCGGACACAAGCAGGGTCGGGACATGCGCGCAGCGCAGAAACCCATGCGGAGTCAGGTTTTTTCAGCGGCCGTGGCATCCCCGGGATCGCCTTGGACTGGCCTTCGGCGAAAACCTGGTTTCAACCCGCAAATGTCCGAAGCGGTTTCGCTATTGCCACAAGAATTTGCCTACTCCGATCAAGGACTCCGGCCAGGGCCCTGCGACCGCCAGACCCAGGAATACTGTCCGTGTGATCGCCGCCAACCGATCTGCCGTGCGGATTTTGGCAAGATTGAAACGGTTGCCCGCCAGATCGATTGCCGGGAGACACCGGCCGAGTTCCTCACCGAAATCGGCTCATTGCGCACGGTCGCTGCGTCCGATGTCGAACTTCCCCAAAAGACCGTTTACAGCCGTAGCGTTGGTCCTGTCCGACGTCGGAAAGTCCGCGCAGCGGTCATTCGCTCTCCGGAAATGCTGCCCGATGCACGAATGCCCGCAATGCCGGGCCGCACCGCAGCATGTCGACCGGCGGGTGAAGGTCTGGTCTGGGCCGTTCGCGCATTTTGAGCCTATTCAACCGAAGGTCCGTTTCGTCCGCTCACCAGACCTTGAGTGCGAAACGGCCAATGTCGGCAAACCGGGCAAGCGGTCGTTCAGCGCATTTGACTTTCATCGGTCCGGAACCGAGATTTCGCACCCGCTCCGCCGAGCGGATGCCTCGAATACGCTTAGGACTCCTGGGCGCGGCGCTGAGTGGGATCTGCTGCCTGGGTCATAGGGGGGCTCGGCGCGCGCGTTCGCCGATCTGTGCCCGCCTGCAGCCGCTCCCAAGCACCTTTTCAACCGGCACCCACCTCCGGGGCGTCAAATCTCGTCGCCCCCTCCAGGACGTGTTGATGTCCGTTGCTACATACGTAAGCAATTGTTTTCGCGTTGTTTTATCTTGGCCCGAACCGCAACCGGCTGTAGGTTGGGGGTGCGCAGATCTAGGTCAACCATTAACCAGAACCGGATCCACCGCAGGCAGGACCTGCCCCGAAAGGTCGAACTCGCCCTCGATCGGGAGCGCATCACCCACGAGGCCGACCCGATCGGGTTTCTGAGCGCCGTGATGAAGGGCATGCCTGTCGCGGAACTCGACTGGGAGGGTGAGTTGATCGGCTATGCACGGCCGGGCATGGACCACCGCATCGTCGCCGCGAGCTCTTGAAGAAGATCGTGCCGGACCTGAAGGCCGTCGACGTGACCGCGGCCGAGGGCGTCGGCATCCCCTTCACGTTCGAAAGCCCGATCCCGCTTCCGAACAGCCAGCCCACGAACCAGCTGACACTCCCCGCCGGGGCGGCCGCCGACCGGCTCGCCGGCGTGCTCCGGCACCAGATCGAGGACGCGATAGTCGAGGACGAGGACGAAAAGTAGGTACAGCCACCCCGCGAAACACACGCCCGAGCAGGTGCTGCCGGTCAAGCCCATGCTCAGCAGCGCCAAGCGCACGCCACCGGCCGGCTCGGCCAAGGCGAGGGCGCCCGGATAGCCCGCGAGACGGGCGTGCTCAGCCGCGAGGGGCTCGACAGCGTCACCGTGGGAGTACA
>DQCI01000192.1:12341-14331 GCA_003545125.1 Paracoccaceae bacterium
TCGAGCGCATTTGACCCCATACTTGTGCGTTGGGTCGATGCTCGCTCGATCCCCCGTTTTTGACCAGCTCCAATCATAGCGGCCGCGCCTGCGGACGGCGTCTCCGTTGCCCGCAGTGGCATGCGTTTTCGGACAGTCGGCCCGAAAGCGCTCCCGCCCGCTTGGCGGTGAGCAGTCGTTCGCCGCGAGTTTCACCAAAGACCGCATCGCGGACTTCTCTGCCGTTCGCTGCAACTGCACGATATCCGCATGCGCGCAATTGTCATGGGAAATTGGAGCTTGGGAAAAGGTCATTCGCTGTCATTGCCAGAAAGATCGGCGCACCTCGGAAGCGGACATTGTGAGGCCAATTGGCGCATTGAATGACTCTGGCTGGGTACCGGCGAGGGTTTGCATGCTACAATTGAATGGATGGTCATTCTGTGGCGCGGAAGGACTGCCAAAAACCGCAGTGACGATCTCCCTCGATCCATGGCGGCCGCCCGGACTTTTCGGGGGCTTTGGTCCGCGCCTACGCGGCGTCATTCACGAAGCGGCGGGACAGGTCTTGGTCAAAGGCGGCTCGGTGCCTGCCTTCGCCGCAGTCCGAGCCGGGATGGCGACGTTGCGTCCGTCGATGGCGAAACCCTCTTTGCCAAGGCGGCCGACCAGACGTGACAGGGTCTCCGGCGGCACGCCGATCAGGTCTGCCAGATCCTTGCGCGACAGCGGCAGATGCATCCGCAAGTGGTTCCCCTCGCGTTCGCCGTGCGCTTCCAAGAGGTCAAAGAGGAGCGCGGCCAGTCGTTGCTTGTTCGACGCGGTTGCCGCAGCGATGATCCGTTCGTGGCTGCGGTCGATCTCGGAAATGCAGCGCGACGCGAGCCGCGCCAATACCGTCGGATTGGCCTGAACCAACCGGCGCGCGTCGCGCCGCGCCACCGTGCAGACGCGAGAGGGAAGCAAGGCGCGCGCCTCGGTCAGATGCAGACGGTCTTCCAGGAACGAGCGAAATCCGATGACCTCGCCGGGATAGGCCAACCGCAGCAGGGTTGAGGTGCCGCCCTCATGGTGAGTGCGCAACGCGATCAGACCCCGGGACACGCAGAACACACCCCGGTTCTCGCTGCCTTGATCGAACAAGGTCTGCCCGTTTGCCAATTCTTTGCGCGAGAAGGCGCGGGCAAGCATCGAGATGGATCCGTTCTCGACGGGTTGCCAGACGCTGTCGGGATAGAAGGCACATGCACCGCATGGATGAGGGATTCCGGTGTCGCCCCGCATTCGGGCCTCGCTGGTTCGATGCAACATGCAGACGCAGAGCCGGCGCAACTCACCAAAGAAACACGCTCTGGCGCCTGTGCCCGCATATCAGACTTCGGCGCCACAATGAAGGCTCCGAGACCCCGCGGTTCGACGATCGTCAATAACAAAGGGAGTTTGTGTCTGGGTCCGGCCAAACTGTCTCCCGGTTCAGCCGTCCGCGCCGCCGGGCGATTGCAACATTGCGGACCGGCACCACTCGCGGATCGCTTCCGGGTCGGGCGGCAGGGTGACGGCCAGCCCGCCTGCGAAGGTGTCGAAGGTTTCGCGGCTCGCTCCGCCGACGCCGACCAGCACCGGGATGCCCATGTCGAGCGCATGTCCGATCAACGCCACGAACCCTCGGCCCGCTGCTTCCTCGGGACCGAACTTGTTGAGGATGAACAGATCCGCCTTGTCCAGCGCGCCACCCTCGACACATGCGACCGCTTCGGCGATAGCGCCTGGGTCCAGCCGGCAGGCGTCGGATCCGGCGCCGAGGTTCTGGGTGATCGGGATCACCGGACCATCGGGCAGAACCCTGACATTCATGTCGCAGCCGTTTGCGAAGGTGGTGGTATGGCCGAGATCCTTGACGATGCCGGCAAGCGCCGTCCCCCGGGCCCGAAAGTGCGACGCGACTTCGGCAAGAAGTCGATCCGTTTCGCCGCGCGCCTTGGACGTAACCGATGCAATTTCCACGTTCTGA
>DQCI01000192.1:14439-26896 GCA_003545125.1 Paracoccaceae bacterium
AAAAGCTGCCGGTAGACGCGGCACAGGTCGGAAAAGCCGGTGGCCTGTGGAGACAGGCGCACCGCATCAATGCCAATCCGGGACAGCGTTTCGACCTGATATGCGCTGCAAGCGTAGCTCTCGGACAGGGTCTGCACGCCGTTCATCGCCAGAAACGGCTGGCCGTCCATGGTGTGGACCTCCAGACCGTCGGGGTCTTGCTCGCAGGCAAACTGGCAATTGTCCTTCGACCGGCCGTGCAGGCGCGCGTGGTAGCAGCGCCCGGAAATTGCCAGCGGCAGACGGCCGTGGCCCCAAACTTCGACCGCAACGCCCAGATCACGAGCGGCCGCGGCAAGGGTCTTGACCGAAGCCAGCGGCAATTCGGGCGGCAGGCAGACCCGGGTCGCCCCGCGTGACGCCAGCCAGGCCAGCGTGCCTTCGTTGTAGACATTGATCAGGGGACCGACGAAAAACTCCATGCCGTCAGGCAGATAGGTCAGCGCAGTCAGGTCGTTGATCTCGACTGTCGCACCCAATTCGGCCAGCTCGGCGGTCATCTTGCGCTCGCGTTTCAGGGTGACAAGAGCCAGGCTTGTCAGCGCGACCTGCTTGCCGGCTGCCAACAGGGTCGAGATCGCGCCGGGTATCTGGGCCTGATAGAAGGGCAGGCGCTTGGAGCAGACCAGCTCGCCCAAAATGACCCGGTCGACCGGGCTGTCGGCAAGCGTGTCATAGAGTGCCGACCAACGCTCGGGCGTCCAGAAAAACACGTTGGGGCCGACGGTCAGCTGCATTGCCGCTACCTCCATGTCTTCTTGTAGGCGCCCGCCGTCGTGGCCTGCCCCTCGGACAGGCGCGCGAGCATGCCCTCGGGCATCGGTTGGCCCGCCTCCAGCGCATCGACCGCCGCACGGAAATTGCGCACGACCTCGGCGACATAGGCGCGCGAGCGTTGCCGGCCCTCGATCTTGAGCGCGGTGACACCGGCCTTGGCGAGCTGCGGGATCAGGTGTTCGGCGTTCAGGCTGACCGGATCCGCGAACAGATGCCCGGTCTTGTCGCCGGTGCTGAAACACCCCTTGCACAACGTCGGGTAGGGCGCCGGTTCGCCCTGGCCCACCTGGTGGATCGTGTAGCCGCCGAGCCGGGCATTGAGCGCCCCGGAATCTTCGTGGTATTCGACATGGCTCGCGGGCGAGCACACGCCGTTCATGTTGGGCGACAGCCCGGTCGCATAGGACGACAGCGAACAGCGCCCCTCCGCCATCACGCACAGGCCGCCGAACACGAAGACCTCGGTTTCCACCTCGGTTTCGGCATTGATCGTGGCGATCTCGGGCACCGACAGGACGCGCGGAAGGACCACCCGCTTCACACCGAAGGCCTGCGCGTAGAAATTGATGATATCCGCGTTGGCCGCGGCGGCCTGGACCGAAAGGTGGCGGCGCAATCCCGGATGGTGCTTCGCGGCATGATCCAGCAGCCCCGGATCGGCCAGGATGACGGCATCGGTCCCGGCGGTCTCGGCGTCCGCCACGGCGCGGTGCCAGATCGCTTCGGCCCCGGCGCGAGGATAGGTGTTGATCGCGACCAGCACCTTGGCGCCGTTGGCATGGGCAAAGGCAATGCCATCTCGCATCTCGGCCCGGTCGAAATTCAACCCGGGGAAATTGCGGGCATTGGTTTCATCGGCATAGCCGCAATAGACGGTATGCGCTCCGGCCTTTACCGCCGCGCGCAAGGACGCAGGCGTGCCGGCCGGGCAAACGATTTCCATCACCACGCCATCGTCTCCTCGCGGCGCGACAGACACACCCCGGTTCTGCGTTCCACCACGGCGGCTATGCGCCGGACCGCCCCGGCGAACGGCCCCGACATCGCGGCGACTTCGCCGGAAATGTCCAATTCGGCGTCATCGACGGCATTGCGCAAGGCCAGGGCGGCGGCGGTATCGCCCTCGATCACCAGATCGCGCGAAAAAAACAGAGCGTCGCCGTCATAGGCCCCGTTGACCAGCCCCAAGAGTGCGGCCAGCGACCCCGCGATCCGCGCATCGCCGGTGACAGGCCCGCGTGTCGCGCTAACCCGCGGCACACCGCCGTTGGGCTCAAGGCAAAGGCTGATCGGCAGGTCGGTCGGATCAAGCACAAACCGGGCATGCGCGTGTTCGCCGAGCCGGCGAAAGAGACCTGGGTGTTGTTTGGCCAGCCTGCGTGCGTAGGTGGTCAACGACACCGAGATCGGCGCCAGCGGCGCGATACGTAACAACCGTGCGAGCGTCGGCGGGAACAACGGAAGTGACATCGGGGACTGGGGCAAGTGCAGTTCCTTTCCGGGCGTCGTTGACAACGCGGTTCGCACGCACTTGGTATGGGCCGCCGACAGAAGACGAATTGACGATCGTCAATTTGCCGGGGCATTTTTTCTGGTAGGCGCAAAGCGACACTCACCGGAGAGATGCCGTTCGCGACCTCCCCTCATATCCCAGCCTACGCAGCTTCCTCGACAGGTGCCGGGAAACCGGCCAGTTCAAAGCCGTGCCTGATCCGGTTTCGGTCCGGCACCAGATCACCGCCGTACATCGGGCAGTGCTGGAGACGGGCGGGCCGGTTCTGCGCTTCGACCGGCCGATCCTCGACAGCGGCGAAGCGGCGGAGATGGCGGTGGTGGTCAACCTGTTCGGCAGTACCGAGCGGGTCGCCGCGGGGCTGGGGATAGGCCTCGACAAGCTCGATGACCTCGGCGCTTTCCTTGCCTCCCTGCGCACACCGACCCCGCCAGACGGGCTCCGCGACGCCTTGTCGCGCTGGCCGATGCTGAAAGCGGCCCTGACAACCCGTCCCAAGATCACGAAACACCCGCCGGCGCACCAGGTTGTGCGGGAAGGCGCGCAGGTTGATCTTGGCCAGATACCGGTTCAGACCCATTGGCCGGGCGACGCCGGGCCGCTGATCACCTGGCCTGTGGTGTTGACCCGGCCACATGGCACGGCCGCCGGGGACGTGGGCCAGTACAATGCTGGCGTCTACCGCGCCCAGGTGATCGGGCGCGACAAGGTGATCCTGCGCTGGCTGCCGCAACGGGGCGGGTCCGCTCATCACCGAAGCTGGGCGCGTCACGGTGAGAAAGCCCCGGTCGCAATCGTGCTCGGGGCCGACCCGGCAACGCTGCTTTCGGCCGCCCTGCCGCTGCCCGAAACAATCTCCGAGCTGACCTTCGCGGGGGCGCTCGCTGGCACGCGGCCGCGGCTCGCCCCGGCCAAAACCGTGCCGCTATTGGTCCCGGCAGAGGCCGAGATCATCCTGGAGGGCTGGGTTTCGCCGACCGGGACCGCGCCCGAAGGTCCGTTCGGCGACCACACCGGCTATTACAACCCGGCCGAACCCTTTCCGGTCATGCAGATCACCGCGATGACCCACCGGCAGGGGCCGCTGTATCTGTCGACCTATACCGGCCGGCCGCCCGACGAACCGGCGATCATCGGTGAGGTCTTCAACAGGCTTGCCTTGCCGACGATCCGTGCCCAGATCCCGGAGATACGCGACCTCTGGTTGCCGCCGGCGGCCTGTTCCTACCGCATGGCCGTGGTCAGCATCGACAAGCAATACCCCGGCCAGGCCCGCCGCGTGATGATGGCGTTGTGGGGGATGCTGCCGCAGTTCAGCTACACCAAGATGATCGTGGTGGTGGACGACGATATCGACCCGGCGAACTGGGATGATATCGCCTGGGCGCTGGCCACACGTATGGACCCCGCCCGCGACGTGATGCTGTTGGAGAACACCCCGATGGACTATCTCGACTTCGCCTCGCCCCGGCCGGGATTGGCCGGCAAGATGGGCATTGATGCGACCACCAAGATCGAAAGCGAGACCACTCGCGCATGGGGCGAGGTGATGGAAACGGCCCCGGAAGACGCCGCCTTCGCCGCCGACCTGTTGTCTCGCCTCTTCACAGAGCGCCCGTCATGAGGGTCGCGCGCGTCGTGCTGGGCGTCGCCGGGGCCTCGGGAGCCGCCTTGGGCATCTCGGTGGCACGCCAACTGGCAGATCTCCGGGCCGAAATCGACCTGGTCACCAGCTCCGCCGCCGAACGGACCCTGTCGGAGGAATGCGGACCGGACGCGCTCGCGGACCTGCGACGGCTCGCCACCAGAACCCACCCGATCGGCGATATCGGGGCCAGCATCGCCTCGGGCTCGGTGCCTTTGTCCGGCATGATCGTCGCCCCTTGCTCGATGCGCAGCCTGGCGGCCATCGCCAACGGCCTCGACGACAACCTGCTGACCCGCGCGGCCGGCGTGCAACTCAAGGAACGTCGTCGCCTGGTGCTGCTGACCCGCGAAGCACCGCTGACGCTGGCGCATTTGAAGAACATGACCGCCGCCACCGAACTGGGCGCCATCATCCTGCCCCCGGTTCCGGCGTTCTACTTGCATCCGCGGTCGGTGTCGGAGATCACCGATCAGATCGCCGCCCGCGCGATCGACCTGCTCGCAATCGCCGATCCGGCTGCGCAGAGCTGGGCCGGCTAGATCGCTCCTCCCAAGGAACGGGGCGAAACCGGTCCACGCCTCTGGAAAAACCCCTGACACATTCGTTTTCCATTTGGCCTGAACGGTTCAATTGGGCCGGAACCCCGTGGTCGACCGCAGTCTGGGTCGCCACGCTCTTGGGTACCTCTGGGATGGAAATGCTGCGCGGTGAAGCAAAGGTGTCTCTGGAGTGCCGCGACGCGGCATTGTAAAGCGTCGCGAACGACCGCAATGGGATGTCGTCGATCCGTTTGCTTGCTGACGGCGCAAAACACCAATATCTAAACCGCAGTAGGTTTGGGCTCGGAGCCGTCATTCGAGACATCGGACTTCAACGGCCGCTTTTGTGAGATTTAGATTATGGCGGCACCTTTGCCGCTCGTACTTTGAGTCCGAGACCCGAAGAACGGCGAGCAGTCGCCAACTATGCTCCATTGCTCACGAGCCGCACAACAGGCGGGTCCTCGTCACTCACGATCGACGTGACCATGTTGGCCCAAGCCTCCAGCGCGCGGCGCTTCTCGGCCGCGTAGTCGTGCCGCTGGTAGACCGACACGATCCCGGCGGTTGTGCCGCTCACGTGGTTGAGGACGGCCTCTGTGACGGGAATGGGAATGCCTAGCCGGGCAATCCCCGTCGCTGCCGTGCGCCGCAGGTCGTGGGGCGTCCATCGCTCAAGCTCACGCCCCGCAAGCGCGTTCATCTCGGCGCGGATCCTGCCGAAGCCCTTGGTCCAGCCGTTTATCGGCACCCGGCCGTTGGTGGTCAGGACGTAGCTGCCATTGCGCTCGACGCCCGACAAGACGGCCATCGAGGCGCTCGACAGGGGCACGCCGTGGGCGCGGCCATTCTTGCTTCGCTCGGCCGGCAGGCGGAGGGTATCGCCTTCGAGCTCCGCCCACTCCATCCGGGCGATCTCGTTCAGCCGCTGGCCGGTGAGAAGCAACAGCTGCCCGCAGCTGCCGTAGGGGTAGCCAACCCTGGTGCAGGCCTCCCAGAACCAGCCGACCTCCTCGTCGGACAGGACACGCTCCCGCGGCCGTTCGTGGTACTTCTCGACGCCGGCGGCGGGGTTGTCGGCCCGCCACCCATGCCGCATGGAGAGGGAGAACAGCTTGGACGCCAAGGCTAGCGTGCGGTTCGCCTCGTAGGGCGTCGAGCCCAGCGAGCGGTGGAGCTTCACCATGTCGTCGTGGTTCACGTCCTTGACCCTGACCTTGCCGAGCCGCGCCCAGCCCAAGATGTGCCGCTCGATCCTCCTCCGATCTTCCGCCCCAGTCTTCTTGTTGACAGCGTGCTTGGCGAGAAAGCCGGAGCACAGGTCGGCCACTGTCGGCAGCTCCCCCGCCGCCCTCTGCGTGCGCGCCGGGTCTTCGCCGTTCTTGCCACGGATCTTCCAGTCGCGTGCAATCTCGCGTGCCTGGTCGGGCGTCAGGTCTGAAGCCGAGCCGAGGGTGGGCTTGCGGGCGAGTGCTGCCCTTCCCCGGCCGATGCGATACTTCAGAATGTAGCTGCGGTGGCCGCTGGGGGTAACGCGCAGGCCAAGTCCGGGGACGGCCTCATCCCACCAAACGACTTCGCGATCGCCGGGCTCGACGTTGGCGACGAAGGTCTTGGTCAGCTTGACGCGGTTCCTGATTGCGAGCTCCCTTCGAATGGTTGAGGTACCACGGAGGTACCACATTTTGTTGGTGTCAGTTGAAACTGCGATCAACTCTGGACCCTAGAGCTATGAAAATATGGAGTTTGTTGATGTGGATTTTAACAGGAGAACTCAGACTATAGGACTTTTAATCAGTGGGTCGCAGGTTCGAATCCTGCACGGCTCACCACTCACTCCAAGGGCTTGGCCGGGACCGGCTGAGCCCTTGTGGGTTTAGGGGCCTGTGTGTTTTCAGGATAGTGCGCGACCCGTTTTCCCGGTCAGACAACCCAGGCCCGTGCATAGGGCGGCAGGGCGACGCCGCCGTCGGGGCTGTGGATCGGGGCGTCGGACAGCAGGTCATAGAGCCGCGTGACACCCTGGTTTGCGAACCAGGAGGCGGGCAGGCCGGTCCAGCTTTCGGTGAAATTGAAGACGCAAACCACGGGCCCGGTCGGGGCGCGGCGCGCGATGGCGAACACGCCATCTCGCCCGGTGTCGAGCACCTCGGTCGGGACCGCGCCGTGAAACCCGGGAACGGCGGCCCGGCGCGCGAGGATGTGGCGGATCCCCTCATAGACGCGTGCGTGCGGTGTGTCGCGGTTGGCGCGGAGCTCGGCGACACGGGTCCAGTCCATCATGGGCCGGTGAATCCAGCGGCTGTCATGGGCGTGTTCGGGAACCTGGGTGTAGCCATAGTCGTTCAGAGCCGCGATCTCGTCGCCCATGTAGATGAGCGGAATGCCACCCCAGGCGGCGATCAGCGAGTGACCCATGAGGATCCGGTCGATGGCGGTGTCGATCTCGTGGCCGTCGCCGCTTTCAAGCGCCAGTTCGAGCCCGGCGAGGGAGGCGGTGGAGCCGGATACACGTTTGTCGCCGGTGGTCTCGTTCACCTGGAACAGCGCGCCGCGGGCGAAACTGCCGGGAAAGATGCCGTCGTAGAAATCCGACAGGAAGGTGCGGTGACCGAACCCGGAGATGCCGACGGCGCCAGCGTCTTGATCGGTGACCGCCCAGCCGATGTCGTCATGGCAGCGCAGGTAGGTGGCGTAGGTGGCGTTCGCCACAGACGGCGGGAAATGTGCGCGTATCACATGGCTCATCAGGCCCACGTCGCGCGATGCCAGCGACGACCAGAACTGGACCATCAGCGAATTGTGGTAGGCGAGGTTGCCTTCCTTGCCGGCGTGTATCCCGCGGCCGAGATAGGGGATCATCTCGGCGGGGCCGACGATCGCCTCTTCGAGGTGGATCACGGCGGGCGCGGCGATCCTCGTGGCGGCCCGCAGCGCGTGCAGCAGCACATGCACTTCCGGCTCCGACTGGCAACGGGTGCCCATGCGTTTCCACAGGAAGGCCGGTGCGTCGAGGCGCAGGATGTCGACCCCCTTGTTGGCGAGGAACAGCATCACCCGGGTCATTTCGAGAAACACCTGCGGGTTGGACCAGTTCAGATCCCACTGGTGTTCGTTGAACGTGGTCCAGACCCAGCGGTCCATGTCCTGATAATAGGTGAAATTGCCGGGCGCGTTGGCGGGGAAAATCTCGACGAGGGTCGATTCGTAGGCCTTGGGCAGCATGTCGTCGGGGAACATGAAGTAGTAGTCACGAAAGCGCCCGTTGCCGGCGCGGGCCTTCTGCGCCCATTCGTGCTCCTTGGCGGTGTGGTTGACCACAAGGTCGATGCAGACCGACATGCCGCGCGCGTGGCAGGCGGCCGTGGTGGCCTCGAGGTCGTCCATCGTGCCGAGCGTGGGATTGACCTCGGTGTAGTCCATCACCGAATAGCCGCCGTCGCTGTCGCCGGGCCGGGGCTTCAGGCAGGGCATGAAGTGCAGGTAGGTGATGCCGAGGTCTTCGAGGTAGTCGAGCTTGTCGGGCACCTTGTCGAGCGTGCCGGCGAAACGGTCGATGTAGAACACGTAGCCGTTCATGCCGGGGCGCTGGAACCAGTCGGGCTCGAGGTCGCGTTCCATGTCGCGCCATTTGAGCCTGTCGGGGCGATCCTCCCAGAAGCCGCGCAGGGTTGCGATCAGGTCCTCGCTGAAGCGGTCATAGTCGGGCCGGTGGCCGTAGAGGCGCTCCAGCATGCCGAACAGGTCCGCGCGCGAGCGTTCCAAACGCATTTCGAACAGGCGTGCGTTGAAATCGCGCGGCGTGGTTTTCGGCATGTGTCCCTCCATCTTGGGCGCGAGGAAACAGCGGGCGGCGGTTGGAATGCAACCGGAAACCGCAGTTGCGCGGCGATCGGTCCAGAGCGTTTCGCGCTCAATCGCCCCCACCGGCCGTCGCGAACGTGTTGTGCTCTGCAAACGCTGCTTCGCGACGGCCAGCGAGGACATGGCGCCCATCAAGCGCAAAACGCTTCAGAGGCGCACCCGCGGTTCCGGCCGGCCCGGCGCGCCTGCGGGCACGGTGAAGACCTGCCCTGCCAGCGGATCCCCGGCGAGGCCGTCGGCGTCGTAGCCTTCCTGCGCGGTGGTGACGAAGAGCGTGTCGAGGTCGGTGCCGCCCAACGCCGGGCAGGAGGCCTTTTTTGCGCCCACCGGGACGGCGTGGAGGAAGCTGCCGTCGGGCGCATGCACCGCGACCCGCCCGGCCCCCCATTGCGCGATCCAGAGGTTGCCTGCCGCGTCGGTCACCGCGCCGTCTGGAACCAGACCATCCTTGGACAGGTCAATCAGCACGCTCGGCGCGCCTTCGGGCCAGCCGTTCGCGCCGAGTGGCTGGGCCATGACCTTGCGCGTTGGCGAGTCGGTGAAATAGGCCGTGCGCCCGTCCGGCGCGAAGCAGATCGCGTTGGGAATGGTGATGCCGGGGAAGATGCGGCGCACCTGGCCTTCGTAGAAACGATAGATCGCACCCGCCTGCGGTTCGGCATGTCGGCCCATGGTGCCGATCCAGAACCCGCCATGCGGGTCGGCGCGACCGTCGTTGGAGCGGGTTACCATGTTGTCGGCTTCGAGCGGCACGACTTCCCGGGCCGCCTCGGTCTCGAGGTCGAACAGGAACAGCGAGGTTTCGGAGGCGATCAGCAGGCGTGTGCGGTCGACCCAGCCCGCCGCCGAGACCATCTCGGTGAAGCTCCACTCGCGCGCCCTGTCGCCGTCGCGCGCCAGGAGTTTGCCGGCCGTTATGTCGAACCAGAACAGCTGGCCGCGCTCGGGGTGCCAGAGCGGGCCTTCGCCGAGGATGCAGGGTCTGGCGTCGAAAACCTGGGTCATTCGGGATCCTTTCGCGCGGCGTCAGCCGATTCGTTTGCGCTCACATTAGCGCGTGGAAACGCTGCTGGCGCGGTGTCGGGAGCCGGTGCGAACCGGGATTTTTCGCGATTTTGATGTCACAAAACCGCGTCCAAAGCGTTTTGACCCCTTTTCCTCAAGGGTATCGGTACCTAGTTTTTGCCTGCGTCGAAAAGGGCGCCAAAGAAGAATGAGCCGAGCCCGCCGTTATTGTTTCCGAATTAGCCGAAAGCCACGCATTGGACCCGTTTTCGCCCGAAATATCGGCTACGGGATGTGCGACCCCGCGGGCAAGGATGCCCGCTGGCGGATGGGCGCGAGCGTCGGAAAACCGGTGAGGCAGAGTGGACTACGAGGCCCGATAGCGCTAGCAGCTGCCGGGATTGTCGCTGACGAGGAGAATCGACGCGGTGCGAGACATGACGACTGAGACCATTACGCGGGAAAGCTTCCGAGAGGACATCCTGCATCATCTGAAATTCACCGTGGGCAAGACCGCGAGCCACGCTTCGACCTACGATTGGCGTGTCGCCCTCTCGTTCGCGCTGCGCGACCGGATCGTCGATCCCTGGTTCACCGCGACCAGGAACACCTGGGACCGGGGGCAGAAGCGGGTGTTCTATCTGTCGATGGAATTCCTGATCGGCCGGATCATGGAAGACGCGGCGATCAATCTTGGCCTCAAGGATATCGCGGAGGCCGCGCTTGTCGACCTCGGTCAGGATTTCGACACGATCGCCCATGACGAGCCCGATGCGGCGCTCGGCAACGGCGGTCTTGGCCGGCTTGCCGCCTGCTACATGGAAAGCATGGCAACGGTGGGGTGCCCGGGCTACGGCTACGGCATCCGTTACGAGCACGGGCTGTTCCGTCAAAGGTTCGAGCTGGGCCAACAGGTGGAGACGCCGGAGGACTGGCTGATCCAGCGCCACCCGTTCGAGTTTGAACGGCCGGAGGCCTCCTATACCGTCCGGTTCAAGGGGGAGCTGCACGAGCGCGAGGGCCGCACCGTGTGGGAGCCCGCGGAAACGGTGATCGCTACCGCCTATGACATGCCGGTGATCGGCTGGCAGGGGCGCTGGGCCAACACGCTCAGGCTCTGGGGCGCCAAGCCCACCCACTTGTTCGACCTGGAACGGTTCAACCGGGGTGACTACACCGCCGCCGCCGCGCCCGAGACGCTGGCGCGCACGATCACCCGGGTGCTCTACCCTGACGACACAACGCTGCAAGGCAAGGAGCTGCGGCTGAAGCAGGAATACCTGCTGACCTCGGCCTCGATCAAAGACATCCTGCGCCGCTACCTCGAAGCCCAAGACGATCTCAGCGAGTTCGACAAGCATGTTGCGATCCAGATGAACGACACCCACCCGGCGCTGGCCGGTCCCGAGCTCATCCGGCTGCTGGTCGACCGCCACGGGATGGAGTTCGAACCGGCGATGACGATGGCCCAGAAGGTGCTCGGCTACACCAACCACACGCTGTTGCCGGAAGCGCTGGAGCGCTGGTCGACCTGGCTGATGGGCAACGTGCTGCCGCGGCACATGCAGCTCATCGAGATGATCGACCGGGCGCATGCCAAGGCCTATCCGATCCGGTCGTCGAACGTCGAGATCGTGCGCCACAACGAAGTGCACATGGGCGAGCTGGCGTTCATCATGGCGCACAAGGTCAACGGCGTGTCGGCGCTGCACACCGAACTGGTGAAAAAGCAGCTGTTCCCCGACCTGCACAAGCTGCATCCCGAGCGGATCATCAATCAGACCAACGGGGTCACCCCGCGGCGCTGGCTGAAACTGGCCAACCCCGGTCTTGCCGGGCTCATCACCGAGACCATCGGCGAAGGCTGGGAGGGCGATCTCGACCGGCTCGAAGAGCTCGAGCCGCATGTCGAGGACAAGAGCTTCCGCGACGCCTATGCCGCCGTGAAGCGCGACAACAAGGTCACGACCTCGAACTGGATGCTGCACAAATGCGGGATCGAGGTCGATCCGGACGCGATTTTCGACGTCCAGATCAAGCGGATCCACGAGTACAAGCGCCAGCTTCTCAACGTGTTCGAGACCATTGCCCAGTGGCATGAGATCAAGAAGAACCCGGAGGGCGAATTCGTGCCGCGGGTGAAGATCTTCGGCGGCAAGTCGGCGCCGGGCTACGCGGTGGCCAAGGAGATCGTGCACCTGATCAACGATGTCGGCCGGATCGTGAACAACGACCCCGACATGCGCGACCGCCTCAAGGTTGTGTACCCAGCGAACTACAACGTCACCATGGCCGAGCGGCTGATCCCGGCCGCCGACCTCTCGGAACAGATCTCGACCGCCGGCAAGGAAGCCTCGGGCACGGGCAACATGAAGCTCAGCCTGAACGGCGCGCTCACCATCGGCACGCTCGACGGCGCCAACGTGGAGATCCGCGACCGCGTCGGTGCGGAGAACTTCTTTCTGTTCGGGATGACCGCCGACGAAGTCATCATTCGGCGCAAGAACGTCAACCATGCCCGTGAGGCGATCGAGCACAGCCAAGCGCTGAAGGATGTGCTGCAGATGCTCGCCGAGGGCCAGTTTTCGCCCGACCAGCCGGACCGCTACCACGGCCTCGTCGACCGCACCTGGAACTCCGACTATTTCCTCGTCGCGGCGGACTTCGCCGACTACCAGCGGGCCCAGGCCGAAGTGGACGATGCCTATGCCGACCGCGACCGCTGGGCGCGGATGGCGGCGATCAACACCGCGCGGATGGGTTTCTTCTCGTCTGACCGATCCATCCGTGGTTACATGGATGATATCTGGGACGCCAAATCGGCGCTCTGATAACGACCTGGAGGAACCACATGACAGATCGTCCGTCCGCGGAACCCGGGACCACCGGGTTCAGAGTGCTTGACCCGGAAGCCTGGGCGATCGCGGAGGGACGACACGGTGATCCGTTCAGCGTGCTTGGGCCGAAAGACGGTCAGCTCGCTGTCTGGGCACCGGGGGCTGTCAGCCTGATGCTCAAACAGGGACGCGGCAAGCCTGCGCCGCTGACGGAGCACCCCGATTGCCCGCAGTT
>DQCI01000192.1:27113-56188 GCA_003545125.1 Paracoccaceae bacterium
CGGGTTTCGGTGGTGGGCAATTTCAATACCTGGAACGGCTCCATCCACCCCATGCGCCGGCGCGGTGCGACCGGGGTGTGGGAGATCTTCCTGCCCGGCGTCGATGAGGGCGAGACCTACAAATACGAGATTCGCAACGGCAACGGGGTGATCCTGCCGCTGAAGGCCGACCCGGTGGGGATCGGCTCGGAACATCCGCCTGCGACCGGCTCGGTCGTGCGCCGCCCGGGCCTCGGGCGGGCGTGGAAAGACAAGGCGTGGATGGACAAGCGCGCCGGCAAGAACAGCGTCGACGCCCCGATCTCGGTCTACGAAGTGCACCTGGGGAGCTGGAAGAAGACGGACGACGGCTCACGTATGCTCTCCTACGAGGAGCTGTCGACCGATCTGGTCGACTACGTGAAGGACATGGGCTTCACCCATATCGAGCTGATGCCGATCAGCGAGTTTCCGTTCGACGGATCCTGGGGCTACCAGCCCGTCGGCATGTTCGCCCCGACGATCCGGCACGGCACCCCGCAGGAGTTTGCGGTTTTTGTCGAAGCGGCGCACCAGGCGGGGCTCGGTGTGCTGTTCGACTGGGTGCCGGGGCACTTCCCGTCCGACGAGCACGGGTTGGGCTGGTTCGACGGAACGCCGCTCTATGAGCATGCGGACCCGCGGGAGGGTTTTCATCTCGACTGGAACACCCTGATCTACAACTACGGCCGCAGCGAGGTCGGCAATTACCTCAAAGCCAACGCGCTCTATTGGCTGGATGAATACCATCTCGACGGGCTGCGCGTGGATGCCGTCGCCTCGATGCTCTACCGCGACTATTCACGCGAAGACGGGCAATGGATCCCCAACAAGGACGGTGGCCGGGAGAACTACGAGGCGATCGACTTCCTGCGCGAAACCAACGTGCTGGCCTACGGCGAATACCCCGGTGTGATGACCGTGGCCGAGGAAAGCACCGCGTTTGGCGGGGTCACGTGCCCGGTCGACCACGGCGGGCTCGGGTTCGGGTTCAAGTGGAACATGGGCTGGATGAACGACACGCTCGAGTACATCCAGAAGGCCCCGATCCACCGCAAGTATCATCACCACGAGATGACCTTCTCGATGGTCTATGCCTGGAGCGAGAACTTCATCCTGCCGATCAGCCATGACGAGGTGGTGCACGGCAAGGGCTCGATGCTCTCGAAGATGCCGGGCGACGCCTGGGAGAAATTCGGCAACCTGCGCGCCTACTACGGCTTTATGTGGACGCACCCCGGCAAGAAGCTGCTGTTCATGGGCCAGGAGTTCGCGCAAGGCCGGGAATGGCAATATGCCGAGAGCCTCGACTGGCACCAGCTGGAGCTGCCCGAGCACCGCGGGATCCAGAACCTGGTGCGCGATCTCAACCGGATCTACTGCGAAAACCCGGCGCTGCATCTGAACGATTGCCGGCCCGAAGGGTTCGAATGGATCGAGTCGAACGATTCCGAGGCGAGTATCTTTGTCTTCCTGCGCAAGGGCGGGCGCAAGGATCCGATGATCGTCGTCGCGATCAACATGACCCCGGTCGAACGCAACGGCTACCGCATCGGCCTGCCGGCGGCCGGGCACTGGGACGAGATCCTGTGCACCGACGCCGAAACCTATGGTGGCGGCAACCGCGGCAACGGGGCCGGGCTTGAGACCGAGGCGGTGCGCTGGCACGACCGGGACCAATCGGCCTTGATCGATATTCCGCCGCTATCGGCGGTTGTATTCCGGCAAGCCTAGGGAGAGACTGAAAGAAACAGCACACCAAGCGGACAGGAGGAACGCATGGAAGAACAGCGGTCCCGAAGGCTCTCGACACAAACAATGGCATTTGTGCTCGCGGGCGGGCGCGGTAGCCGATTGAAGGAAATGACAGACCGCCGGGCCAAACCGGCGGTCAATTTCGGCGGCAAGACTCGTATCGTCGACTTCGCGCTGTCGAACGCTCTGAATTCGGGCATCCGCAAGATGTCGATCGCCACCCAGTACAAGGCGCATAGCCTGATCCGCCATATCCAGCGCGGCTGGAACTTCTTCCGGGCGGAGCGCAACGAATATCTCGACATCCTGCCCGCCTCGCAGCGGATCGACGAGGTGAACTGGTACAAGGGAACCGCCGATGCGGTGCGCCAGAACATCGACATCATCGACAGCTACGACGTCGAATACATCATCGTTCTGGCCGGCGACCACATCTACAAGATGGACTACGAGATCATGCTCGAGCACCACGTCGAAAGCGGTGCCGGGGTGACGGTGGGCTGCGTCGAGGTGCCGCTCGCCGAGGCCAGCGCCTTCGGCGTGATGCATGTGAACGACGATGGGGCGATCAAGCAATTCCTGGAAAAGCCCGCGAACCCGCCGCATATGCCGGGCGACCCGACCCAGGCGCTTGCGTCCATGGGGATCTATGTCTTCGACTGGAAATTCCTGCGCGAGCTGCTGCTGGAAGATGCCGACGACGACAATTCGAGCCACGATTTCGGCAACGATCTGATCCCGACCATCGTCAAGAACGGCAAGGCGGTGGCGCATGAGTTTTCGCGCTCCTGTGTGCGGGCGGGGCTGGAGGAGAAGCCCTACTGGCGCGACGTCGGCACGATCGACGCCTATTGGCAGGCGAATATCGACCTCACCGATTTTGTCCCCGAGCTCGACATCTACGACCGGTCGTGGCCGATCTGGACCTATGCCGAGATCGTGCCGCCGGCGAAGTTCATCCACGACGAAGAAGGCCGGCGCGGCGCCGCCATATCGTCGCTGATCGCGGGCGATACGATCATCTCGGGATCGGTGGTGAAAAACTCGCTGATCTCCACCGGCGGACGGCTGCACTCCTATTCTTCGGTGACCAACTCGGTGCTCCTGCCCCAGGTGCAGGTGAACCGGTCCGCGCGGCTGAAGAATTGTGTGGTCGATAGCAATATCGACATCCCGGCAGGGCTCGTGGTCGGTGAGGACCCGGTGGAGGATGGCAAATACTTCCGGGTGTCGGAAGGCGGGATCACCCTCATCACCCGCGAGATGGTCGACCGCTGGCATGCGGCGAACGGGTAGACCGATGCGCGTCCTTTCCGTCGCTTCAGAAGCCGTTCCCCTGATCAAGACCGGCGGGCTCGCCGACGTTGTCGGTGCGCTCCCGGGCGCCCTGGCGCCGCTCGGGGTCGATCAGCGGGTCATGATCCCGGCCTATAGCGGGATCCTGGAAAGTCTTGGCAATGTCCAGGAGGTCTGGGCCGACTGGAACCTCTACGGCAGCCATGTGCGGCTGTTCAAGGGCCGTGTCGGCACCACCACCGTGCTCGCGCTCGACGCGCCGCAAATGTTCCATCGTGACGGTGGACCTTACGCCGGAGCGCAGGGCGACTACTGGGACAACCCGGAGCGGTTCGCGGCGCTGAGCTGGGCGGCGGCGGAAGTGGCGCGCGACGGCATGGGCGACGGCTGGAAGCCCGACATTCTGCATGCGCACGACTGGCAGGCCGGTTTGGCGCCGGCTTATCTGCATTACTATGGCAGTGGTGGCGTCAAATCCGTCATGACGATCCATAACATCGCCTTTCAGGGTGTCACCGACGGTGGGCGCCTCGAAAGCCTGCGGTTGCCCTGGCATGCCTGGCATCCGGACCACGCCGAATACCACGGCAACATCTCGACGCTGAAAATCGGCCTGGCGCTTAGCGATGCGATCACGACGGTGTCGCCGACCTATGCCGAGGAGCTGATGCGGCCGGAATTCGGGATGGGGCTGCAGGGGCTCATCGCGACGCGCGCGGGCGCGCTGCACGGGATCCTGAACGGGGTCGACGACACAGTCTGGTCGCCTGAAAAGGACGCGTACATAACAACGTACACGTCGAGAACGCTCGACAAGAAGGCCGAGAACCGCGCCGCGCTGATCGAGGAGTTTGGCCTTGGCGATGTTCCGGGGCCATTGGCGGTCGTGGTGAGCCGGTTGACCTGGCAGAAGGGGATCGACCTTCTGTCGGAGGCGCTGCCCGGCTTCATCGCCGATGGCGGCGGCCTGGTGCTTCTGGGGTCGGGCGAAAGCAGCCTGGAACAGGCGGCGCTGAGCGCGGCCCAGAACTGGCCTGACCGGATCGGTGTGCGGATCGGCTACGACGAGGCGCTGTCGCACCGGATGATGGCGGGCGGCGATGCCGTGCTGGTGCCGTCACGGTTCGAGCCCTGCGGGTTGACCCAGATGTACGGGCTGAAATACGGCACCGTGCCCGTCGTTGCCGCCACCGGCGGGCTCAACGACACGGTGATCGGGGCGACCCCGGCGAGCCTCGGGGCCAATGCGGCCACCGGCGTGACCTTCCATCCGATCGACGGCATCGCGCTGGCGAACGCGCTGCGCCGTCTGACGAGCTTGTACCGCGACCGGGCGGTCTGGCCGCATCTGGTCAAACGCGCGATGCGGGCCGACGTGAGCTGGGACGGTCCGGCCAAGGCCTATGCCGCGCTCTACGGGAGCCTTGCCGAGTGAACAAACCGCACCCAGCGCTGACGCCCGACCGCGTGTCCGGGCTGGAACTCACCCTTGGCAAGGCCTGGCCGATGGGGGCCACGGTCGATGCGCAGGGGGTCAACTTCGCGGTTTTTTCCGCACATGCGACCAAGATCGAAGTTTGCCTGTTCAGCGACGGTGGGCGCACCGAGTTGACCCGGATCGCGCTGCCGGAACGCGACGGCGATATCTGGCACGGGCACATATCCGGGATCGGGCCGGGGACGCAATACGGCCTTCGGGCGCACGGGCCCTACGA
Organism: Paracoccaceae bacterium; assembly: GCA_003545125.1. GTDB lineage: Bacteria > Pseudomonadota > Alphaproteobacteria > Rhodobacterales > Rhodobacteraceae > Sinisalibacter. The sequence continues at coordinate 31,898 of DQCI01000192.1, forward strand.
GCCGGAACACGGACATCGGTTCAACCCCAACAAGCTGCTGCTCGACCCCTATGCGCGCAAGATCGCGGGGCGGATCAGGTGGTCGCGCACGCTGATGGGCTATCACGTCGGGTCGCCGATGGGGGATCTGAGCTTTTCGACCCGCGACAGCGCCCATGCGATGCCGAAAAGCGTGGTTGTCGGGCGCGACGATTTCGACTGGGAAGATGACGAGCCGCCGAACCACATGGGGCCGGAAACCCTGATCTACGAGGCGCATGTGAAGGGCCTGACGGCGATGCATCCGGGTGTCGACCCCTCGCGCCGCGGCACCTATCGCGGGCTCGCCAGCCCGGCCGTGATCGACCACCTCAAATCGCTGGGCGTCACCGCCATCGAGCTGCTGCCGATCCACGCCTTCGTCGATGACCGCTTTCTCGTGGAGCGGGGCCTGCGCAACTATTGGGGCTACCAGTCGATCGGCTTCTTCGCTCCGGAACCGCGCTATCTCGAACAGGGGGATATCCGCGAGTTCAAGGAGGCGGTGCGGACCTTCCACAAGGCGGGGATCGAGGTGATCCTCGACGTGGTCTACAACCATACCGCCGAGGGCGACGGCTTCGGGCCCACGTTCAGCTTCCGCGGTCTCGACAACGCCTCCTATTACCGGTTGGCGCCGGAAAAGCGGCATTACATCAACGATGCGGGCACCGGGAACGTGCTTGACGTCCATCACCCGGCGGTCCTGCGCCTGGTCATGGACAGCCTGCGCTACTGGGTCGAGGAGTTTCACATCGACGGGTTCCGTTTCGACCTTGCTGCCGCACTCACCCGCGGGCCGCACGGGTTCGACAGCGGCTTTCTCGACGCGATCCGGCAGGATCCGGTGCTTGCCCAAGTCAAGTTTATCGCCGAGCCCTGGGACATCGGTCCGGGCGGCTACCGGCTGGGTCAGTTTCCGCACCCGTTTCGCTGCTGGAACGACCGCTACCGCGACGACGTGCGCGCTTTCTGGCGCGGCGATGCGCATATGCTGCCGGGGCTCGCCAAGGCCGTGCTCGGGAGCCCCGAGACCTTCGACCGCGGCGGACGGCCCGCGACCGCCTCGATCAACCTCATCACCAGCCATGACGGTTTTACCCTGGCGGATGTGGTCTCCTACATCGAGAAGCACAACGAAGCGAACGGCGAGGGCAACCGCGACGGCCACTCGGCCAATTTCTCGCACAATCTCGGGGCCGAGGGGCCGACGACCGATCCGGTTATCACCGCCGCGCGCGGGCGGCGGCAACGGGCGATGCTGGCAACCCTGTTTCTGAGCCAGGGAATCCCGATGCTGCTTGCCGGAGACGAGATCGGCAACAGTCAACGCGGCAACAACAACGCCTATGCGCAGGACAACGAGATCGGCTGGGTCGACTGGAAGAACGCCGACGAAAAGCTGCTCGATTTCGTGCGCCATCTCTCGGCGCTGCGCCAGAAATTCAAGGTGTTGAGCCAGCGCAAATTTCTGCATGCACGAAAGCGCGAGCGCGATGGGATGCCCGATCTCGAATGGTGGCATCCCGACGGCCGGGCGCCGACCGATGCGGACTGGCACGACCACGTGCACGCGATGGGCGCGATCGTGCGCGCCTCGGCTGAAACGATCCGCGATTCCGGCGCGCCGGAGGTGCTCATCTGCTATAATGCCGGCGCGGCCCGCAAGTTCGTGCTGCCCGAGGGCAAATGGATGCTGATGCTCGACAGCGCCAACCCCGGCGCGCCCGAAAAGGCGGTCCAGAAGACCTATACGGCGGCCGAACAGACGGTGCTTCTGTTCGCCCATCCCGCCCCCTCCAAGAGCAAATCGAAGGAGAGCTGAATGTCGATCCTGACCGTAGAGACCATGCCCATCGAAGGCCAGAAACCGGGCACCTCGGGACTGCGCAAGAAGACCAGGGTCTTCGTGGGGACGCATTTCGTTGAAAACTTCGTTCAGGCCATTCTCGACGCGATCGGAGGGGCCGCGGGCAAGACCTTCGTGCTGGGCGGCGACGGGCGCTATTTTTCGCCGCAGGTGGCACAGGTGATCCTCAGGATGTGCGCGGCCCAGGGCGCAAAAAAGGTGATCGTCGGCCAGGACGCGCTGCTGTCGACCCCGGCGGCGAGCCACCTCATCCGTCTCAACAAGACCGACGGCGGGTTCATCATGTCGGCCAGCCACAACCCCGGCGGGCTCGATGAAGATTTCGGGCTGAAGTTCAATATGCCGAACGGCGGGCCGGCGCCCGAAGGGGTGACGGATGCGATCTTCGCGGCGACGAAAACGATTTCCAGCTACAGAATCCTCGAGGCGCAGGACATCGACCTTGACACGCTGGGCGAGACCAGGCTCGGCGAGATGGCGGTGCAGGTGGTCGACCCGGTCGCGGACTATGCCGATCTGATGGAGACGCTGTTCGACTTTCCAAAGCTGCGCGCGCTTTTTGCAGGCGGCTTCCGGATGCGCTTCGACGCGATGTGCGCGATCACCGGACCTTATGGAACCGAGATCCTCGAACGCCGTCTCGGTGCCCCGGAGGGGACCGTGGTCAACGGCACACCGCTGCCGGATTTCGGCGGCATGCACCCAGATCCGAACCCGACATGGGCGCATGACCTCATGGACGTGATGTTCGGCGACGATGCGCCCGATTTCGGGGCCGCATCCGACGGCGACGGCGACCGCAACATGGTTGTGGGCAAGAACACCTACGTGTCGCCCTCCGACAGTCTCGCGGTGCTGGCCGCCAACGCGCATCTCGCGCCCGGTTACAGGGGTGGGATCGCCGGGGTCGCGCGCTCGATGCCGACCTCCGCCGCGGTCGATTTGGTGGCCGATGCCATGGGCATCGGCAAATTCGAGACACCCACGGGATGGAAGTTTTTCGGCAACTTGCTCGATGCCGGGAAGGTCACGCTGTGCGGCGAAGAAAGCTTCGGAACCGGGTCCGACCATGTGCGCGAGAAAGACGGGCTCTGGGCGGTTCTCTTGTGGCTCAACGTGCTTGCCGAACGCGGCGAGACGGTGGCCGAGGTGCTCGAAAGCCATTGGAAGGCGTTCGGCCGCAACTACTATTCGCGGCATGATTACGAGGGGTTGCCGGTCGATGTGGCGGACGGGATCGTCGATCCGTTGCGCGCCCGGCTGGGCGAGTTGCCCGGCACCACGGTCGAAGGCATGGAGATCGCCGCCGCGGACGATTTCGCCTACACCGATCCGGTCGATGGTTCGGTGTCGCAAATGCAGGGTCTGCGCATCGTTTTCGCAGACGGGTCGCGGTTCGTCATCCGTCTGTCCGGCACCGGCACGGAAGGCGCGACGCTGCGTCTCTATCTCGAGCGCTATGTCGCCGGGCCCGAGGATCTCGGGCTCGACGTGCAGGCGGCGCTCGCGCCAGTGATCGCGGCCGCAGAAACCCTCGCCGGGATCAAGGCAGCCTCGGGGCGGGACGGGCCCAACGTGGTCACCTGAGGCCCCGGCGGTACCCCGCCGCGCGGATGGCGCCGACCGATCCGCCTTGTCCGCCTTTGGCAGAGGGGATACCGTGGCCACCGATCCGGCGCGCGCCCCGGACTGAGGCGACCCGGACAGAGGCGACCGGATGGGGGGCAACGGACAGGCGCGCGCGTGTGGCGCGCGATGGACGGAAGGTGTCTGATGTACGAACCGGCAAACCCCGCGGACTTGCCGCCCCGGCGCGCGGGCGAACCGGCATGAGCGCGGGAATGCTGGAAAAGACCGCAATAGTCATAGTGACTTATCGGCGGAACGCGCTGTTGCGGGTGCTGTTCGAGTCGCTGGCAGGCCAGACCCGGGCACCGGCCTGGATCGTCGTGGTCGATAACGACGGCGAGGCAGGTCCGCTTGTCGACGAGATCCGACCGTCGCTGCCCGAGACCCACATTGAATACCGTCACCCGGACAGAAACCTCGGCGGGGCCGGCGGGTTTTCATTGGGCGCGGAGATGGCGATGGCGCTCGGCGCCGAGTGGCTCTGGTTCATGGACGACGATGTGATGTTGTTGCCGGACGCCGATGCCTGCGTGGAGCGCTGGGCCGCGAAACATCGGGTCTTCATCGGCCGGCGCCAGAATTGCGACGGGAGCGAGTTTTTCTACCAGCCAAGGTTCAACGAGTTCCTGGCCGTGCCGGTTCCTGATTTCGGCTTCGACTTCGCGCGCGCGGACGAGTTTTTCACCGATGTCGTGTCATTCGAAGGCTGCGTGGTGCACAGGTCGATCGTCGAGACGATCGGCCTCCCCGATGCCCGGTTCTTCCTCTCCTGGGACGACATCATTTACGGCTGGCTCGCGGCGCATCACACGAAGGTTGCGATCGTCTCCGACTTCATCTTGCGGCGCACTCAGGATGTACCGACGATCCGGTTTCTCGGCAGGCACGTCGCCAAGCCCAGCCACCTGTACATATTCCACTTCTTCAAGAACCGGCGGATCGTCCGGGAGTATTTCAAGGCGCATGGGAAATACAATCCCGTCGGCTTCCGGATCGGAACGCTGGTCCTGATCGGCAAGGAGCTCTACCGCGGTGCCGCGGCGGGGGAGCTATTCGTCGTTTCACGGCTCATCGCCAGGGGCCTGATGAGCCGCGAGGTTACACCGTGAAGATCCTGTGCGCGCACTCCCGGGCATGCGACTGAGAAAGGCAGGGGTCGTGTCTTCGAAATTACTCAGCGTGATCGTCCCGGTGTACAATATCGCCGATCATGTAAGGCACCTGGCCGGTGAATTGTCGAAGCTCGTCGATGTCGATGCGGAGGTCATTGTCGTCGACGACGGGTCGAGCGACGGAACGGTGGCGGCGTTGCGGACCCTCGATGCCGGCGTTGCTGACCTGACTGTCATCGAATGCCCCGAGAATGCCGGGGCCGGCGTGGCGAGAAACGTCGGCTTTGCCCGCGCGGTCGGAAAATACACCTTGTTCTTCGATGGCGATGACAATCTACATGCCGACGGGATACACGCGACGATCGAAGATCTCGAACGGACCGGGGCCGATGCAAGCATCAACAGCTACGAGTTCATCCGGGACGGGCAGAGCACGAGCACGGGGATGAACGTGATCGACCGGGTTCTCTGGAAGGAGTTGTTCGGGAAGTTTCGGGGAGAGCCTTTTTCGCTCGGGGACGCACCGCGGCTCCTGGAGTTTACCAACTATCCGTGGAACAAGATCATCCGGACGGATCGTTACCAATCGCTCGGGCTCGATCCGTTGTTTGGGGAAACCAAGGTCAACAACGATATTCAGGGGCATTGGAATATACTTCTGAATGCGCAAAGACTGGTCCTTGTGGATCGAACCATCGTGACCCATCACGTTTCGGGGGCGCGCGACCATCTTTCGAACCAGTTCGGACGGGAAAGGCTGGATCTGTTCGTCGCCCTGCGATCGGTCCACGACACCCTGAAAGCGGACCCGGATCTGGTCGACCGATATGGACCCGTTTTCTGGGCGTTCGTGAGACGCCTGGTGACCTGGGCGGAAGCGAAGCTGCGGGAGGACGTCGCCGTCGCGTTCTCGCGCGAGAGCAATGCCCTCGTCTCTGAAATCACCTTTGCAGAGCTCCTGGACACGCATAAGTCGGATGCTGCCGGGACCTACCGATGGCTGATGGGCCGGATCTGATCGGAGAACGCGGATGCCCTTGCTCTCTGTCATCGTGACCACCTACAACATCGAGGATTTCCTCGATGAATGCCTTGAAACGGTTGTCGGTCAGACTTTGACGGATATGGAGATCATCGTAGTCGACGATGGCAGCACTGACGGGACCCCGGATATAATCCGCAAGTACGCCGCGCAGGATTCGCGTATAAACCCTGTCTTCCTGCCGGAAAATACGATGGGCGGGGTGGCCAGTGCGGCGAACGCCGGGTTGGAGGTGGCGCAAGGTACGTATATCGGGTTCGTCGATGGCGACGACTACCTTGAGCCGACCATGTTCGAAGAACTGTGCAACGCGGCGGTGGACTACGGATCCGACCTGGCGATGTGCCGGTACATGGAGGCGGTGGGCCCGGATAAGGCGTTGCGTGAGCCCGCCGAACGGATGCGGTGGGTGCGTTTCAACGACACCCGATGCGTGGATCTGGGCAGCGATCAAAACACCCGGTCGATACTGCGGTTCATCGCCGTGCCCTGGCGGAAGATCTACGCGCGGAGCCTGTTGGACGACAATGGGATCCGGTTTCCGGTCGTCGACTACTTCTGGGAGGACAACCCCTTTCATTGGTATACCGTGTGCTCCGCGAAAACGATTGCCGTCGTGCCGAAGGTGTTGTGCACCCATCGGGTGGGGCGTCCGGGACAGACGATGAGCACCCGCAACGCAGACCTCCTGAAAATGTTCGGCCATTACGAGACGGTGAGGGCGTGGCTGGACGACAAGGGTATACTGCCGGATTTCCACGCGACCCTGATTGGCTGGGTGATTTCACAGTTTCAATGGATCCACAAAAGGATCCCCCGGGAAGCCGGCGGCGCCCTGTTCGACGTCATGGCGGAGATCGTCGGTCCGGTCGACCAGGCGGTGTTCGATCGGGCGCTGCGGGAAAAACGGGTCTCGATCCGAAGGCAGATGCGCAATATCCGCAATGGCAACAGGGAGGCATTCTTGAAATACTTCGATCGCCAGTTCACCAGCGGATCGCGAGCCTCCGCCGGCTTGAAGAAGAGGGTAGCAAAGCCGCTGTCCTTCCTGCGGCTGGGCATGGCTCACGCGAAGGCGAACGGGTGGCGTCCCACAGCGGCGAGAGCGGTCCAGCATTTTCGCTCGGAATGGTTTTCCAAGGCGGTGTTCCGGCGCCGGAATCCGGTCGTCACCGAGGAGACGATGCTGAAATACATGACCCTGCTCCAGAGGGACATGGGCCGTAAACACGCTGAACAGCTCCAGCGTCTCAAGGCGATCGAAGACGGTCTCCGTCGGGCGCAGTCGAAGAGGGGCGATGAATGACCCGGATCCGGCGTGGATCGCATTCGGCCGTCCCGCCCATATTCCAATGCCTGGAGAGCGGCCGCGTCGGTCGCCGGGACGAATTGACAGCGGTCGAAGCTGAGGGGTATCCCACGCAGGCCGGGACCTCCGGAAAACCAACGCGGCCACGGCTATTGCCGCTCCGGATCGACAGGGTGGTTTCTTGACCAATCGGGACACGAACATGGCGCGGTCGCCTCGCAAACTCATCGTTCATGCGGGAATGCACAAAACCGGCAGCACGGCGATCCAGCATTGGCTGCATACTACGAAACAACCCGACGTCCATTATTTCAAATGGCGGAATGCCAATCACAGCGATCTCTTCGTCCTGCTGTTCGAAGAGAACCCGCAGGATTACCTGGCGTTCTCCCGAACGGGATATACCCGCGATCAGGCCATGAAGGCGAGAGCGGAGGAGAAAACCCGGATACGCAGGCAGATTGAGGGCTCAAAGAAAGATGTATTCATGTTCTCGGCCGAGCGCGTTTCGACTGCGCCGGAAGAAGCGGTTCGGGCGATGCATGACTTTTTTTCGGAGTACTTTCCCGATATACAGGTCTACGCTTATGTCAGAAAGCCCTCCGGCTTCATGTCGAGCATGTTCCAACAACATCTGAAAACGGGCCGGATCAAGCTCAGCTTCGGCGAACTCTGGCCGAGTTATCGCAAGCGCCTGGGTCGGCTGTTCAAAGTCTTCGGGCCGGAAAACGTGCATCTTCGGTGCTATGACCAACTGGTCGAGAACCGCACCGAAATCGTCGGCAATTTTGCGGATTGGACGGGGCTTTCGACTGTTCCGCCGAGCAATATCGTCCTCAACTGGTCGATGAGCGCGACCGGAATGGCACTGCTTCACTACTACAGGAAGACTGTCGAACCGGACCTGCCCGCGTCCGAACGGGCCCGGTACGAGCGGCACGTCCTGTATGCCGCGCAGACAATTCCAGGCGAGCCGTTCCATATCGAACTGGAGTGTGGGGACCGTCAACGCAAGAAGGTCGCCAAGGATCTGAAATGGATCTCCAGACGAATGAACTGCGATTTCGACGACCTCGGTGCCGCCAGGGGCGGGGTCCGGGTCTTTGCCAACGAGGAAGATATCCTCAGATACGCCGTCGCCATGAGCCACCATCTCATGCCGTGGAAAAACCTGCCCGCGTTGGACCCGGACGCGCCGGGGAGTTTCGAGGCCACCAACGCGCGTTTCGGGGCGTTTCTGTCGGGTCCATCCAGGGTCTGGGCGGGTATTCGCCGGGGTGTGAACTGGGTGACAGGCCGCCACGCGCGTGCTCGGGCCTGACGGGTGTTAACGAGACCCCGAGAGGCGGGGTCGGGCCGGTGCGAGGGTGACGGGCGCTTGGCGGTTCGGCCTTGGGTTCGGGACAGCGCAGCCGGTGAACCGGCCGGAGCGGGGCGCGGCGTTGGACCCTGTGCAAGGGTGGCGCGGCGGACAATCGGGTTAACCACTGTTGCGGGAATCTGAAGATATTTGCGGCGTTTAAGGTCACCTTAACGCAGGGGCGCTATCTTGATACTTGGGTGACTAAAGAGGTGGTGGGATGAGCGCACATGCAAATGCGCCCGTCATCATCAAGAAGGTAAAAAAGGTCAGTGGCGAAGGCCACCACGGTGGGGCTTGGAAAGTAGCCTACGCCGACTTTGTGACCGCGATGATGGCCTTCTTCATGTTGATGTGGCTTTTGAACGCGACGACCGAGAATCAACGCAAGGGGCTCGCCGACTATTTCAGTCCGACGATTCCGATGGTGCGGATATCGGGCGGCGGCGAAGGGGCGTTCGGCGGTGACAGCGTGTTCACCCAGGAAACGCTTGCGCACAGCGGGCATGGCGGCGAGCCGCGACGGTCCTCCGATGCCGACGCGGACGAGGCCGGTAGCGCGGCGCAGGAGGCCGCGGCTCTCGAGGGTGTCGAGGACGTGCTGACGGGAAATTCCGGTGAAAGCATGGTGAGCGACCTTGCCCGCCGGCACATCATCACCGAGGTCACCGACGAGGGCCTGGTGATCTCGATTTTCGACACCGATACCGAAACCTTGTTCAAAAAGGACGGCGCAGCGCCGACATTGCTGGCCGTCGAGATCGTCGAGATGCTCTCGGAGGTCTTCGGGCTGGTCCGCAACGGGATTGCCGTCGAGGGGCACGTGGCCGCGCAACCCGTTGTTCTGGCCGAGAACGCCAGTTGGGAATTGTCGGCCGAACGGGCCGATGCGCTGCGCCGCCTGCTCGAGGAAACCGGGGTGCCCGCAGACCGGATGCGGCGGGTGACGGGGCACGCCGACCGGCGACCCGCCGTCAGCAACCCGATGGCCGTGCGCAACAACCAGATCGAGCTCATCCTGCTGCGGTCGAAGCGGTAGCGCTGGCAAGGCGAGGGCATGGGAAAACCGAAAGGATTTTAGCTGTTAGCACGGTGTTAAGCCGAGGGGTCTATTCCGGGAACAGACACAGGCTGCAGCAGAAAGGCGCAACCATGACGATTTCCTCCTCGCTCAGTGCCGGGGTGGCCGGGCTCAATGCAAACGCCACCCGCCTTGCGACGATCTCCGACAATATCGCGAACTCCGGGACCTACGGGTACAAGACCGCCACGGCCGATTTCGAGGCGATGGTGATTGGTGGCGTTGCCGGGGCCGGAACCTATTCCGCAGGTGGCGTGCGGGCCACGACCCAGCGGCTGATCGACGAGAACGGCCCGCTGATTTCGACGTCGAATCCGCTCGACATCGCAATCTCCGGCAGCGGGATGCTGCCGGTGACCGAGGAAGCCTACCTGAATTACTCCGGCGACGACAAGCCGATGCTGGTTACCACGACGGGCTCGTTCCGCGCCGACAAGGACGGCATCCTGAAAACCGAGACGGGTCTGGTCCTGCTCGGCTGGCCGGCAGATGCCGACGGCAACGTGGGCTCCTACCCGCGTGACACGGTGACCTCGCTTGAACCGGTGACGGTGCAGGTCAACCAGCAGTCCGGCGACCCGACAACGGAAATGAACCTCGGTGTGAACCTGCCGGCGACCTCGACGGAATTCGATGCGGATCTCGATCCGGTCGACCTGGCCGAGTCGCTCTCGATCGAGTATTTCGGCAATCTCGGCACGTCCGAGAGCGTCGATGTGACCTTCACGCCGAGTGAACCGGCGTTGGCCACAGACCCGGCCACCAACACCTGGACGATGGAGATCCGCGATTCTGCCTCGTCGGATGCGGTGATCGGCGAATACACCCTGGTGTTCGATGACAGCCGCTCCAACGGTGGCACGTTGCTGTCGGTCACGCCGACCAACGTCGCCTACCCGTCCTACGATTCGGCGGAAGGCACCATCGGCCTCACCGTTGCCGGCGGTCCGCTGGAACTGACCATCGGCGCGCTGGGCGATGCCAAGGGCCTGACCCAGCTCTCCGACAGTTTCGCGCCGGTCTCGATCACCAAGGACGGGTCCCCGGTGGGCAACCTGACCTCGGTCGAGATGGACGAGAACGGCTACGTGACGGCGACCTACGACACCGGGTTCACCCGCACGATCTTCCAGGTGCCGCTGGTGGATGTTCCGAACCCGAACGGGCTGATCTCGAAGTCGAACCAGACCTACCAGGTCTCGCCGGAATCCGGTTCGTTCTTCCTGTGGGACGCCGGTGACGGGCCGACCGGAGAGGTGGCCGGGTTTACCCGCGAGGGTTCGACGACCGATGTCGCCGGCGAGCTCACCAACCTGATCGAGACCCAGCGCGCCTATTCGTCCAACGCCAAGGTCATCCAGACCGTCGACGAGATGCTGCAGGAGACCACCAACATCAAACGTTGAGGCATGGGTGGGGCCCAGGAGTAACGCATGACCATCACCAACACGTTGTCGAACGCCCTCTCGGGCCTTACCGCCGCGTCACGCGCGGCGGAAGTCGTGTCTTCGAACGTGGCCAATGCGCAAACCGAGGGGTATGGCGTTCGCGAACTGAACACGTCCTCACGCCATCTCGGCGGCGTCAACGTGAACGGCGTGAGCCGCAACGTCGATACCCAGATTGTCCAGGACCGGCGCCTGGCCGATGCGTCGGTTGGTTACAACGGTACCATCGCGGACTTCCAGCTCGACCTGGAAAACGCCCTCGGCACGCCGGATGAGGAATGGTCTCTGTCTGGCCGGGTGGCGGCATTCGAAGCGGCGCTTGTCGAGGCCGCCTCGCGCCCGGACAACGAGGCCCGCCTCGCGGCGGTGCAGGACGTCGCCGCTGACCTTGCGGCAAAACTCAACACCGTGTCCGCGACGGTGCAGGGCGCGCGGATGAAAGCCGACGCCGCGATCGCGACGCAGGTTACCCGGCTCAACGAGGGCCTCGAACTGGTGCAGAACCTCAACTACCAGATCAGCGAAGCCGAGGCCCGTGGGCGCGACCCCTCGTCGCTGATGGACATGCGCCAGACGGCAATCGACGATATCTCGGCGATCGTCCCGCTCAAGCAGGTCGACCGCGACTTCGGCCAGATTGCGCTCTACACCCCTGGCGGCGCCATCGTTCTCGACGGTCGCGCGGCGGAGTTCAGCTACAGCAACGTCGGCGTCATCGTGCCCGAGATGACGAAGGAAAGCGGCGCGCTGTCGGGGCTTTCGATCAACGGCAAAGAGGTGCGGACCGGCGGGACCACCAGCCCGATCCAGGGCGGATCGCTCGCGGCGCTGTTCGAAGTGCGCGACGCGCTCGCGACTGGCGCCCAATCCCAGCTCGACGCGGTGGCGCGTGACCTGATCGAACGGTTCCAGGACACATCGGTCGATACCACACTGACCGCCGGCGATCCGGGGCTGTTCACCGATGCCGGCTCGGCGCTCGACGTTTCCGACGAAATCGGCCTGTCGTCGCGCATCGAACTCAATGCGCTGGTCGATCCCGATCAGGGTGGCGCGCTGTGGCGGTTGCGCGACGGGCTCGGCGCCACGGCGCAGGGCGATGTCGGCGACGCGACCCTGCTCCAGTCGCTGAACACCGCGCTCACCAGAGAACGGGTTGCCGCCTCGGGCAGTTTCCTCGGTGTTTCCCGGTCGGCCTCGGGGCTCGCGGCCGACCTTCTGTCACGTGTCGGCATGGAGCGCACAGCGGCCGAGAACCTGGAAAGCTATTCGGTTGCGCAGCAGGTAAGCCTTACGGCGATGGAGTTGGAGACCAGCGTCGACACCGATCATGAGCTGCAGAAACTCATGCTGATCGAGCAGGCCTACGCGGCCAACGCCAAGGTTATCAGTACCGCCGATGCAATGCTCCAGACGATCATGGACCTTTGACAATGAATTCGATTTCAATTGGCGACCTCGCGAACACCTTTCTGATCCAGCGTCAGACGACAGGGTTGAAGTCCGAATTGACCCGGCTCGCCTCCGAATTGACGACCGGCCAGAAGAACGACCTTGGGGCGTCTCTGGCCGGCGATTTCGGTCCCTATGCGGGCATCGAAAGGTCGTTGCGCGCCCTTGCCGCCTATGCCACGGCAAACACGGAAGCGGCCGGCATGCTCGAGGCGTCCCAACTCGCGCTCGAGAACGTTCAATCCATGGGACAGGATCTCAGCTCGGCGCTGCTCACGGCGTCTTCGGCGGAGGACGTGGTTCTGATCCGCGTTACGGCGGAGGACGCACGGCAGAAGTTTTCGGCCGTGGTTTCGTCGCTCAATACTTCGTCGGCGGACCGCACACTGTTCGGCGGGGCGGCCACGGACCGGCCTGCGCTGGCGACGGGTGAGCAAATGCTCGCCGAAATCGTGACCGCAGTCGCGGGTGAAACCACCGCCGCCGGGATCGTCGCTGCGGTCGACAGCTGGTTCGACGACGCAGGCGGCGGTTTCGAGACGATGGGCTATCTCGGATCGTCCAAGGACATGGGGCCAATGTCGATCGCCGAGGACGAAACGGCCGCGGTCGGCGTGCGCGCCGACGACCAGGTGATGCGCGACACCCTCAAGGGCTACGCGCTCATGTCGCTGATCGCGGAAGGTGCGCTGGACGGTGACGTGGCGCAACAGGCCGACCTTACCGCAGCCGCCGCTGAAAAGATGCTCACCGCGGATGGCGACATCACCAACCTCAGGGCCCGGATCGGGGCCGTCGAAGCCCGGATCGAGGATGCTCAAGCGCGCAACGCCGCGGAGGGCGCGGCCTATGAACTTGCCCGCACGCAGTTGATCGGCGCCGATCCATACGAGACGGCGACCGAACTTCAGGCGGTCTATGCCCAGATTGAGACGCTCTACACAGTAACGGCCCGGATTGCCGGCCTCAACTTCACGGATTACATGCGATGACCCGAATTTCGATGCTCCTGTCCGCGATTCTCCTGGTAGTTCTCACGGCAACCGCCGCGAGCGCAAACGCGATCCGGGTCAAGGACCTTGTGGAGTTCGATGGCGTTCGCGGGAACGACCTTGTCGGCTACGGCCTGGTTGTCGGCCTGAATGGAACCGGCGATGGCATCCGCAACGCGCCCTTCACAGAAGACATCATGTCGAACATTCTCGAACGGCTGGGTGTGAACATCACAGGCGAGCAATTCCGGCCAAAAAACGTGGCGGCCGTCTTCGTCACCGCGGTCTTGCCGCCTTTCGGGCGGACGGGATCGACGATCGACGTCACGGTTTCGGCGATTGGCGATGCCAAGAGCCTGCTGGGCGGGACCCTGGTGATGACCCCTCTCAACGCAGCGGACGGTGAGATCTACGCCGTCGCCCAGGGCACAGTGATTGCCGGGGGCGCCTCGGCGGAGGGGGATGCTGGCGGGGTGGTTCAGGGTGTGCCGACATCCGGTGCGATCCCCTCGGGGGCCCGGATCGAACGGGAAATCGAGTTCGATTTCACCCAACTCAAGTCGATCCGGCTTGCGCTTCGCGATCCCGATTTCACCACAGCGGAACGGATCGAATCGGCGATCAATCGCGGCTACGGCAGGACCGTGGCCCGCATGCTCGACGCAGGGACGGTGGTTCTCGACATCGCCGCGACGGGCGCGATCAGCCCCGCGCATGCGCTCGGGCAGGTCGAAAACATCGGCGTCGAGCCGGAGCGCAAAGCGCGCGTTGTGGTCGATCAGCGGTCCGGTACCATCGTGATGGGGGATGACGTGCGCATCAGCCGTGTTGCGGTGAGCCAGGGTAACCTGACGCTCAGGATCGAAGAAGAACCGGTGGTCGTGTCACCGAACCCATTCACCGATGCAGCCCCGATCATTCTACCGAGAACGAATGCCGACATCATCGAAGAACCGGGCACCGGTCTGGCCGAAGTGTCGGGCGGGACATCCCTGGCGGAGGTGATAGCCGGTCTCAACGCGTTGGGGGTTTCTCCGCGCGACATGATCGACATCCTGAAGAGTATCAAGGCTGCGGGCGCCCTCCACGCCGAGTTTGTCGTTCGCTGAACCGGTCGGTTGCCGCTACGGCGATGATCGCGCCTGTGGATCTGGACGGGGAAGGGGCGGATCGCGGGCACGGCTCAGGCCTCCCCTTGAGACCTGATTGTGGACCCCTTCGGGATTGGAGCGCGGCCGGCCGTCGAAACCGGGCGACGATTTCCCAAAACGAGAACCTGGCGGGCGCTCGGTTCGCAAAGCGTCTCGGAATGCGCGGTGGGATTATTGCGGGGCCCCCTGGAGGGCGCGCGCCGAGGGTCGCCACTGGTAGGACCGGCGGTCGGTACGGGGCGGTCGGTACGGGGCGGTCGGTACGGGGCGGTCGGTGCGGCCGGACTTCGGGCCGTCAAGGCAGGTTAGCGGGATCCGGGGCCGTTGGTTTGCGACGCGACGATATGCTGCAAGGCCGTGCCGGCCATTGGCCGGTTGCCCGGATCACGAGCCGCGTGGATTCGTTTCTGCCAGTTGCCTCACATCGAGGGGGATTTCGCCCGGAGTGCCTTGCGGCCCCCCTCCGGTCGTGGCGAGGTCTCAATGACCTGCGCGCAGATCCGAGGACAGAATCATTGCCCCGTTGGCCGCGGGTCACGCGCCGAAATCTGAACCGTTCGGGTTGTCGGGCCGCCGAAAAACCCCGGGACACCGAAAGCGCTTCACGTCCCTGCGCGGGAAGCTTGCCATCGTTGATGCGATCGCCAGGCGTCGCACCATGCCTTGACGGCCATTTCGGGCAGACGTGTCAGAAGTAGCTTCTGACCAAAGCGCCGGAGACAAGGCTCCAGCCATCGGCAACCACGAAGAACGCGAGTTTGAACGGCAACGAAACGATCGCTGGCGGGACCATCATCATCCCCATCGACATCAGCACTGCGGCGACGACGAGATCGATGATCAGGAAAGGCAGGAAAACCAGGAACCCGATCTGGAACGCCCGGGAAATCTCGCTCAGAAGGAAGGACGGGACAAGCAGCGACAGGGGCGCATCGGGCCCGGCGGCCGTCGCGTCGATCCCTTCGCGCAAGGAGGCGAGCGATGCGAAGGTTTCGCCATCGACGCGAGCGGCCATGAAGGACCGGAACGGCACAAGCGCGGTCGTGAAGGCCTCTTCCAGTTCCATTTCGCCATTTGCGAAGGGTTCCGCGCCGGTGATCCACGCCTCATTGAAGACCGGCTCCATCACGAAATAGGTAAGAAACAATGCCAGCGAGATGATCAGCATGTTGGGTGGCGATTGCTGCAGCCCGATTGCCTGACGCAGGATCGACAGGGTGGTGACGATGAACGGGAAGGCGGTGATCATCACCGCGAGCCCGGGCACCAGGCTGAGAAGCGTAATGAGGACCATCAGCTGGATCGAGCGGGTCGCGAGACTGCCGTCGTCGGCACCGAGCGAGATCGAGATATCCTGCGCGTTTGCGGGCAAGGCGAGGCACAGGAGCAACGTGGTTAATGCAAGCCCCGTGGTGACCCTGGGAGAAGTGGTACGCGAGATCATGCTGTCAGAGCCCGGTTTTCAGATCGGCCACTTCGGTGAGCCGAACGGCGAGCTGCCCGGGCGCGTCCCCCTCGCATTCTTCGAGCTCGCCGCGCGCGATCAGGCGGTCGCCGATATAGAGCTCGACCGGGTCGGATACTTTTCTGTCGAGTGGCAGCACCGCGTCGGGCTTCAGGCGGAGAAGGTCGCGCACGACGGGACGTGCGCGGCCGACGGAGACGGTGATCTCGATCGGGACCTGGGTGAACGGGTTGTTGGCGCTGTCGTCTTCGAGCGGGGCGGTGAAGTCATCCATTCCGGAAAGCCTTTTCGTTGAGTTCGTAGAGCCCCTCAATGGCCGCGCCGATGCGGTCGATTGCGGAAGCGAAATCGATGTGGCGCTCGGTCTTGCCGGAGCGCAGGAATACCTGGCCTTGGGCCAGCGTCGGCTCCTCGACGAGCGAGAACGGCACCGTGGTCGTGTCGGCGAGCAGTTTTTCCAGAACTGGCCGGCTCACGGGCGCCACCACAACTTCAATCGGGGTTTCGGCGGCCTCCGTCGCCAGCGGCAGGAGTTCTTCAATGATGGTCTGACCCATCGTTTCGGAAACGAGCCTTGGCAACACGCGCTGGACCATCCCCGCGAGGAGCGGTTCGAGCGCCTGCATCACGTGGGAGCGCGCCTCGTGAAAGGTGAAGCCGAGATCCTGCAGGTTGCGGGCGAACTCGGCCCCGATCCTGTCTCTTTCCTGTGTCCCCGTCCGGGTGGCGTCGTCCCAGCCCGCCTTGTAACCGGCCTCATACCCTTCGAGACGGATTTTCTCCAACATTTCCGGCGAGATCACCGGTGCTGGTTGCGGCGCGGACGAGGACGCTTGAGGGGGCGGCGCAGTGCCTGCGGAAGAGCCGACCGGGCGTGGCGCAGCGACATCCGTCTCGACGAATTCCTCGAGCTGAAGCTGCATCGTCATCAGGCGGTTTCCTCCTTGTCGTCTTCCATCCAACCGCGCAGGATCTCGACCGTTTCAGCCTGACGTTCCTCGATCAGAGACCGCAGCCGTTCCACTGGGTCGCCATTGGCAAGCGCCGGTAGGTCGCCAACGCCAGCGCTGAATTCGATGTCGGAGACGACCGCAAGCTCGCCACCCGGCAAGGCCATCCCATCGTCGATTTCACCGGTCAGGGCGGGCAGTTCGTCCGGGTTGGCAGGGGTTTGCGGTACCGATCCGGGCGCGGGCGGGGCGATTGCGCCAGCCGCGGCGGTGATCTGAGCCTGGCCGGAAAAGATCGGGCGCAGCACGAACAACCCCAACACCAGGGACACAATGGCGAGGGTGGCCAGCCGGACCAACGCCATCGCGTCGACATCGAGGGCCGAGAGCAACCCGCCCGCGGCATCCGAGCCCTCGGTTGCAAGGGGTTCAAACTCCATCGACTTGATGGTGATCGTGTCTCCCCGCGATTCGTCGAACCCGACGGCAGAGGCCACCAGCTCGCGAAGGGCTGAGATTTCCTCGTCGCTGCGCGCGGCCCAGGTGGGGGCGCCGTCGGCATCGACCGCACGAATGCCGTCGATCAGCACGGCGACGCTGATGCGGCGCACGGCGCCCGGGACGCGAAGGATTTCACGCGTGGTCTCGGGCACCTCGTAGTTGATGCGTTCGCGGGTCTCGGAGTTGTTGGAGGAGGAGGCGCCGTTGCCACCGTCCGCGTCGCCGGTCGGCAGGTTGGAGGCCACCGTTACCCCGCCACCCTGCGAATCGTTCGCTGCGGTCGTGCTTTCCTCGGTTTCGGAGGCGATGGCGACCCGGCCATCGGGATCGAAGGAGCGCTCGAAGATCTTCTCGCTGTCGGTCGCCCTGTCGATGGCCACTTCGACCACGGCGTTGCCATAGCCCACCCGGGCCTCGAGCAGGCGTTCGACGTTGTGGCGCAGTTTTGCGGTGTGGTCTTCCGCATCGCCCGCGACGCCCGGCGCCTCGTCACCCGATACGATCAGGCCACCGCGCGAATCGATCACCGACACATTCTCGGGAGACAGCCCCGGAACGGCCGAAGAAACCAGGAATTTCAGAGCTTTGGCGTGGGACGCGGACAGGGTTCCGTCGGCCGTCGATACGGTGACCGACCCCGAAGGTGTGGCCTGGTTCCGGAACGTCTGGGAAGTCGGGATGGCAATGTGGACGCGGGCGGAGCGGATGGCAGGTGCGGACAGGATCGTGCGCGCGAGTTCCCCCTCCTTGGCCCGCCAGTAAGCGGCGTCAAACATCTGGCTGGTGGTCCCGAAGCCGGACAACCCGTCGAGCAATTCGTAGCCCTTGGCCGAATTGCTGGGCAGACCCTCGGCGGCAAGCGTCATGCGCAGCGCGTCCCGCTCTGTCGCGGGCACGTGAATCGCGCCGCCGCGCACCTCCATCATCACGCCGCGCGCTTCGAGCGCTTCGATCACCTCGCCGGCGGGCCCGGGCTCGAGCCCCGCATAAAGCAGGGACATCGACGGCTGCGCGGCCATCCGTGCGAGGCCGAGCACGGCGGCGAACACCGCGAGCGTCGCGCCGATCACGATGATTCGTTTGCGCAAATCGAGATTGGCCCAGACGGCATTGAGCTGCTGCACGACGTTCTCCTTGAATGAGCGGGCTTCTGCCCCCGTCGCGAACCACTTTCTCCGATTGCGATTAACAATCGGTTAGCCCCTGCCGGTTTATAAGCAATGCGAACGAAGGGAATACCCATGGCTGAAGAAGAGCTTGCGGAACCGGGCGCACAAGACGAGGCGCCCAAGAAAAAGGGCAAACTCGGGTTGTTGATCGGGGTGTTGCTGGCCGTGATTCTCGGCGGCGGCGGCTTTTTCGCGGTCTATTCGGGGATGCTTCTCGGGTCGGACGGGGAGACGGTGGATGCGGGGCATGGCGACGAAGCGGTCATCGACGCGCTGCAGCCGGTCTCCTTCATACCGCTCGATCCCCTGGTGATCTCGATCGGACGCGGGTCTGCCGCACGGCACCTGAGGTTTCGTGCCGAACTGGAGGTGGCGCCGGGGTCGGAGGCGGATGTGACACAACTCGCTCCCCGGGTGATGGATGTGCTGAATTCGTACCTGCGTGCGGTCGAAGTGACCGACCTCGAGGATCCATCCGCCCTGGTCGGCCTGCGCGCCCAGATGCTGCGCAGGATCCAGCTGGTGACTGGAGAGGGCCGAGTGCGGGATCTTCTCATCATGGAATTCGTAATGAGCTGAGGCGGGGGACGGAGGGCCAGAATGGACCAGATCGTGACGGTGGTATCGGACATCCTCCTGGGTGCAGGCGCACTCGGGGCGGCCGTTTATTGCGGTGTGCTCGCGCACCGGCTGAAACGGTTCAACAATCTCGAAAACGGGGTTGGCGGGGCCGTGGCGCTGCTCTCCGCCCAAGTCGACGACATGACGCGCACGCTCGACCTGGCCCGCAAGGCGGCGGGACATTCGTCGGAGACCCTGACCGCGCTCACCGAGCGTGCGGAAGGTGCCGCGCGAAAACTCGAGCTGATGCTCGCGGCCCTCAATGACCTGCCGGATGTGGCGCCGGGTGCGGGTGAACCCCGGGACGTGAAGCCGGCTGCGGCCCCCGTGCCCCAACCGGCTCCAGCGCCGGAAGTGGAGCCCGAGGCCGCGCAGGACGCGGCCTGGGTTGCGGCTGCCGCCGAGACCGAGGTCGTTCCTGAAACCGGGACCGAGGAAGCCCCATTGTTCCTCTCACGCCGTTCCCGGGTCGGGGGGGGCGCGATATGAGCTGGCTCGGCAAGACCAAGACACTGGTCGCCAAGCGGGCCTCGAAAGCGACAAGACGCCGACGCGGCGGGCGCAGCGTGCTCATGGCGATCGCCGTGATGTTGGCCTTGTCCGGGATACTCCGGCTGGGAAGTGAAGCGGGATCGGCTTTCGCAAGCGGGTCCGAGACGACCCGACCCGACCCGGCGGCGACCGGGGCCGATGCCTGTACGACACCCGACGACATCGCCGTGGTCCTCGCGTCGCTCGACGAACGCGAGCACAGGGTGGCGGCGCGCGAATCGGACCTTGCGGATCGTTTGCAGGCGCTTGCCGTCGCCGAGACGCAGATCCAGCGCAACCTGGTTGCTCTCGAAGAGGCGGAAGCGCGTCTTGCGGGGACCATGGCCAGGGCTTCGACAGCGGCGGAAGAGGATCTCGAACGCCTGACCTCGGTCTACGAAAACATGAAACCCAAGCAGGCGGCACCGGTTTTCGCTGCGATGGATCCGAAATTCGCGGCGGGATTTCTTGGACGCATGCGTCCCGATGTCGCCGCAGCGATCCTGGCCGGCCTCGCACCCGAGACCGCCTATGCCATATCCGCGCTGCTTGCCGGGCGGAACGCCAACGCGCCGACGGAATGACCTATGGCCACGCCGTCAAGTTCATCGAGTTCGAGGATGCGGGAAAGGTTTCTTAACCGGCGCATGACAGGATCACGGGTGTCGGAAATGAAGCGAGGAGTAGGGGTGTGATCGGATTTGTCGGGATCGCGATGGTCGTCGTCATGGTGTTCGGCGGCTATTTGGCGGCGGGCGGTCACCTCGACATCATTCTGAAGTCCGCGCCGTTTGAATTCACCATGATCGGCGGTGCGGCAGCCGGGGCATTCGTGATCTCGAATGACGTGCCCGCGATCAAGCGCACGCTCAAGGATATGGGCAAGGTCTTCAAAGGACCGCAGTGGAAACCGGAGGATTACAAGGATCTTCTCTGCCTGCTGTTCGAGCTGATCCGCCAGGCGCGCCAGAACGCCGTGGCCCTCGAAGAGCATATCGAAGCGCCGGCCGACAGCACCATCTTCTCGAAGTACCCGAAGATCCTTGCGGACAAGGAAGCGGTCGAGCTGATCTGCGATACTTTGCGGTCGGCCTCGATGAACTACGACGATCCGCATCAGGTCGAGGAAGTTCTCGAGAAGCGAATCGAGGCGAACCTGGAACATGCCCAGCATTCGAGCCATGCGCTCCAGTCGATGGCAGACGGGCTGCCGGCGCTCGGCATCGTCGCCGCCGTGCTCGGCGTGATCAAAACGATGGGATCGATCGACCAGCCACCGGAAATCCTCGGCAAACTCATCGGCGGTGCCCTCGTCGGTACGTTTCTCGGCGTTTTCGTGGCCTACGGTTTCGTCGGTCCCTTCGCCGCAAAGTTGAAAACGGTGATCGACGATGACAGCCATTTCTACCAACTCATCCGGGAAGTCCTGGTCGCCAACCTGCACAATCACTCGACGAATATCTGCATCGAGGTCGGGCGGCAGAATACGCCCGGCCATATGCGGCCGAGCTTCTCCGATCTCGAAGAAGCCCTGCGCGAGGTCAAGAAAGGCGCGGCATGAAACTGTTCGCGGGTCTCCTCCTGGTCATGTTTTCAGTGCTCCCGGAAGGGACAATGGCGGAAACTGTCCGCGTCCGCTCGGGTGATCATGCCGGGTTCACGCGGCTCGTTGTCGACTTCACGGGGGAAGAAGACTGGGTCTTCGGTCGCGTGGATGGCGGGTTCGAGTTCCGCCCCGGACGGGAGGACATGACCTACGGCCTCGACCGTGTTTTCGACAAGATCGGCCGGACGCGGATCGAAGATGTGCGCGACCTCGGAGATGGACGGTTGTATCTCGGCGTTGGCTGTAATTGCCACGCTGTGGTGGACGAGCTTTCGAACGGAAAGGTCGTGCTCGACATCGTTGCCGGGCCTGCGCGCGCGCCGGGAACCGGCGAAGACGCCGAATTGCCCGCCTACGGCGCGCAACCCGAGGATCAGCCGGGGGCGGCGACCGGAGACCCTGTGATGACGGGAGGTGCGGTCGACCCGGCAGACAAACCCGTTTTCGTCAGCAATCGCGCTGGATTGCCGCTCACTCTTCCGCAGCTCGGTTCCTTGGTCCCGGTTCCACGAGACACGACAGCCACGGCGCCGCAACCGCCTGCAACGTCAGCGGATCCAGGTTTGGCAGTGGCAATACCGGCGCCGGGCGGGTCGCTGGACGTGCACCCAACACCGCAGGCCTCGGTCCCGCCAGCGGACGACGGTTCCGCCAGAGCCGATCGGATTGCGAAGACCGAGGCAGCGCTGCTCGAACAGGTCGCCCGCGCAGCGGCGCAGGGACTGCTGGATGCGGATATGAGCGACATCGAAGAGAACGTGGCGGGCACGAACCCGAAGCCGGTCGATGCGCCCCGGCCAACGCCGATCGCGCCTCCGTCCCCGCCGGTGACGCAACGCGGCCACATCACGGTGGAGACCAGTGTTGACCGTGCCGCTTCCGGCAGCGACCGACAAGGCGCCGAAACGGCGCAGGGCGAGGCTTGCATCGACCCGGAGATCTTCGATATCGGAACCTGGGGCGATGAGATCGGAAACGGAACCGATATCGGGGCCTACAGATCCGGGTTGATCACGGAACTCGACGTTGCCGATGGTGCGGGTGTGGCGAAGCTGGTGCGCAACTACATCTACATCACCTTCGGCGCTGAGGCCAAAGCACTCATGCGCCGCTACCCGGAAACCGTCGAGCGGCCCGATTTGCTGTTCGCCATGGCAGAGATCATGGACGAGGGCCGGTCGACAATAGCAGTGGATCTGGTTGACCAATTGACCTGCGCGGGCGCAACAGCGCTTTGGGCCACTCTTGCGCAACCGGAGCTTCGGCCCGGCCAGGCGGTCAATCGCGATGCGGTTGCCAGTACTTTCGGAGCGCTTCCCGCCCATTTGCGGCGGCATCTCGGGCCAAAACTTGCCGATGTCCTGCTCACGTCGGGTGATATCGACACAGCGGATCTGATCCGCGCCGCGATAGATCGGGCAAGCGAGGTGCCGACATCCGAGTACGGTATGTTGACGGCGCAGTTCGAACTGGAAGCCGGCAAGCTCGATCAGGCGACCACGATCCTCGATGATGTCGTTGCCGCGGGCGATGCGGTTTTGCCTGAAGCTCTTCTGCAACGGGTCGAGGCGACGCTGGCCGCCGGCGGCGCGGTTCCGGACGATATTGTGGTCTTGCTCGACAGTCTGGCATTTCAGTTTCGCGGGACCGAGACTGCGCGACAAATGGTGGATGCAGGGATCAGGGCGCGCGCGTCTGCCGCCGGGTTTGCCGCAGCTTTCGAGCAACTCGACACGGCGGCAGATGCCGGGCTGTTTTCGCCCGAACGCAGTGCAGAATTGCGAGAACGCTTGTATGATCGGCTGACCCGGGACACGGATGATACCGAGTTCCTTCGGCTTTCGCTGTCACGCATTGAGGAAACTGCCGGAGTGTCGGCCCCGGCCCGGCGCGCGCTTGTGGAACGTCTCCTCGACCTCGGATTTGCTGGCCCCGCCAGACAGGCGATGGGGAACGACGGTGCCATGCCGGATGCGGCCGACCGCCAGCTCCTTGCGCGCGCGGCATTGGCCGAAAACCGGCCCGCCGTCGCGATCGGTTACCTCGCCGGTCTCGCAGACACTTCGGCCCTGTCTCTTCGCGCCGAAGCACTGGACATGGCGCGCGACCACGCGGGCGCAATGCGTGCCTACGAAGAGACAGGCGATCAGGCGAAGATGGTGCGGATGGCATGGCGTGGGGGGCTTTGGCCCGAAGTTGCGCAGCTCGATCCGGGGCCGATCGGCGCGGCCGCGCGGTTGATGTCCGGCGAGCCGGCACTCCGGCCCGATGATGTCCTGCCCGCGGATCAACAAGACGACGGGGCAGCTGCGCAAGCGCTCGGGGGCGTTGGTACGCAAGCTCAGGTGAGCGACACCCCGGGACGGGATGCCACCGCCGACCAACCGGCTCTGGCCAGGGCGCAGGCGCTGATCTCCGAGAGCGCGGCGGCGCGACAGGCGCTCGGCGCGCTTTTGGATGAAGTCATCTCGCCGGCTGGAGATGCGGTTCCGGAAGGGATTCCCGGCTCCTGATCCGGAAACGGAAACCTTTTCTAAACCCTCGTGTCCTAGGCTCTGTCCAGTCAACGCAAGAACTGCGGTGGGAAATATGCCCGCAACGCGAAAGCGCACGTCACAAAGTGGAAATGACATCCGATTCCGGCAGGGCCGTACGGGTCGGCGTCGGGTGCGCGCGCTTCCCGGAACGATCGCTGTTGCGGTGCCGGTGTTGATCGCGCTGGGGCTCCTGTTTGCGATGTCTGCCAAACCGGCCCTGGCGGAGGCGGATCTTTCCCTCGTTTGCGACCGGGCCGCCGTGGAGGCGGCCGCAGGCTCCAGCGTACCGGTCTCTGTACTCAAAGCGATCTCGCTCACCGAAACCGGGCGCGAACGCGGTGGCGATGTCCGCCCCTGGCCCTGGACCGTGAACATGGAGGGAAAGGGGGTCTGGTTCGACAGCCGCGAGGCCGCGCTCTCCTATGTCTACGAGCATTTCAAGCGCGG
>DQCI01000192.1:56235-67434 GCA_003545125.1 Paracoccaceae bacterium
GGCGAAAGTGGGGATTGGGAGACCGCCGCGGGGGCGTTTCATTCCCGCACACCGGAATATGCGAACCGGTACAAGGCGAAGTTTGCCGGATATCGTGCCCGTTTCGCGCATGAGGACGGCCTTCCCCTGGTCGTGCAGCCGCCGCTCCTTCCGGTCGCAGCGGCGCAAAATCCCGGCGCAGGAACCGTGGCCCGCGCGCGGGTCAATTCCTACCCCTTGCTCCAGGGCGGCGGTCAACCCGCCTTGGGATCGCTATTCCCGGTCGGGACCGGTGGCGGGGTCGGGTTGTTTGCGCGCGGCGGCGCGGGATAGGGGGCAGGATGACACCGGCACTGTCGCAGATCTTCAGACCGACAATCTTGCTCGCGCTGGCCCTCTTGGCCGTCATCGTGATGATGATCCTGCCAATGCCGGCCTGGGTGCTCGACACCGGCCTGGCCGCGTCCTTCGCGCTGGCCATCTTGATGTTTACGGTCACGCTGTTCATCGAACGTCCGCTGGAGTTCTCGGCCTTTCCGACCGTCCTGCTCGCGAGCCTGATGCTGCGGTTGTCGCTGAATGTTTCATCGACCAAACTCATCATCGGAAACGGTCACACCGGAACTGCCGCGGCCGGACATGTGATCGAAGGGTTTGCGAACTTCGTGATGTCGGGCAGCGTTTTCCTCGGGTTGGTCGTGTTCCTCGTGCTTCTGATCGTGAATTTCATCGTGATCACGAAAGGTGCGGGGCGGATGGCCGAAGTCGGCGCCCGGTTCGCGCTGGACGGAATGCCGGGCAAACAGTTGGCGATCGACGCGGACGTGGCATCGGGCGCCATTACCCATGAAGAAGCGAAGGCCCGCCGGGAACGCGAGCAACAGGAAACCACGTTCTTCGGATCTCTGGATGGTGCGTCGAAATTCGTCAAGGGCGACGCCATTGCCGGGCTCCTGATCACCCTTCTCAATATCCTCATGGGCCTGATCATGGGGGTGGCCGTCCACGGGATGGACATCGGACGGGCCTTTGAGACCTATGCGATCCTGACGGTCGGCGACGGGTTGGTGAGCCAGATCCCGGCCGTGATCATATCGATGGCCGCGGCGCTTCTGCTTGCGCGCGGCGGGGCGACCGGTTCGACCGATCTTGCCTTGTTTTCCCAGCTCGGCCGATATCCCGCGGCCCTCGGCACGGTCTCGGTCTTGTTGGGCCTTTTCGCCCTGGTCCCGGGTCTTCCCTTCGTGCCGTTCATCCTCGGGTCGATCGGCCTCGGCACGGCCGCGTGGTTGGGGAACCGCCAGGCGGTGACGCGAGAGGCGGCGGCGGCCGAGGCGGCGCGCGCGCCCGAGGTCGAGGAAAAACCCAAGGGCGGGATGGGAGATGTCCTGGATCTCGACGATATCCATGTCGAGTTCGCGACTGATCTTGTGACGATGGTGCTCGACCCGGCCACCGGGCTCGACGCCCGGATCGCCAACATGCGCAACCACGTGGCCGCGGTCTATGGGCTGATCCTGCCCGAGATCCGCCTTACCGACGATCCAAGCCTTCCGTCGGGCACCTATGTCGTGCGTATTCAGGGGGTCGAGCAAGCCCGCGATGTGCTGCAACCCACCCGGGTGCTGGCCATTCTCACCGGCGGCGAGGTCGACCTTCCGCCGGGAGACAACGTCGAGGAACCTGTCTACGGCGCCCCCGCCAGGTGGGTGTCGCCAGATGCGCAGGAGGATGTCGCGCTTCAGGGGTGTACGGCTGTCACCCCGGCCGAGGTGCTCGCAACCCACCTCTTGGAGGTGATGAAACGCAGTTTCGGCCGCCTGCTCAGCCTGCGCGCACTCCGGCGACTTCTCGATGAGTTTACCAATCTCTCCGATCCGGTGCGCGCGGAGGCCAACAAACGGTTGCTCGACGAGCTCGTGCCGGACCGGGTTCCGGTCGATCTTCTGTTGTCGGTCCTGCGCCTGCTCCTCGAGGAGCGCGTATCGATCCGCAACCTGCCGCTGATCCTCGAAAGCGTTGCCGAGGCACGGCCCGTCTTTTCGGCCCCCGAGGCGATCTGCGAGCATGTGCGCCAACGGCTCGGTTTCCAGCTCGTTGCCGAACTCAAGCGCGGCGACGGCACCCTGCCGCTTGTCCAGCTTGCGCCCGAGTGGGAGGAAACCTTCCTGACCTACCAGGCCGATGACAGCGGGCGCGGCGGAACGGATGTTGCGCTGCCGCCGGAGGCGTTCAACCGGCTCGCCAACGGTGTGGCCGAAAAGATCGCGTCCGCCGGTGAAAAGGGTGTGTACCCGGCGGTGGTCACCTCGACCCGGCGGCGGCGTTTCCTGCGCACGGTCCTGACCGCGAAGGGTATCGCCAACCCTGTGTTTTCGTTTGAGGAAATCGGAACCGAGGCGCGGCCGGCCCTGGTCGGCCTGGTGCCGGCATGACCGATCTGTCGGGCCAGCTCGCGGTGTTGGGCGAGGCCTGGATGGTGGTTGCGTTCGCGGTGTTCCTGCGTGTGGGCGCGGCGATGGCCCTGTTCCCGGCATTCGGCGAAAGGTCGGTGCCGGAGAGGGTCCGGTTGATGCTGGCGTTCGGCTTCACGCTGGTGGTCGTCCCGGCCGCCGAACCTGTCGTGACCCCGGCGATCGATGGGGGCGTTCGTCCGGTCACCTTCCTGTTCACCGAAATCATCGCGGGCCTGGCCATCGGCATTTCGATCCGCCTGTTCGTTCTGGCGCTTCAGGTCGCGGGCGCGATGGCGGCCCAGGCGACATCGCTCGCGCAGATTTTCGGAGGACAGAATTCCGACCCGCAACCTGCGATGGGCCATGTTCTCATGGTCAGCGGACTGGCCCTCGCGGTCATGCTCGGGCTCCATATCCGGCTCGCGGAAGTTCTGATCCTGAGCTACGATATTTTCCCGCCGGGGCAACTGCCGGGGGCGGAGCTGCTCTCGAGCTGGGGGCTCGCGCGGGTAGCCCGGGCGTTCGCTCTCGCGTTCACGCTCGCCGCGCCCTTCGTGATCGCGTCGCTCATCTACAATGTGGCGCTCGGCGTCATCAACCGGGCCATGCCGCAACTCATGGTCGCCTTCGTGGGCGCACCGGCCATCACGGCGGGCGGTCTGCTGCTCCTCCTGGTCACCGCGCCGATCGCCCTCGGGCTGTGGCACGACGCTTTGGCCACGTTCCTCGCCAATCCGTTCGGAGCCTGGTGATGGCCGACCAGCCCGACGAAGACAAGCAACACGAACCGTCGCAGAAAAAGCTCGACGATGCCCGGCGCAAGGGCGAAGTGCCGCGGTCCGCCGATGTCGGGACGGCGGCCTCCTATGGCGGGTTCCTTGCCGTGGCGGCGATTTTCGGCGCGGGCTTGCTGAAGGGCCTCGGCGAGGTCCTGTCCAGCCTGCTTGAAAGCGCAGGACCCCTTTCGGAGGAGGTTTTCTCGGGTGGCGGCCGCAGTTTTACGGGCGGCTTGCTCGTCGAGATCGGCGGACGGATTGCGCCATGGGTGCTGGTCCCGGCGGTCTTGGTTCTGGCGCTCAATATCGCCTTGCGCAGTTTCACCGTGGCCCCGGAGAAACTGCAACCGAAACTGAACCGTCTCGACCCGATCTCGAACGCGAAAAACAAGTTCGGCCGGTCTGGGCTGTTCGAGTTCGCCAAGAGCTTCACCAAGCTCGTCGTCTATTCCGCGATCCTGGGAATCTTTCTCTGGTCGGTCCTGCCGGAAGTGCTCGAGACCATTGCGCTGACGCCGGCCCTCGCCACGGTCGTGCTCCTGAGGCTTTGTGTGCGGTTCTTTTCGCTCGTTCTGCTTGTCGCCTTCGTGATCGGCGGCGTGGACTACCTTTGGCAATACGCCGAACACATCCGCAAGAACCGGATGTCGCGCAAGGAGATGATGGACGAAGCCAAGTCCAGCGAGGGCGACCCCCACGTCAAGCAGCAACGTCGCCAAAGGGGCTACGAGATTGCCATGAACCAGATGCTCGCGGAAGTGCCCAAGGCCGATGTCGTGGTCGTGAACCCCGAGCATTATGCGGTCGCGCTCCAGTGGAGCCGGTTGCCGGGAGAGGCCCCGGTGTGCGTCGCCAAAGGTGTCGATGAGATCGCTGCGCAGATCCGCGAGGTTGCGATGGAGGCCGGCGTGCCGATCCACCGCGATCCGCCGACCGCGCGCGCCCTCCATGCGACGGTGAAAATCGGCGAGGAGATCCGGCCCGAGCACTACCAGGCGATTGCCGCGGCGATCCGGTTCGCCGAAAAAATGCGCGCCAGGATGCGGTCGCAATTTGGGGAGCCGGGGCGGTGGTCGAGATGACGGCGAAATGAGTGACCGGCTGCGCCCCCTCGAGGACCTGACCCGGATCCTCCTCGATGCGGAGCTCGCGAAACTGCGGCAATTGTCGCAGGAATCGCGCCTTCGCGAGGACGAGGCCACCCGGCTCGGTGAAGCGCTGGCGACCAGGTCCGAACAGCTGAAAACCATCGACCCCCTGACCGACCTTGCACTTCAGACCGGGCAGGACGCCCAGTGGCAGGCTTGGGCGGCGCATGCGAAAAAACGTCTTATGCGGGAGGCCGCCGAGGTTGCGGCCCGACGCGAGGCGCAGCGCAAAAAGGCGCAGCGCGCGTTCGGGCAGGTCGAAGCGCTTGCCGGGATCCGTCGGCTGGAAGACGAGGAACGCATGTTGCGCGCGGCCCGCCGGGTGCATTCGGATCCGGACGGGTCGGGGCGGTCGGGTTGACGCACGAGCCGGGCCACGAAGCCGCCGATGCCAACGTCCGGGGTGTCGGACCGACTGGGCAGCGCAGTCGGTGCAAGGTTTGAACCGATATCCGCGCAAGGATCCCGCCGCGGGTTCGGCGATGCCGAATACCCTGCCGGAATACCGAGGCGATCGCCGGCGCTAAGGCTGTGCCGGCGCGGCAACGCGTCTGCAGGGAGGAACCGCCAAGGGCGGGGGGAGTTCACGCGCCGGAGCTTGGGCCTGGCGGTCCCGCAAGACGCGCCACCCGCCCCGGCTCACATATCCTGGCGAGCGATGTCGGTGATGAGGATGTCGTGCACGTTGTTTCCAAGCTCGTGTCGTGCGGTTTCGAGAAGCGCGGTACGGAGCGCTTCCATGTTGGGGCCCGCGGTGAAAGCGCCGTCGAATCCACCTGTGTTGGCGTGATCGAACAGAACCTGGAGGAAACGGTCGCGCAACTTCGGCTCGCGCTTGTAGATCGTTTCCGAGCCGCCGACCGGGACTTCGAAGCTGATCGACAACACGACCAGCGCCGCAATGTCGCTTTCTTTCACGACGGGGACAACGAACTGATTGTTCATCTTGACGAAATCTGTCGTGGCCTCGCCGTCTTCGCCGGCATGATCATCGCCGGAATCGGCATGTGTTGAGCCGGCGCCCGTTTGCGCGAGCGCGTCGCAGTCACAGGGGCAGGTTCCGTCCATGGCCGCGGCCGGCTCGGGAGCGGGACGCAGGGCGAGCCCTGCGCCGAGGCCACCGCCGAGCCCGACGAGCGCGATGAGGAGGGGGATGAGTTTGCCGAGCATGGTCGATTTCCTCAGAACGGCAGGACGGTATCCGCGATCTGCTGGCCGTAGCGCGGTTGTTGCATGTCGGTGATCTGACCGCGGCCGCCGTAGGAGATCCGGGCCGAGGCGATCTTGTCATAGGGGATTTCGTTCAGCCGCGAGATGTCTTCGGGCCGAACGAATCCGGTGACAAGAAGCTCGCGCAACTCGTAGTTGACGCGCACTTCCTGGCTGCCCTGAATCTGCAGAACACCGTTGGGAAGTTGACCGACGACGGTGGCCGCGACGCGCAAGGTAAGTTTTTCGTTGCGCCGGGTCGTCCCGTCGCCAGCGGAGGCGCTGCTGGAGCTCGTCGAGACGCCCGGGGCAAGGTCGACCTTGGCAAGGGGACCGAGCTGGGGGATGCCGAGAAGGGCGCCGACGGTCATCGATTCGGAGCCCGAGCGGCCGCGGCCGGAACTCGCCGAAACCTCCGCTTCCTCGTCGATCTCGATCACCACCGTCAGGATGTCGCCCGATTGCTGGGCGCGACGATCCCCGAGCAGCGAAGAGCGCCCGGCGGTCCAGAGCGAGGCACCGTCGGAGGACCGGCGGGCCGAGATGTCATTGGGCATGGCAGTCGAGCTCATCGCCATTGCCTCGCGGCCACCGTCGATCCCGGTCATCGCCGGGGGGCGACCGATGTTTTCGAGCCGGTCGCCGCAGCCGCCGAGAGTGAGGGCGGCCACGAGCATGGCGGTCAGGGGGAAAACCTTTGCGAACATTTGATCCTCTCAGTTCGTAAGCAGTGTTGTGGAGGCGGTGCCGACGACGATCGTGCCATCGGCGCGGATCCGCCCGGAGACGGTTTGGCGCGACGCCAGGTTCATGACCCGGATCGATTCGCCGAGGCCGGCGCGGCCAAGCGCGCGGCCTTCGGCGGAGATGACCAGCCCGCCCCCCTGGTAGATAAGCGGGACGATCTGGTTGCGTTCGACGAGCGCCGGCGGGCCGACCTCGCCGGAGCGCACCGGCCGTCCCGCATAGAGGGCGACGCGGGATTCGAAGCCGATGACCTCGTCCAGACGGGTGTAGGCGCCGTCGATCGCGTCTTCGGTGATGAGGATGTCCTCGGCGGTGATGACCGTCTGGGCGCGGATGGTGCGCGCGGCGATGACGGATTGTGCATATGCGGGCGTGGCGCTCAGGAGCACGAGCAGGAAAGCAATCGTTTTCATCATCGCACCTGTGTCGTTGCTGCGAGCATCTGGTCGGCGGCGCTGATCACCTTGGAATTCAGTTCATACCCGCGCTGGGCCTCGATCAGCTCGGTGATTTCCTTCACCGCATCGACAGAGCTTTGCTCCTTGTAGCCCTGGCGCAGGGTGCCGGTGCCGTTTTCACCCGGCACGTCGGCCGTCGGAGCGCCCGAGGCCTCGGTTTCCAGGAAAGTGTTGGAGCCGATCGCCTCGAGGCCTTGTTCATTGATGAACGTCGCGAGTGTGAATTGGCCGAGCAGTTGCGCTTTGACCTCGTCGTTGAAATAGGCGTAGACCTCGCCGTCGGCGTTGATCGAGACCGCGCGGACGTCGGTCGGAATGGTAATCTCGGGCACCACCGGGTTGCCCTCCGAGGTCACGATCAGGCCGTCGCCGTCGCGTTTGAGCCCGCCGTCGCGGGTGTAGCCCGAGGCGCCGGACGGCATGGTGACCTCGAGGTAGCCCTTGCCCTCGATGGCGAGGTCGAGTTCGCCACCGGTCTGGGCCAGCGACCCTTGCGCGATCTGCATGCTGACCGAGGACGGCCGTACGCCGAGCCCGAGCTGGACGCCCGTCGGCAGCACGGTGCCGTCGGTCGCGTTGATCGTGCCGGGGCGGGTCATCTGCTGGTAGTGCAGATCGGCAAACTCGGCGCGGCGCGCGTTGTAACCGGTCGTCGACATGTTGGCGAGGTTCTGCGAGATCGTCTCGACCCGCATCTGCTGGGCAAGCATCCCGGTGGCGGCGATGTTCAGGGCACGCATGTGCTGTCCTTTCCGTTTAGCGTCCGAGGGCCTGGATGACGTCGCGGACGCGCTGGTCTTCGCTTTCCAGGAAGGCTTGGCCCTGGTCGTAGGCGCGCTGGATCTCGATCATCCGGGCAATCTCGCCAATCGGATCGACATTCGAGCTTTCGAGGTAACCTTGCATGATCCGGCCGCCGTCGATGACCGGTTCGGCGCCGGCAGGGGCGGCGAATCGCACCCCGTCGCGATGTTGCAGATCGGTCGGGTCCACGGGGGCCCACAGGCCGATCTGAGTGAGCGGTTGATCGTCGGCCGACATAGTCCCGTCGGCGGCGATCGAGATCGCGCCGGCATCGGCGGGCACAAAGACCGGGGCGCCGCCGGCGTCGAGCAGGCGGTAGCCGTCCGGGGTGACCATGTCGCCCTCGGGAGACGGGGTGAAATTGCCGGCCCGGGTCAAGAGCGGCCCCTCGGCCCCTTCGACCATGAAAAAGCCGTCGCCCTCGATGGCGAGGTCGAAACTGCCGCCTGTGAACGTGACAGGCGCCTGCTCGAGTCGGGTGTTGCGGACCTGGGCCGTGGCCATCGACAGCGAAGGATCGTCCGGCGCCAGCGCGGCGACGAACTCGGCGAAAACCACGCCTTCGCGCCGGTAGCCCGTGGTCGAGGCGTTGGCGATGTTGTTGGCGACCGCTTGCATCTCGGTCATCAAACCGGACTGGCGGGTGAGGGCGGTGTAGACGGCGTTGTCCATTCAGCCCCCCGCGATCAGCGGCACGACGGTGCCTTGGAAATAGCTCACCAGGGTTTCGGACATGAAGCCCATCGACAGCCAGAAGACCGCGAGGATGGCGGCCAGCTTGGGGACGAAGGTGAGGGTCATTTCCTGGATCGAGGTCAGCGCCTGGAACAAGCCAACGGTGAGCCCGGCGATCAGGGCGACCGAAAGGATCGGCAGCGAGACGATGACAGCGGTCCAGAGACCTGCGCGCAATGTGTCGTAGAAGATGATCTCGTTCATGGGCTACACCGGCATCCTGAGGATTTCCTGGTAGGCCTCGATGACCTTGTTTCGGACCGTGACCGCCGTTTCGACGGCGAGTTCGGTCTGGGCGAGGGCCTGCACCAGCGCGTGGGCGTCGGCGTCGCCGGTCATCGCGGCCTGGGCGGTTTTTTCGCCCTGTTGCAGGGTGTCGGCGAAGTCTTCGACGGTTTTGGCAAAGGCTTCGCCGGCCCCAGGACCGGCCTCGGGTTTCGGCGCGGTGGCCGGTCGTGTGGCCGCGTAGCTTTGCGCGGCGAGTGTCGATTTCACGTCCATTCTGGACCTCCTAGCGTTTCAGCAGGTCATAAAGGTTGCGCGTCATTTCCCGCGCCTGACCGAACATCTTGAGGTTTGCCTCGTAGCTGCGTTGCGCTTCGCGCGCGTCGGCGATCTCGATGATGAGATCGACGTTGGACCCGTCGTAATATCCGGTTTCGTCGGACATCGGGTGCGAGGGGTCGAAAACCTTGGGCAGGTCGGTGCGATCGAGCCGGACATCGCCGGCCTCGACCAGCCCGGTGGAACGTCCGCCTTCGACCACCTGCTCGAAAGAGACGATCTTGCGCCGGTAACCAGGCGTGTCGGCGTTGGCGATGTTCTCGGAGGTGTGGCGCAGGCGGTCAGCCTGGGCCTGCATGCCGCTCATCGCGGCGTGTTTGGCGGAGGAGAGAAGATCTGACATGGCGTTAACTCTGTCCGCTTATTGAGGTGCGCAGCACGGTGAGAGCGGACCGGTAGACAGCGAGGGCTTTGCGGTGGTCGCTGGAGGCTTCGGCGGCGGCAAAGATCTCGTTTTCGATCGAG
Organism: Paracoccaceae bacterium; assembly: GCA_003545125.1. Taxonomy (GTDB): domain Bacteria; phylum Pseudomonadota; class Alphaproteobacteria; order Rhodobacterales; family Rhodobacteraceae; genus Sinisalibacter. The sequence goes on from DQCI01000192.1 coordinate 65,577, forward strand.
ACATTGTTGCCGTTCGGCGATTCGGCGCCCGGCCGAAAGATCTCGCGCGGCGCGGCGGAATAGCTTGCCTCGCCGTCGAAACGGTGGCCCGGGCGGGTCGCCTGGAGCCCGGTCGTTGGCCTTGAAGCGTAGGAATCGGCAAAAGAGGCCACGTCGCGGGCGCGGTAGCCCGGCGTGTCGGCATTGGCGATATTCTCCGCCACGACGGTTTGACGAGTGGCGCCATGTTGCGCCAGCGCACTCGCCATCGAGAAAATCTTCAGATTTTCGAACATCGGGGCTTCTCCCACGGTCCGTTTCAACCAAGGCTTAATACCGATTCCTTTAGAAACGGTTTCACGGGGCACAAAGACGCGGAGAATCGCATGCCGCATATCGGGTTCGACCAACTCACCGCAGAAATCGCGGCCATATCGGCAGCGCGCGATGTGGGACGCGTGGCGCAGATCGGTCGCGGAAGCATCGAGGTTGCGGGACTGAGCCATGTGGCCGCGCAGGGAGACCTCGTCGAGATCGTCCTGCCGGGCCGGGAGGTGCGCCGCGGCGAAGTGCTGAACCTCGCCGAAGACGTCGTGACCGTGCTGCCCGACGGTGACATCGAGGGGCTTCAGATCGGGGCCGCGGTCGAGCTCCATGGCGCGAATCAGATCGCGCCCGATGACAGCTGGATCGGCCGGGTGATCGATCCGATGGGGCAGGCCCTCGACGGCCGGCCTATCATGAGGGGCGCAAACGGGCGGCCGCTGCGCGGGGTGCCGATGAACCCGACGCGACGACGGGTGCTTGGGCAACGGTTGGAAACGGGCCTCGCGGTGTTCAACACGCTCCTGCCGATCGTGCGCGGGCAGCGGATCGGGCTGTTCGCGGGGTCCGGTGTTGGCAAGTCGACCTTGCTGGCCAAGCTTGCGCGGGGCGTCCATGCGGATGTGGTCGTGATCGCGCTGATCGGGGAACGGGGGCGCGAAGTGCGCGAATTCGTCGAGCGGGTGCTGGGGCCGGAGGGTATGGAACGTGCGGTCGTAGTGGCCGCCACGTCGGATCAGTCGCCCCTCGTGCGGCGGCGGTGCGGCTGGACGGCCATGGCTGTCGCCGAGCATTTCCGCGACCAGGGCAGGCAGGTGTTGTTTCTGGCCGACTCGGTCACCCGGTTCGCCGAGGCGCACCGCGAGATCGCCCTGGCTTCGGGCGAAGGTGCCGCCTTGCGGGGTTTTCCGCCGTCGACAGCGCACCAGATCACGTCGCTTTGCGAACGGGCGGGGACCGGGACCGGCGATGCGGGCGACATCACGGCGATCTTTTCCGTGCTGGTGTCCGGGTCGGATATGGAAGAGCCGGTGGCCGATATTCTGCGCGGTGTGCTCGACGGCCACGTGGTGCTCGACCGCAAGATCGCCGAACGCGGTCGCTTTCCGGCGATTGACCTCCTGAGGTCGGTGAGCCGGGCTCTTCCAGGCGCGGCAAGCGAGGCGGAAAACGTCCTGATTTCCGCGGCGCGGCAACGGCTCGGAGCGTACGACCGGTCCGAGATGATGATCCGCGCCGGGCTCTATGCGGCCGGGTCGGACCCGGACCTTGATATCGCGATCGAGAGTTTCCCGAGGCTCGATGGGTTCCTGGCCGAGGATGAGCCGGAGAACACGGTGGGGAGTTTCCGGCAGCTGGCCGAATGCCTGAAAGGTGCGGCGGTTAAGGGCTGAAGCACACACCGGCTGCGTTAGGACCGACCGATGCGCATCGGGATGTGTCGGACCGGGTGTCTTACCGGTTGGGGGCGCAGCCGAAGCGGCCCCCTGATGGAAGCCGGTTGATGTCGGGATCCCTGAGCGCTGTCCGAGCTGGCCGCCACCGGGCCGGCCCC
>DQCI01000192.1:67442-72226 GCA_003545125.1 Paracoccaceae bacterium
CCCCTTGCCGGCCTCCTTGCCGGCCGGAATGGCGGGTCTGTGCGGAAGCTCTTTCGCCGGTCGCGCATGAGGCCCCAAACGGCGGGATCGCCGGTTTTTGCTGGAGACGGTGCCCGGCTGGCATGTCCCGGCGGGTTGATGTCCGCCAGTTTGAATGCGCGGGCGCGCGCCGACCGGGTGCGGCGCGACAGGGGTCATCGTGATGGGCGTGGGAAGGTCTTGGCCGTGCGTTGAATGGCCCACATGCTCCCCCGGGACGCCCGGGGCCGGGCGCGTTCAGATCGCTTGCAGAAGCGTCAACGCGATGGCGCCGGACGACATGCCTGCTGAGATGTCATTGATCTGAGACCTCACGAGAAACAACCGGTTGAGTTCCTCGAGCCGTTCGGGATCGGAGAACTGATCGACCTCTGCGTCACCGAAAACGGCCGCTGCGTGTTCGCGCATGTATTCGACCTGGGAGTCAAGATCGAGCGATGAGGCATCCTTAGGGATATTGAGTGCGGTCTGAAACACCGTCAGGAGCGGCTCATTGCCGAGAACGGAGTACCATTTGCCGTTTGCGGTGTTGTCCCCGCCTACGATCTCGCCCAGATCCCGTTCGAGGCCAAGCGACAGCCGCATGTCGGTATCCTGTTCGCCGACGGCGATCTCGAACTGCCTGGTGTTGTAGCTCTCAACAATTTCTGCGGCGAAGTCCGACAGTTGCGTGTTCGGCGTGCCGAGATCGAAGCCAAAAGCCTCTGTGAGCGCGAGATAGCGCTTGTCCACCATCCCGTTGGCAAAGCTCTCGCTGTCGAGCGACCCTTCCTCGAGCACCTTCTGGATGAACGCCTTGTTGGGCAAGTCGTCGTCGAGCCCGAAAGCGCCGAGGGTGACCTTGAGCAGCCGGTAGTCGCCCACCAGGTCTTCGGCGGTCTGCACGTTGCCGATGTTCTCGGTGAAGTACGCGGTGTCGCTTTGCAGGACCGGCGACGCTTCGAACGCTTCCTTCTGCGCGGACAGAGAGTTTTGCAGGAAGCTCCAGCCGGCAAAGCCGCTGAAGGGTATGATCGGCGTGAAGCTCATCGGCCTATTCCCTGTGGGCGGCGGCGAGGAGGCGCTCTTCGCGTGGCAGCAGAGCGCGCAGGGCTTTGAGTGCCTGGTAGTACTGGTCGTCCAGCACGGCTTCGGTCGCCTTGTCGAGTTGCGCGCGACTGTCGTGGTCGACAAGCACTTGGGAAAGCTGTTCGATCCCCCGCATCAGTTGAAGGCGCGCTTCGTCCTTGTCGGCGTCGCCCGACAGCACAAGTTGGGCGATGTAGCACACCCGGCGCACCGGCGTGTTGACTTCTTCGGGGTGAATCGCATCGCGCAGGCGCAGGATGTTGGCGCTGGGCGTGACGATCGAAAGGCGCGAGCGGCGATCGCCGTTCTCGATGACGGCGCCGTTGACGAGGACCCGTTCGCGCGGGCCGAGTTTCAGGACCAGGCCGCTCATGACTCGCCCGCCTTCTGTCTGAGGCCACGCATCATGGCCGTGTTGATATCGACCAGCGCCTCGACGGTCTCGTCGCCGCGCAATACCTTGCGGCTGTGCTGGGTCGTGAATTCGTTGAGATAAAAGATACGGGCCCGCAGTTCGCGGGGCAGGGCGTTGTCTGCTTCGGCGACATCGGCCGCCAGCAAGGTCCAGAGCCTGCGATTGAGATGCAGCGCCTGGGCAAGGTCAGGGAATCCGGCCCTGCCGCGCTCGGCGGCGGCTTTCAGGCGATGGGTCGTGCGGGCAAAGGCTTCATACTCGATGCCGCGCGGGGTTCTGATCGGGGCCTTGTTCGTGGCGTAGGCCGTTTTGGCCATCTGGAGGGCGTTCACGGGGTGTCCTTCCGGTAACGTGAGTGATCAGGCATCATGGAAATCGGGGCGCCATACTGGCGCCCCGCAAGGGTTTGGATCACTGGAACAGCGACAGAATGTTCTGCGGCGCCTGGTTGGCGATCGAGAGCGCCTGGGTGCCGAGCTGTTGCTGCACCTGCAACGCCTGCAGTTTCGCTGAAGCCGCTTCCATGTCGGCGTCCACCAGCGAGCCGATCCCGGCATTGAGCGAGTCGGTGAGCCCGGAGATGAACTCGTTCTGAGTCTCGACCCGACCGGCAGCCGAACCGAAGTCGGCTGCGGCATCGACGGCGACGTTGATCATCGTCTCGATGGTGTCGAGTGCCGCGGTGGCACCGGTGTCGGTGGTCACGTCCATCGAAGCGAGGCCGAACAGGCCGCCCGAGGCCTCGCCGCCGGCATTGCCGGTGAGCGTGAAGGCGGCCGAAGAGCCGTTGTTGTCGACCTTGAGCGACCATTGGCCGGATGTGCTGTCCTGGACGACACGCGTGGTAAGATCGGAATTGCCGGCGGAATCGACGGCGATCTTCAGCCCGCGCGCCACGTCTTCCATGGATTCGCCTTTGCCCGCGACATAATCGTAGGAGGCTGACCCCACGGTCACCTTGTAGCTGTCACCTTCGTTGACGGCTGCCGATACCGAGAGCGCGATGTTTTCTGCGCGTTCGGCAATGTCGCCGGAGGTGCCGCCATCGGCCGAGCCATTCAGCGTGGTGAGAATGACGTCACCGTCGCCTGCGGTTGTTTCTCCCATCGACACGGCGACGTCTTCAAAAGCGCGGGTCGAACTGATGGTCACCACGCCGCTGCCATCATCCGACGCGGTCAGCCCGGTAAGACCAAGGGCGTTGATCTGGCCCGCGAGCGACACACCGGCATCGCCCTCGTCTTCGCCAGTGCCGAGCGTGTAACTCAGATCGACCCCGGCAACCGTGATGTTGGCGACGTCGCCGGCGGCCCAGGTGTTGCCGATCGTCACGACCGCGGTGTTGGCGGTGTTTGCGACGTTGGCGGTCGAGGCGGTGCCGTTGGCGGCCAGCGAAGTGCCGGTACCGAAGGTGCCCTGGCTGGAGCCGAGGTCCTGGCGGGCCACCGTAATCTGCGACGCAGTAACGGTACCATCCGCGGCGCGGTCGAGCGACGAGAGGATGTTCACGTCGTCCGTGCCGGAGACCATGTTGAGGCCATTGAATTGGGCCGCGCCGACGACCGAAGCGATCTGGTCGCGCAGGGCGCTGATATCGGTCTGGAGCTTGCCGCGGTCGACGTTTTCGCCCTGCGCGGCGACGATCTTGCCCTTCATCTCGGTGAGCAGATCGGTGACCGTTTCGGCCGCCTTCTGCCCGACGGCGATGCTGGATTCGCCGAGCGAGAGGCTGTCGGAGATCGCGGTGAACCCGTTCACGTCGGCTTCCATGACCTTCGAAATGGCCCACACGGCCGAGTTGTCCTTGGCGCTGGCAACGGATTTGCCGGTCGAGATTTCGCTCTGGGTCTGCGCGAGCGAAGAGTTGATACCCTTGAGCGTTTGCAACGCCACCATGGCGCTCGTGTTCGTCAGAATGCTGGACATTCGTTTTATTCCTTCAGTCGTATGGCGCCGTTTTCGCGCCGGGTTAGAGGTCCGCCCGCTAAGGGCGGGTTCAGAGCCGTTCTGACCTCTGCGGATATTGGGCTTCCCAATCCGCGCCACCCCCTCAGGATGCCCGTGCACCCTGAGGCTGAAGTGCCTAAAGAACGGTGAAGGCGTGCATTCGGAATGTGTCGGATTTTAGTCGAAGTTGTGTCGGCATCCGAGTTGACCCCTGGGAATCAAGCATGTCGGTTAACGCCGCCGCGGGCGTTCGTCAGATCGGCGGTGGCGCCGTCACGGCCATAGGTCCTGAGGCTGCCCGAAGACGTGCGCAGCGAATCGACACGGCGTGCGGCCGACTTGATGCCCCGCGCGGCGGCCAACAGGAGCTCCTGGTTTCGCTCGGCCTTGCGCCGCAAGCGCTGGATGACCTCGTCGCTTTCACTGGCACTGGGCAGGCGCTTGAGCAGGCGTTGCTTCTCGCCGCTTGCCCGCAAGAGACCGTCAATCTGGCCCGACAGGATCATTTTGCGCTCGTGGTCGAGGTGGTCTTCCAGGGCATCGGCAGCTGCGGAGAGACTAAACAGCGTCATTTGCACGCTCCTTCATTGCTTCGTAAAGGCTCTGGGCAAGCCCGATTCCGCCGGCTTTGGCCATTTCCCGGGCCTGTTCAAGGCGCAGGAACGAGGCGAACTGGTCTTCGCCTGCGCCGCCGCCGAAGGCATCGGGGGTCTTGCCGACACCGGCCGATTTGAGCATTTCAGCAAGGAAATTGGCTTCGAGTTCCTGGGCGGCTTCACGCAATTTCTTGTCTTGCGTATCCGCGGTCCGGGGGAATGGCGCGGGCAGAGCGGCGGTGGGGTCTATGGCCGACATGGCGAATCTCTCGAATTGATCGCAATTTCGACATCCTGCCCGGCGCGGGTAAAGATTGTGGTAACGCCTGTCTGCGATTGTGCGACTCGACGGAGTCAGAACACCCGGACAAAAACATGCACCTGCCGCAGATCGCAGCCCTCCCCAAGGTCGCCGATGACCTGACTGAATCCGGACGAGCCGCTCACCTGGCCTCGGAAGGAGAAGGGTTCCTGTCGGTCTTCAGCGGTGGCGCCGCAGCCGCGGTGCCTGAAGCGTCCGGATCCGAACCGCCGGCTGTGATACCGTCGGCGCGAGTTGCATTCGCCGAATTCGCTCAAGCGCCCGCAGCCGAAACGCCTGCAGGGGAGACGCCCGCAGGGGAGAGGCCGGCACAGGAGAAGCCCGCAGAGGAGACGCCCCGAAAGGGAGCGCCCGGATCCGAGCCGCCAGGCGTGGCGACGGCCGGAGTGGAGACTCC
>DQCI01000192.1:72245-72607 GCA_003545125.1 Paracoccaceae bacterium
GCGGAGACGCTTGGGACCGCGGCACCCCAGGATGGGGCTCTGCGCGCACCTGCGGATCGGGTACCGGAGCCGACCAAATCGAGACAGCCGCCGATTGTGGACGCCCGGGCACGTGTCCCCGACGAAGGCGGCGGCGCCGATGGGCAATCGACGGGTGAACATGCTGCTGAGCTGGCCTCCGATGCGATCGCGGATATCGCTCACCCGGACGACTGGTTGCTGCCGGGTATCCCGGTGCCGGCGACAGCGCCGGGCGGCGCGACCCCGGGCCGGGCGCCGGAAGCGTTCGCGCAGGAAAACATTCCGGTCCGGTCGAGCCCCGACAAGGCCAACGGTGGGAGGCTGACCACGATAGGTGCTGA
>DQCI01000192.1:72687-76914 GCA_003545125.1 Paracoccaceae bacterium
GACCCGGATATGCGCGGGCCAGCACAAGTTGCGGGCGCGACCCCGCAAGCCGGCACCGCCGTGCCGGACGGCCAGGGTCGTCCTGATGGCATTGCGGGAGAGAGGGGCGCCGATTTCCGATCGGCCGACCCAACCGCGCCGACCGCAGCGCGCCTTGACGGGGTTGGCGCCGTCCAGCTGGCCGGCAACGGGCAGACAGCCACGGCCGCCACCGGCATGCAGATGCCGACTGGAATTCAAGGAGTTCCGCCCGAGGCGCGCGGACCCCGGGCTGAGGCCCGATCCGCCGCAGAGACCGTCGTGCCGGCGTCGCAAGGCGCATCGCAGGCCGACATGTCCACCATGCAAGCCTCCGCGACCGCTGCGCCGCCCGCCGGTTCGGCCGTGGAAGCGGCGGTCGCAGCATCGGGCGGCGGTTCCGGCGTTCCGGGTGTTGGCGAAGGCCTGTTCAACGCGGACCCGACTATGTCGGAAAACGCGTTGGGGGAGGCGCGTGGGCCGGTGCGCGGCCCGTCGGCCGCGACCTTGCCGGTCTTTCAGTCCGCCGATACGCCGCGCCTGGTCGCGCTTCAGATCGCCGAGGTGGTGCGGGCTTCCGGCGAACGCGCCGTCGAGCTCAGGCTGCAGCCGGAAGAACTTGGACGGGTGCAGGTGACGATGAGCCAGGACGCGACCGGCACGCTCACCGTGTCGCTCAACGTCGAAAGGGCGGAGACGCTCGATCTTTTGCGCCGAAACATCGACCTGCTCGGCGCCGATTTGCGCGAGCTTGGGTACGAGAGCATCGATTTCTCGTTCCAGGGCGATGGTACGGGCGCGCAGCAGGACGCGCGGCCGGACCGGGGCGACGGGCAGGGCGCGCTTGACGCCGACGCTGCGTCCACGAGCGGCACCCTGCCGCAAACCGGCGTTCGCGGGGCGTTAGCCTCCGGCGACGGCATCGATATCAGGCTTTGAGACGAGGAGACGATATGGACATCTCATCCGCCACGGCGACAACACCGGCCCCGAGCCCTGCGAGCGCGGAGGCTCCGAGCGAATCCAGCACCATGATCAGCTCGGATTTCGACACTTTCCTCAAAATGCTGACCGTGCAGATGGAGAATCAGGATCCGCTCAACCCGATCGAAAGTACCGATTTTGCGGTGCAGCTCGCGACTTTCTCGGGCGTCGAGCAACAGGTGCAGACCAATGACCTGCTGGCGGTGATCCAGGCGCAGCTTGGCGCTGGCGGGATGTCGGAATACGCCAGTTGGGTCGGCATGGAGGTCAAGGCGGTCGGCTCGGCCGCGTTCGACGACAGCCCGATCACGTTTTATCCCGATCCGGCCAGCGGTTCGCAGCGGACCATGGTGGTGGTGCGCGACGTCAGCACCGGCGCGGATGTCGACTACTTCGAGATCCCGGTCTCAGATGAGCCGGTGCAATGGGCGGGCGTCGACGAAAACGGCGATCCGTTCCCGCCCGGCAGTTACACGTTCCATCTGCAAAGCATCGCCGACAACCTGACGTTTTCGGAGGAACAGATCGCGGTCTTCTCCGAAGTGCAGGAACTGCGCCTGGTCGACGGCGAAACACGGCTGATCCTGGGCGGTGGTGGCGATATCGCCGCATCGGACGTTGAAGCGGTGCGCAGGCCGGAGCCGCCCGCGGTGTGAGCCCCGGCCTGACCCCAGCCTTGTCGTGTCGTCTTTCGCCCCCGAGGCGATGCGGTGCGATCGGTCAGTCACACGGCCATGGGCCGGATTCAGATCAAGGCGATGAGCCAGAACAGCACCGAGGTGCTGAGAACGCCGAGGCCGAAATAGCTGAGCGCGCGCAGCGGGCGGTGCCGCGAGCGCTGTTCGGGCTGGCGGGCCTGGGCGATCAGCAGGTCTTCGACCAGGCCGGGAAGGCGCGGGCCGAAGCGTGACAACACCCGGGCCGTACGCGCCAGATCTTTCGTCATGGCGCGCGGCCCGATCGAGGTCTTGATGTAGTCCTCGACCACGGGGTGCGCGATATCCCAGATATTGATCTGCGGATTCAGCGAACGCGACACGCCCTCGACCACGACCATGGTGCGCTGGAGGTGGATGAGCTCGGTGCGGGTCTGCATTCCGAACCACTCGGTGACCTCGAAGAGGTAGTGCAGGAGCCGGCCCATCGAGATGCGCGACGCATCCATGCCGAAGATCGGTTCGCCGACCGCGCGCAGTGCCTGGGCGAATGCTTCGACGTCCTGGTCGGCGGGGATGTAGCCAGCCTCGAAATGCACCTCGGCGACCCGGCGGTAATCGCGCCGGATGAACCCGTAGAGGATTTCGGCATAGACCCGGCGGGTGTATTCGTCGATCCGGCCCATGATCCCGAAGTCGAGCGCGATAATGTCGCCATTGGCGGCGAACTTCAGGTTTCCCTGGTGCATGTCGCCGTGGAAAAACCCGTCGCGCAGCGCATGGCTGAGGAACAACTGCAGCACCCGGTTGCCGAGCGCGGGAAGATCGAGCCCGGAGGCGCGCAGCCGCGCCATCTCGTTGGCCGAAATGCCTTCGCCCCAATCGAGCGTCATCACCCGTCTGGACGACAGGCCCCATTTCACTTCCGGCACGACAAAGCCTTTGTCGTTGCGGGTGTTTTCATAGAATTCGGAGGCCGAGGCGCATTCGAGCCGCATGTCGAGCTCGGCGGTGACCACGCTTTCGAAATGCGCGATCACGTTCGAGGGGCGCAGCCGGCGGGTGCCGGGCAGCAGGAACTCGATCACTTGGGCGAAGAAGTGGAATGCGTCGAGATCGGTGCGGAAGGCGCGTTCGATATTCGGGCGCAGCACCTTGACCGCCACTTCCTGCCCGGTGGCGCGCACCCGGGCGCGGTGGACCTGGGCGATCGAGGCGGCGGCAACGGCGTCGGAAAACTCGGAGAACTCCTCGTCGACCGAGATCTCCAGTTCTTCCTCGATGGTGCGGCGCGCGACCGCGGTCGGGAACGGCGGGAGCTTGTCCTGGAGATAGGTGAGCTGCTCGGAAAACTCCTCGCCGACCACGTCGGGACGGGTCGAAAGGATCTGGCCGAACTTGATATAGGCCGGCCCCAGCGCGGTGATCGCGCGGGTCACGGGCGGCAGTTCCGGATCGCCCTTCAGGCCGATGGGCGCGAAGGTCCAGCTCACCACATTGGCCACGGTGCGCAGGAGTGGCGGGGCGTCGAAGGCGTGCAGTACGGCACCGAGCGCGCCGGTGCGGGCAAAGGTCGCGCCGGTGACGATCAACCGCCAGATGTTGTGCGGGCCCTTCATCAGAGCTTCCAGCCCGAATGCAGCGCGGCGATGCCCATCGAGAGATTGCGGTATTTCACGTTGCCGAAGCCGGCCGTGCGGATCATGCCGGCGAAGGTTTCCTGGTCGGGAAACTTGCGGATCGATTCGACGAGATACTGGTAGCTGTCGCGGTCATTCGCGATCGCCTGGCCGAGGCGGGGGATGATGTTGAAGGAGTAGAGATCGTAGACCTTCTGCATCAGGTCGTTGGGGATCTGGCTGAATTCGAGCACCATCAACCGGCCGCCGGGCCTCAGCACCCGATAGGCTTCGCTGAGCGCGTCCTCGACCCGGGTGACGTTCCGGATGCCGAAGCTGATCGTGTAGACGTCGAACACGTTCGCCTCGAAAGGCAGCGCCATTGCGTCGCCGACGACCCAGTCGAGCCGGTCGGCGCGGGCGTCGGCCTCGGCGCGCTTGCGGCCTTCGACCAGCATGCTCTCGGTCATGTCGAGCACGGTCGCGGTTGCCGAGGGGGCGCGGTCGAGGAAACGGAAGGAAATGTCGCCGGTGCCGCCGGCCACGTCGAGCAGGCGCTGGCCGGGCCGGGGCGCCAGCCAATCCATCATCGCGTCCTTCCACAGCCGGTGGATACCGAGCGACATCGCGTCGTTCATCACGTCGTATTTGGAAGCGACGTTCGAGAAGACACCGTGGACGAGCCCGGCCTTCTGGTCTTCGTCGACGGTTTTGAAGCCGAAATGCGTGGTTTTCTTCATGGAGGAGGTCATCGTCTCTTGCCCGCAGCTGGAAACTGCCCCCTCTTATAGCGCTAGGAGAGGGCAGACAATGGAGGGTCGGCGGATTGCCCGAGTTGCCAGAGGTCGAGACGGTCCGGCGCGGATTGGCGCCGGTGATGGAGGGCCGTGTCATTGCCCGCGCCGAGGCGCGGCGCGCCGGGCTGCGCTGGCCATTTCCGGACCGGATGG
>DQCI01000300.1 GCA_003545125.1 Paracoccaceae bacterium
ATTCAGCCCCCAATAGCCGCCAAGGAGGCAGAAGATGATGGTGAGCCAAACCGCCACAGGACGCTTGATGCTCGCGCGTGAGATGCTGAGTGCCATGGATTTATTCTTGTCCTGCCGAAAGAACGGGGATCAATGCCCCGAAACCGTCACGGTCTGATTGTCCCTGAGCCGCCACCAGCCGCCGGAAATGACCAATTCGTTGCCCTCAAGGCCTTCCAGAACGACGATCTCGTCGTCGATCGGAAGGCCCAGACGGACCGTCCTGCGCGCGACCTGGCCGGACGTTTCTTCATAGATCCAGATGGAAGGCTCGGTTCGGCTCGTCGTGTCCACCGCCGAAACCGGAACGATGACAGATTGCGGGCGATCTTCCTCGGCTGCGGTCGAAATGCGCACCTCGGCCGTCATCCCGGGCAGCAGGCGCGGGTCGACATCACCCGTGATTGCGATTTCCACATCGTAGGTTTGCGCCGTCGGATCGACATCGGTCGCAAAGGACCGCAGCATGAGCGGCGCCGTGTAACCCGGCACTGCCGGAAAACTCGCCATGATGTCGAAGGCGTCGGGCGCCGAACGTGCAACAGCCGCAAGTTCTTCCGGCAGCGAAATCATGATCCGCATCTCGCTGACGTCTTGCAGACGCGCGACAGGCGCGGCTGAGGTGACATTGACATACTCCTCAACGAAGGTGCGCGCCACGATCGCATCGAAGGGTGCGTCGATCCGCGTCTGAGACAGGTGCCGCTTGGCCTCGCGAAGCGCAACGTCTGCCTGTGCGAACTGTGCGCGCGCAGTGTCGAGACGTGCGTCGGCCGCGATCCCCCGTTCGGCGAGGCTCGCCGCGCGCTCGAGTTCGGAATTCGCAAGGTCGAAGGAGGCCTGAGCCCGATCGACGGCAAGATCAAAATCAGTTTGATCGAGTCCCGCGATCACGTCGCCCTCGCGAATCTTGTCGCCCGGCTCGACGTCGAGGGTAATGATCTGCCCCGGTATCTGAAACGCTATGTCCACCGTTCGGGCAGGTTCGACACGGCCGGCAACGGCGCGGGTTTGATTGACCACGCGCCTGAGTGCACGGGTCACTTCGACCGTGACCGGTTGGTCGGGTTCGGGGGCAACCGCCGTTTCGGCCACAGCTTCGTTGGCCTGCTGGGCCGAGACGCCGGTAAGCATCGCAGCCAGGAGCCCCACGACCGCGATAGCAAGAACGCTTGCGACCACTGTCAAACTTCGGCTTTTTTTAGTCGAGTCCATCGATCATTGTCCTCAATCGCTCGATGATGGGCTCTCTGAGATCCGCACCGCCGTCTGGAAGGTTTAAAAGTTTCTGGAACCGCAGCCCCTGGATCGCCAGGACGGCAACCATAGCACCCGGAGCATCTTGCGTGCCGGACAGGATACGCTCAAGGTCGCCAGTCAATTCAGTCCGCAGCGGATCGAGCAGCCGCGGATCCGAGGCGGCGACCGCGAGAATCGCCGTCGATAGGTCATCGTCCAAGTCTTCCGAATGTAGAATCGTTTCGAGATGACCATGTAGTGTGCGCGAGGGGTGCCGCTCCGGCACTTTCCCGAGGAGCTCGCGGTGCTTGGCCAGCATCTGATCCAACAGCCCGGAAAGCAGAGCCTTCTTCGTCGGGTAGTTGTAAAGCACTCCGCCCTTGCTGAGGCCCGCCTCCTTTGCGACCGCCTCGATCGTTATCTTTCCCACTCCCTCACGCCCGGCGACCGCGCGCGCCGCACCGAGAATCCTCGGAGATGCGTTCCTGGATCCCGCTGGGTGCTTTCGCTCACTCAAGACTGTACCGTCCGGTCGGTTTAGGTTTCGGCGTGGGATAGTCTGTCGCATCATCAGGGTCAAGCGTTCGATCAAGTCCGTTCTAAGCCGGCCCGTCACGGCGTCTTCAGCGGCGAAAGAAGGCAATAAACGCCGTTCAAACGGCCCATATTTTGCTTGCCGGCGACAACGTCAGCAGCAGCGGAGCCAGAGCTGTCAAACAAATGTGAACCAGTCTCAGTTTGCCCGAGATCGCGGAGCCTCGGCAAAAACTTGGTCAAGACCATCCGCCGCAAGACGCGGTGCTTTTCCAACAGGTTCAAGAAAGGAGAATTGTGCTTAGCTTGGTGCGGATCCGGTCACATCTCAAGCCAAAGTGAGCGAAGGTCTTCTAAGGAGAGGCGTGTTGCGCGAAGATAAGGTCAACGATGTCAATCGTGGAGCGCGTTCGGTTTCTTTCGGGCATGAATTCGCGCGCACACGTGACTAGGATCGCAGATGCGGCGTGCGTCTCGAAATCAACTCTGTATGCACATTTCCCACCAAGACAGCCCATTTAGTCGAAGTCGTGTCGAGGGAGTGCGACATGCTCGCCGAAGAGCCTGAAACACTATTGCTGACACAGGGGCCAGTGGAAGAAACTTTGCCGTCGTTCAGGAGCGCTCTGATCGGGCTTGTTTTCTCGAATGCATATATCCGGCTTTACCGGATCTGCGCTTCCGAAGCCGGCCGATTTCCTCAGATCGGAGAACGCTTCTTCAAAGCCGGACCCGGACGGGTAAGGCTCATCCTTGCGCGGTATCTTGAAAACCAGTACCGAATGGGAGAGATGCCAGTCCCAGACGCTGATCTCGCTGCGGATCAGTTCGTTCAATTTTCTTTCACCAGAATCCTGACCAACCGATTGTGCGGCGTTCAAGAACGGATAGATATATCCGTGATATCCAGAAGGGCAGAAAGCGCAACAAGGGCGTTTCTTGCAATCTACGCGGCAAACCCCGCGGTCAAGCTAAGGAATGTCTGATCAACTGCCCTGGCTTCGCCAAAACGGCTCGTTGAGCGTTGGCATGACGCTCCGTCCCGGCGGCGGGCTCCAGTATTTCGGTGCCGAGGCCGCATCTGCGGCGGCAAGCCCGATTGTTGGGAGACTCGTCCTCATGCCAGCAGCCTTCGTCTGACCAGAAACAGGTTCCCGAGCGCGAAGAGGGTGAAGAGCTGGGCGCGGGTCTTGGCGAGGCCGCGGTAGCGCGTCTTCACATGGCCGAATTGGCGCTCGATGACCCGGAAGGGATGCTCGATCCTGGCCCGCACCTTGGAAATAATCCGGTTGATCTGCGCGTCGATCGGGTGCAGCGGGCCGCCCCTGGGCGCTTTGCGCATGACGCCCCAGACCTTGCCCGGCCCGGCGAAGGCAGCCTCGCGATCGGCGCTGACGTAGCCCTTGTCGCCGAACCCGGACTGCGCGTCGCCGTGCAGCAGGTCATCGAACTTCTGGCTGTGGTGGACCTTCGCGGTGCTGGCTTCCAGCGTGTGGACCAGCCCGCTGTCGATATCGACGCCGACATGCGCCGTCATCCCGAAGGACCAGGCGTTGCCCTTCCTGGTGCTGCTCATCTCCGGGTCGCGTGCCCTCTGCTTGTTCTTGCTAGAGCTCGGCGCGTCGATCAGCGTCGCGCCGACCAACCTTCCCTCGCGCGGAAGAATGCCCTGCCCGCGCATATAGACGGTCACCGCCTCGAAGGTCGCCCGCGTCAGGTCGTGCCGTTCCAGCAGATGACGGAAGTTGAGGAAGGTCGTCTCGTCCGGGATCGCGTCGTCACCCAGCTTCAGCCCGGCAAACCGGCGCATCGCGTCGCTGTCGTAGAGCGCTTCTTCGGCCGCCGGGTCACTGAGCGCATACCATTGCTGCCGGCAGCAGACCCGGAGCATGACCTCCAGCGGCGGGCGCCCGGCCGGCCTTCGGCCCGGCCTTCGGCCCGGCATTCGGGCAGTGCGGCTCGATCAGCGCCACCAGCCGCGCCCAGGGCACAACCGCTTCCATCTCGCCGAGAAACCTCTCCCGTCGCGTGCGCTTCTTCATCCCGGCATCGGCCAGCGAGGCGAAGGTGGTCTGCTTCATCGAGGGCGGCTCCCGCAAGATCGCCGCCAGCCTATCAGATCATGACCGAAGGCCGAGGTTCTTCAGAGGTTGCCTGAAGTGTGCAAGCGGCGCCGATATCCCACTCAGGTAACCGGAACGCGACCAATGGGCAGAAAGGTGATCCTTCTTCATTCCGCCGCGCGCGCTGTCCCGGCAAAGGCGCCCTCGGCCTCCCAGCGGCGCGCGATGGTACCGAGCATGTCGAGCACGCCGCGCAGTTCCGTGCCGCGTTCTGTCAGCCCATAGGTCACGGCGGGTGGAATGGTCATGGCCTGCTCCCGCCACAAGACACCGGCATGTTCGAGCATCCGCAGCCGTTCGGTCAGAACCCGCGTGGAAATGCCGGGCACCAGGCGCTTGATTTCGCCGAAGCGCTGCGGCCCCTGCTCGGACAGAACCCACAGGATATAGATGGTCCACGGGCCGGTGATCACCCTCAGCAAGGCCTCCATCGGACAAGAGGGGGGCAGGACTGTCTTCATTGCGGGCGCTCCTTACGGTAGAAGAAAGCAGGTTACTTTTAAGTGCCTACTTTCTTTTACACAACAACACTTATAATGGAAATGACTGGGGAAACCAGCAACCCACGAACCGGGCGACGGTTTGCGACGGTCAGGGAGAGCAGCAATGAGTGACAGGGCGGTACGGTATGTCTACTGGATCGCGACCGGGCTTTTGGCGCTGATCTACCTGGGTGCGGCGGCCTTCTACCTCTCGTCCTACGACATGGTCGCAGGCATGTATCGCGAAGTGCTGGGCTATCCGACCTACATCATCTGGCCTCTGGCAATCCTGAAGGTCGTCGGTGCGGTGATCATTCTATGGCGCCCCGCGGCGATGCTGGCTGACTGGGCCTATGCGGCGATGTTCTGGCATCTGATACTGGCATTCGGGGCGCATGTGGGTGCGAGCGATCCGGGTTGGCCGCTTGCCGTGGTGGCCTGGGTGCTCCTGATCGTCTCGTGGCTGACCGCGAACCGCGTGCGCGAAGTCAAATCGGCCTGTGCACCCGCGTTGCAGGCAGCGGCGAACTGATCCGTTGCGGAGCGGAACCCCATGCCGGCCGCTTCCCGTGAAGGCTGACGTGAAGGCTGGGCTCGAAAGGACGATGGCATGACGGAAAGACAGCCGACGGCGTTCCTTCCCCATGGGGGAGGCCCTTGCTTCTTCATGGACTGGAACCCGCCCGATACCTGGGACCGACACCGCAGGTTTCTGGAGGGATTCCCGGCCAGCTTGCCGGCAAGACCCAAGTCCCTGCTGGTCATCTCGGGCCACTGGGAAGAGCGGGAGTTTACCGTCCAGACCAATCCCGCGCCGCCCCTGCTGTTCGACTATCACGGCTTTCCGGCGCACACCTATCAGCTGAGCTGGCCCGCGCCGGGGGATCCTGCGCTGGCCGACCGGGTGGGTGAGCTCCTGGAAGGCGCAGGCTTCAAGACCGGATCCGATTCTGCGCGCGGCTTCGATCACGGCGTCTTCGTACCGCTGAAGGTGGCCTTCCCAGAGGCCGATATTCCCACTGTCCAGCTCAGCCTGCGCGTCGATCTCGACCCGCAGGCGCATCTGGCGGCGGGCCGGGCGCTGGCGCCCCTGCGCGACGACGGCGTTCTTATCATCGGATCGGGCAATACCTATCACAATATGGCGGTCATGATGCGGGCGATGCAGGGCGGGGCGACGGGTACCGTCGCCGGAACGGAGTTTGATCGCTGGCTGACCGATGCGGTCACACAGGACGATCCCGCCCGACGCGACGCGATGCTGGCGGCGTGGGAACAGGCCCCGCGCGCGCGCGCGGCGAACCCGCGCGAGGAGCACCTCATCCCGCTGCATGTCGTGGCGGGGGCGGCAGGTGCCGATCGCGGCACCAAGACGCTGGAAGATCACGTAATGGGCGCGGTCGAAAGCGCCTTCAGATTCGGGTGACGTCATGAGTTTCGAATTGCCGATGCGCGCGGGTCCGCGCCCCGACACCACCGATTGCGCCCCGCATGAACAGGTGTCGCAGAATTCGCCGGCAGAGATCCACACGCTGTTCAAGCGCCGCGCTTTTGAACTGTCCTTCGTCGAGCGCCGCCCGTCCGGCATATCGGTGCCCGGCGCCGAGGCGCTGGTTCTGCCACACGACCATGCCTGCGGCCCGCGCGAGGCCTTCATGATCGGACGTGAATTCGCCCATGTCCACCCCGCCTACGACGGCTCGTCGCACCTGATGCTGCCATTGCCCGTGGTCGAAGAACTGATCGCGAAAGGCTGGGGAGAGCCGCACCCGATGGCGCGCCTTGGCCATATCCCGGCAACGGCGGTGATGGCCTTCGCCCCGCGTGACGCGGCCGAAGTCGATGTGATGCTGCGGCTGCTGAGCACCAGCTGGGACTTTGCCCGCGGCAAGCTGGCCACTCCTGCCCCTGTCCATATCCACGGCTGAGGCCGCAGGCCCTCTGCCAGCAGAGGTGGTCGCGGGGTTTCGG
>DQCI01000156.1:0-1509 GCA_003545125.1 Paracoccaceae bacterium
TTGCAGACCAGCGAGAACGGGGCGAGGGCGTCGTCTTCTACCAATCCGCGGAAGTCGTTGGTGAGCAGCGTGCCCCAGCCGAAGGACGGTTTGCAGCGGCCGGCGAATTTGCCCTGCAGCTCGACGATCTTGTCGACGTCGAGCCCGTCGGAGAAGATCACCATCTTCTGGGTCGGGTCCTCGCCGCGGGCGCGCCACCAGTCGATGGCGAAATTGGCCCACTCTTCGGGGTCGCCGGAATCCACCCGGATGCCGGTCCAGCCCGCCAGCCAGTCGGGCGCATTCTTCAAAAACCCGCCCGTGCCGTAGGTGTCGGGCAGGATGATGCGCAGGTTGCCCTCGTGTTCCTCGTGCCAGTCGGCGAGCACGTCGTAGGGGGCCTGGCGCAGGGCTTCGTCGCCGACGGCAAGCGCCGCATAGACCATCGGCAGTTCGTGGGCGTTGGTGCCGATGGCCTCGAGATCGCGCTGCTTGGCGATGAGGCAGTTGGAGGTGCCGACGAAGGCCTCGCCCAGACCCTCGGTCATCGCCTGCACGGCCCAGTCCTGCCACATGAAGCTGTGCCGCCGCCTGGTGCCGAAGTCGGCCAGTTTCAGCCCCGGGACGCCGCGCAGGGTTTCGACCTTGGCCCAGAGCTTGGTCATCGCCTGGGCGTAGAGCACCTGAAGCTCGAACTTGCCCATCCGGTGCAGCACCGCGCGCGCGCGCAGCTCCATCAGCACCGCGAGCGCCGGGACTTCCCACATCATCACCTCGGGCCAGCTGCCCTCGAAGGTAAGCTCGTACTGGTCGCCGACGCGCTCGAGATGGTAGGGCGGCAACGACAGGTTTTCGAACCATTCCATGAAGTCGGGCCGGAACATCTGGCGCTTGCCGTAAAAGGTGTTGCCGCGCAGCCAGGTCGACTCGCCGCGCTTGAGGCGCAGCGTGCGGATGTGATCGAGCTGTGCGCGCAACTCGCCCTCGTCGACCAGGTCGGCGAGCGGGATATGCGTCGAGCGGTTGATCAGGCTGAACGTCACCTGCGTGTCGGGGCGGTTTCTGAACACCGACTGGCACATCAGGAGCTTGTAGAAATCGGTGTCGATCAGCGAACGGACGATCGGGTCGATCTTCCAGTGGTGATTGTAGACACGGGTGGCGATATCGACCATGGCGGGCCTCCTTGGCGGATCCGTTAGAGCAAAGACGGGCGGGGGCGTGCAAGCGCGAATGGCGCACGGGTTGGTGGACGCGGGCCGGCAACCGGCGCATTCTGGGGGTGGAGGATCTCCTGATGCGTGCGCTTGTCTGTTCCGGTTTCGGCTCCGGTGAGAACCTGAGCCTCGAGGTGCGTGCAAACCCCGAGCCCGGGCCCGGCGAGGTCCGGGTGCGGGTGCTGGCCTGCGGGGCCAATGCCTCGGACTGGGAAATCGTCACCGGCAAGCCCTATTACGGGCGGATTTCGCGCTGGTTCATGCGGGGCCGCGATGTGTTCGGCTCGGATGTGCTGGGTGTGGTGGACAAGCT
>DQCI01000156.1:1555-7845 GCA_003545125.1 Paracoccaceae bacterium
ACGTTCGGCGGGTTCGCCGAAATGTGCGTGGCGAAGGAAGCGCTCTGGGTGCCGGTGCCGCGCGGGGTGTCCGATGTGTTCGCGGCCGCGCTGCCGCAATCGGGCACCATCGCGCTGTCGGGCATGCGCGGGCGGGCCGGGCCTGGCAAAAAGGTCCTCGTGAACGGCGGCGGCGGCGGCTCCGGGCCGCTGGCGATCCAGCTGGCCGCGCAGACCGGGGCCGACGTCTGGGGCGTCGACAAGGAGGCGAAGGCGGACGTGATGCGCGAGGCGGGGGCGGTGCGGACCCTGGATTTCGAGGCCGAGGATTTCGCAGCCCTCGACGAGCGGTTCGACCTGGTCCTCGATCTTTTCGGCACACGGCCGATGCGCCGGGTCCGCAGGGTGCTCGTGCCCGGCGGCGAATACCTGATGGTGGGCGGACCGATGCGGCAACTGCTCGGCGCCGGGCTGGCCATGCTGTGGACCAGGGCAACCAACCGCCGGGCCGGGCTGCTCATGGTGCCGCAGGGGCCGGAGGCGCTCGGCGAATTGCTCGAAATGGTGCAGGCGGAACACCTTACTCCGGTGGTCGGCGAGGTCACTTCGCTCGACTGCGCCCGCCAGGCCCTGATGGACATGGGGGCACGAAGAATCGGTGGGAAGCTGGTGATCGTGCCATAAGTATTCACGCGGTCTCCTTCTTTGCGTCAAGTTCAGGCCACGGAGCCAAGGGATGCTCGCCGCGGCCAGAAGGCCTGGCACTGACAGGACACGACCCATGGTACCGAGTTACGATTTTGACATTCACTGGTTGATCCCGCGCGACGTCGAGGCCGATCCCGCGATCAGCAAGCTGCTGGGCGACATCGGTCTCAACGGCAAATCGCGCGGCAATTACATCGCGCTGTTTCGCGACCCGAAGATCATCGCGATGATTGAGCGGGCCGACCCGGTGCTGCGCGATTTGCTCAAGGCCAGCGGTTTCGGGTTCATCCCTTTCCAGGGCGACGCGCCGGCGGGGCAATACCCCGCCGAGGACGCCGCCGCGCGCACCGAAGTGATAACACGGCTCGTCGCGCAACTCGGTCAGTTCGACCTGAAAGGGGCCGATCTCGGCGGGTTCGACTTCGGCGGTTTCCTCAAGTCCATCGTCGATGCCGGGCCGTTGCCGGACAGCGGTGCCGCCCCCGACCCGCGCATGGCCCCGACGGCGAGACCGTCCCGGACTGCGTTGAACGCCGAGGCGATGCCCTCGGGCTTCGCGAAACTCTCCTGCCGCAATCGGGTTCTGCCGTTCATGGTGCTGTCGCTCGCCGTGACCCTGGGTGTGTACTGGGTGATCGAACACATCGAGGCAGCGCCGATCGTGTTCTAGACCAAAACCGTTTCAGATTGGATCAATCTGAATAGGGGATTTGATCCAGATTGAGCAACTTGAGCAAAACCCCGGGATCAGACCGTTTCAGTCTGATCCGCTTTTTCCCTAGCTCCGGCCCACCACCTGCACGCCCGCCGCCTCCATCGCGCTCAGCGCTTTGGCCAATGACCCGTCGAGGTCGATGGCACGGCAGGCGTCGAGCCGGATCTTTGCGCTGAACCCGAGGCGCACCGCGTCGAGCGCGGACCAGGCGACGCAATAGTCGGTGGCGAGGCCAACCAGGGTCACCTTCTCGACACCCCGGCCGCGCAGATAGCCTTCAAGGCCGGTGGCGGTGGTTCGGTCATTCTCGAAGAAGGCCGAATAGCTGTCGATCTCGGACCGGAACCCCTTGCGCAGGATCATCTGCGCCGTCTCGGTGATGAGGTCTTCGTGAAAATCGGCGCCGTCGGTGCTTTGCACGCAATGATCCGGCCAGAGCACCTGGGGGCCATAGGGCATGTCGATGAGGTCGAAGGGCGCGCGCCCCGGGTGCGCCGAGGCGAAGGAGCCATGCCCCTTGGTGTGCCAATCCTGGGTGAACACCCGCACCGGGTAGTTGCGCACGATCCGGTTGATCTCGGGCACCACCTCGTCGCCGCGCTCGACCGCCAGCGCACCGCCGGGGCAGAAATCGTTCTGCACGTCGATCACGACAATGGCTTCGTTCGCGTGTTTGGTCATGTCTGCCCCCGTTTTCCCAATGTTTACGTAGGGTTGTCAGAAGGTCAACGGAAATCGGGTCGGAATAGTGCTGTTTTGCCAAGGGGCATGGGAACGGCGCCGAAATGCGGCGCGATCTGGCGGCGCGGACCCCGAAAAGCGGCCCCGATCAACCGCGCCAAGTGAGGTAGACGAGCCCGCCACGGCGGTTCAGCACAATCTTCCAGGTGCGCTGTCCATCAGCGAGCGCAGCCTCGGTCGCTGCCTTGAAATCGTCGATGGTGACGATTGGGGTTCCGTTGACCTCGGCGATGATATCGCCCGGCTGGAAGTTGCGGGCCTGCCGCGGGTTGTCGAGCGCAAGCACGATCACCCCGCTCCGGTCGGACGCCAGCCCGAGCCGCTCGCGCAGCGCCGGTCCGATCTCCTGCAGGACGAGCCCGTCGAACGGACCGGGGGCAGCGACCTTCACCGGCCCCCCGTCGAGCGCTTCCTCGGCACGAACGGCGGCGCGCATTTCGACCGACACGGTCTCATGCCCGCCCTCGCGCAGGACGGTCACCGGAACCTGCGACCCCAATTCCTGCAGCGACAGCCGGAAGCCAAGCTCGGCCGGCGCGTTCACCGCGTGCCCTGCGATTTCGAGCACGACATCGCCCGGGCGCACGCCGGCGGTGCCGAACGGGCTCTCTTCCACGACGTTCTGGACCAGCACGCCGAGCGGACGGTCGAGCCCCAGCGCTTCGGCGATGTCGGCGTCGATCGGTTGTACGTCGATCCCCGCCCAGGGACGGGTGAAGCTCGCCTCGCCCGCTTCGGCCTGGGCGACCACCCGGGCCACCAGGTTGGCGGGCACCGCGAAACCGATCCCGTTCGATCCGCCGGACCGGGTGACGATCTGGGTGTTGATCCCGACCAGGCGCCCCGACATGTCGACCAGCGCGCCACCGGAATTGCCCGGGTTGATCGGCGCGTCGGTCTGCACGAAATATCCACCCGCCGTATAGGCGCCGCCGCCACGTCCGGTGCGCGCGAGGCCCGAGACGATGCCGGACGACACCGTCTGCCCGACCCCGAAGGGGTTGCCGATGGCGAGCACCAGATCGCCCACCGAGATCGCATCGCTGTCGGCAAACGCGAGCGCCGGCAGCGCGGCATCGTCAGCGTCGATCAGCCGGATCACGGCCAGGTCGGCGGCCTCGTCGGCAAGCACGAGCGCACCTTCGAACTCACGCCGGTCGGTGAGCACCACACGGATGTCGGTGGCGTTCTCGACGACGTGGAAATTGGACACCACAAGCCCGTCGCCGACGATCACGCCCGAGCCCAGCGCATTCTGTTCACGCGGCCGACTCGGGGCGATATCGCCGAAAAACTGGCGAAAGAACGGGTCCTCGAACAGCGGGGTTCCGCGTTCGGCAACCATCCGCGTGGCATAGATGTTGACCACCGCGGGGGCGGCGGCGGCAACGACCGGCGCGAAGCTCAGCGAGATCTCGGCGGTCGAGGACGGCACACGGGCGGGTCCGGTCTCGGCGTTGGCTCCGCTGACGAGAATGAGCAGAACGGCGAGTGATCTGGCGAGATTGGTCATGATGTCCCCGGGAAAATGCCGAATGTAGTTCCAGAACCATGTGGCAACTTGCCTCGCCGGATCAAGGTCGTGGCGGAAAAGTGCCATCGTCTTGCCAGTTTTCGATACTAGTCAATCATTCAGTTCGGATTCCCGGAGTGTTTGATGGGTCGAGAAACCTACCTTTACGGGCGCGGTGGCGGTACGGGTGCATATTTCCTGTTGTTCTTTGGCGTCGTCATCGTCGGCGGCATGCTGCTGGCCAGTTCGAGCGCCAGCGGAATCCGTGTTGCGGGGATCGGGATAAGCCCCGCGATTGCCACGCTGGCCTACCTGTGCGTCGCCGGATTTGGCGGCTGGCTGGCCTGGGGCGAAGTGCAGAGCGAGCGGTTCAAGACCACGTCACAACGCCCCATAGAACTTGGCCCCCGCGCGATCGTCGCGCCTGCCTTCCCGGACGGACGACGGATGGTCAAGCTGTCCTATACCGGTATCACCGAACTCAAGGTCGACACCGGCAAGGGCGAGCCCTGGCTCTACATCCAGCACCAGAACGGCAAGCTCGCGATCTCCGCCGAGGCGATGGAGAGCTATTCCGCGTTTCAGCGGATGCTCATGTCTCTCGAACTGCGAGTGTCTTTGGCGCGGGGTGCCATGACGGCCGACTGAGCGGCTGTCACAAACCCACACGGTCGGCCGTTCGCCCGGCTCAGCGCCATTTCCTGAGGTGCAGCGGCAGGGTGCGGAACACCGTGTGCAAGATCAGAATGGTGTCAAAGACCAGGTTCCGGTTCTCGGCATAGATCAGGTCGAGCTTCGCCTTCCGTGGGACGCAAACCCGCGTATAGACCGCCTCGGTCTGTTGCGGGGTCTTGCAGGTGGCCAGGAGCTCGTCCTCGGTCTTGTGGTAGACCACCGTCGCGAGCCCGGTGATCCCGGGGCGCGATCTCAGCACCTCCGCATAGAGCTCGGGAAACATCTTCACGTAGCGCGGATCGGGCGGGCGCGGCCCGACGAAAGAGATGTCGCCGCGGATCACGTTCCAGAGCTGCGGCATCTCGTCGAGCCGTGTCCGGCGCAGGAACCGGCCTGTCGAGGTGATTCGACGGCGCTTGTGGCCTCCCGACACGCCGTGATCCTTGACCACCCGTGTCGGCCGCATGGTGCGAAACTTCCAGAGTGTGAAGTTGTGACCCGGTGTCTTGACCCTCGGGTGGCCGAACAGGATCGGGCGGCCATCGCGGATCAGGATCGTCAGCGCGACGCCGACGATCAGCGGCAAGAGCAGCAGCGTCAACGTAATCGCAAGGAGAAGGTCGGAAATGCGCTTGGCCGGAGTCATGCAGGCGCTCCCAGGGAGATCTGGGTGCACGTCGCCCGCGACCAGGCGTTATTGCATTCGGGTCGCACTCGGCAAAAAGCTCCGTTCGTAAAGGCTTTGGCTCGTATCTCCGATTGAAGCCAGCGTGTAAATAGGTCACACAGAAGCGCACCAGAATCCGGGGGGATGATTTGGTTTTGCGCAGAATACTGCTGCTGTTGCTGTTGGTCGAGGGACTGGCGGCGTGCGGATTCCCCGCAGGCGCCCCGATTCAGTCCGAAATCCTGGCCGAGGCCGAGGCGAAAGACCCCACGTTCGAGGTGGTCGAGGTCTCCCGCGCCAACCTGCCGCGGGTCTCGGGCTGGCCGATGACCGGATGGCAAGGCCACTACCGCTGGCTGACAGCCGGTGGCGGCGGGCCAACCAACCTGATCCGTGCCGGCGACCAGGTCGACCTCGTGATCTGGGACAGCCAGGATAACTCCCTTCTGACCACGCCCAACACCAAGGCGACCAGTATGGAGGGGATCGTGGTCTCGCCCGGCGGGTCGATCTTCGTTCCTTATGTCGGTGCCGTGGTCATCAACGGGTTGTCGCCGGACGCCGCGCGGCAGGTGGTGCAGCGCGAGATCGAGCGCATCGCCCCGTCCGCGCAGGTCCAGCTTGCGCTCACACCCGGCACGACCAACAGCGTCGACCTTGTGCGCGGCGTCAACAAGCCCGGCCCGGTGCCGCTGCCCTCGCGCAATTACACGATCCTGAACCTCATCTCCGCTGGCGGTGGTATCAGCAACCAGCTGCGCAATCCGCTGGTGCGGCTCATCCGGAACGGCAAAACCTACGAGATCCGCGCCGACACCCTGCTTTCCGACGGCACCCACAACATCGCGATGCGCGGTGGCGACAAGGTGACCGTCGAGGAGGATGCGCGCTACTTCGTGGTCGCCGGCGCGACCGGTGACCGGATCGTCGATTTCGAACGCGAGCACATCACCGCGATGGAAGCGCTGTCGATGGCCGGCGGACTTTCGGAAAACCGGGCCAACCCGGGCGGCATCCTGGTCCTGCGCGACTATCCGGCCTCGGCCGTGCGGCCCGACGGCGTCGGCGGACCGAAACTTCCGCAGGTCGTGTTCACGGTGGACCTGACCTCTGCCGACGGGCTGTTTTCCGCGCGGGCGTTCGAGATCAATCCCGGCGATCTGGTGATGGTGACCGAAGCACCGATGGTCTCGGTCGGACAGGTCATCGACCTTGTCTCCGAAGGCGCCCTGGTCTGGAACCGCCTCCAGTAACGCCCGGGCCCGGCGACGGACACGGACACGGACACGGAC
>DQCI01000156.1:7854-14305 GCA_003545125.1 Paracoccaceae bacterium
AAAAACGCAGGAGAGAAACATGCGGTATGTGCACACGATGATCCGGGTCACCAGCCTGGAAGAAAGTCTCGATTTCTGGGTGAACAAGGTCGGGCTCGTCGAGATGCGCCGGGTGGACAACGCGAGCGGCAAATACACCAACGTGTTTCTCGCCGCGCCGAAGGACGAGGCGAGTGCCCGCGCGAGCGGGGCGCCGGAACTGGAACTCACCTTCAACTGGGATTCCGACGAGGTCTATGCAACCGGTCGGAGCTGGGGCCATCTCGCCTACAAGGTCGATGACATCTACGCCTTCTGCCAGAAGTTGATGGACGCAGGTATAACCATCAACCGGCCGCCGCGGGACGGCCGCATGGCCTTTTTCAAGAGCCCCGACCATGTCAGCGTCGAGCTGATCCAGGACGGGGAAAGCCTGCCGATCCAGGATCCCTGGGCCTCGATGCCGAACGACGGGAGCTGGTGAGATGACGCCGCTGCTGGAACGCCCTGTCCATCGGATGTGGCTCCTGCACCAGGCGGAAAACCTGATCGGGTTCTATCGCCCGATCACCGGCGGCCCGGCCGGTTTCCGCATGCTCGGAACCGGTGGCACGCCGATGTTCGGCTCGGGCGAAGTCTTCGGCATTCACGACACCACCCGGATCGTGCACGTCTTCTCATTGGCGACCCAGATGGGTATCCCCGGCCTCCGGGACGGGATCGACCAGGGGATCGAGTTCCTGTGGTCCTCGTTCCGCGACACGCAGAACGGCGGCTATTTCTGGTCCGTGAACGCCGAGGGCCCGGTGCGCGCCGACAAGCAGGCTTACGGCCACGCCTTCGTGCTGCTCGCGGCCAGTTCGGCGCTGCGCGTCGGGCATCCGCGCGCCCAGGCCCTGCTCGACGACATCAGCCAGGTGATCGAGGCGCGGTTCTGGGAAGAGGGCCCTGGCGCGATGGCCGAGGAGTTCGAGGCCGACTGGGCCGAGATCGGCCCTTACCGCGGCCAGAACTCCAACATGCACAGCACCGAGGCGCTGATCGCCGCCTTCGAGGCGACGAACGAACGCAGCTACCTCGACAAGGCGGTGCGGATCGCCGGGCTTGTGATCAACCGCGCCGCCCGGGCCGAGGGCTGGCGGGTGGCCGAGCATTTCGACAACATGTGGCAGGTCGACCGCGATTACGACGGCGACCCGATGTTCCGCCCCGCCGGCACCACACCCGGCCATGCGCTCGAATGGGCACGGCTGCTGGTGCAACTGCACGATCTGTCGGGCCACACACATGCCTGGATGATCGAGGCCGCCAAGGGCCTGTTCGCCCGCGCGGTCGAGACCGGCTGGGACGGCGAACGGGGCGGCTTTGTCTACACGCTGGACTGGGACGACAAACCGCTCCAGCCGCTGAGGCTCTGGTGGCCCAACGCGGAAGGGATCGGCGCGGCCGCGACGCTGGTGAAACATGATGGCGATCCGCTTGCGCGCGACTGGTACGAGAAGATCTGGGACGTGGTGGCGGCCCAGTTCATCGACCACGAAAGCGGCGGCTGGTATCCGGAGATCCTGCCCGACGGCACTCCGGGGGATGCGATATTCACCGGAAAGCCCGATCTCTACCATGCCTTCCAGGCCTGCCTTGGGCCGCTCCTCAAGCCCGGCGTGCATATCTCGGGTGACATCACCGAGGCCCTGTGACGCCAGAAACCGGCGGGCTGTCGGCGCCACCGTGCCGGAGGCACGCCCCCCCGGCGGGAAACCCCCCGGAAGGGATTTCAGGACCTGGGAAGCGCCGCGATCCCGCAGGGTCGCGCTACGGTATACAATTGCACACATTGACTTGACTCGCGGACCATTTTAGGCGATTTGGCAACCGACCGCCGCCGTGGGCGCACCAATGACACAGGGAGACGAGACATGACCGAGACCCCCGACATCATCTACACCAAGGTGGACGAATCCCCGGAACTGGCGAGCGCCTCGCTGCTGCCGATCATCCGCGCCTTCACTGCCAAGGCGGGCATCAGCGTTGAGACCCGCGACATCTCGCTCGCGGGCCGCGTGCTGGCCGCCGTGTCCGATCTTCTGCCGGACGGGCAGCGCTTTCCCGATCATCTCGCCGAGCTCGGAGACCTGGTGAAACAGCCCGAAGCCAACATCATCAAGCTGCCCAACATCTCGGCCTCGGTGCCGCAGCTCGTGGCGACCATCGAGGAGTTGCAGGCGCAGGGCTTCGCGGTCCCCGACTACCCGACCGATCCGTCGACCGACGAAGAGCACGCCGTCCGGGCGCGCTACGACACGGTCAAGGGTTCGGCGGTGAACCCGGTGCTGCGCGAGGGCAATTCCGACCGCCGGTCCGCGAAGGCTGTGAAAGCCTATGCCAAGGCCAACCCGCATTCGATGGGCATCTGGTCGGCGGAGTCGAAGACCCATGTCGCCGCGATGCCGGGCGGTGACTTCTTCGCCAACGAGAAGTCGGCAACGATTTCCGCGTCGCAAGCCGGCGGGGCGAAAATCACCTTCACGACGGCCGGCGGGACCGAAACCGTGCTGAAGGACGGGCTGTCTTACGAAGAGGGCACCGTGGTCGATGCGACCTTCCTGTCGGCCGCCGCCTTGCGCGACTTCATCAAGAAAGAAATCGCCGCGATCGAGCCCGGCGTGCTGTTCTCGGTGCACCTCAAGGCGACGATGATGAAGGTCTCCGACCCGATCCTGTTCGGGCATTTCGTCAGTGTCTATCTCGAGGATTTCATCGCCAAGCACGGCGCGAAGCTCGACGCGCTCGGCTGGAACCCGAACAACGGTCTCGGCACCCTGGAAGCCAAGATCGCCGGCGACGCGGCGCTTGAAGCCGATTACAAGGCCGCAATGGCCGCCCGTCCGCCGCTCTACATGGTCGACAGCGACAAAGGCATCACCAACCTGCATGTGCCCTCCGACGTCATCATCGACGCCTCGATGCCGGCCGCGATCCGCGCCGGCGGCAAGGGCTGGGGGCCGGACGGCCAGCAAGCCGATGTGAAATGCTGCATCCCCGACAATTGTTATGCCGGCGTCTATGACGAGACGATAAACTTCTTCAAGGCGAACGGCGCGCTCGACGTGACCACCGCCGGGGCCGTGTCCAATGTCGGATTGATGGCGCAGAAGGCCGAGGAATACGGCTCGCACCCGACAACCTTCGAACTGCCCGAAGCCGGCACCGTGCGGATCGTGCTGGCGAACGGCGACATCCTGCACGAGCACGCGGTCGAAACGGGCGACATCTGGCGCTCGGCCACCGCGAAGAAGGCGCCGATCCTCGATTGGATCCAGCTCGGTATCGCCCGTCACAAGGCCACCGGCATATCCGCCTTCTGGCTTGATGAGACCCGCGCCCACGACGCCCAGCTGATCGCCTACGTGAAGCCGGCGCTGGCCGAAGCCGGGCTCGACATACCCGTGCTCGCGCCGCGTGAGGCCACTGCCTTCACGCTCGCGGCGCAGAAAGAGGGCAAGGATGTCGTCACCATCACCGGCAACGTGCTGCGCGACTACCTGACCGACCTGTTCCCGATCCTCGAGCTTGGCACCTCGGCCAAGATGCTCTCGATCGTGAAGCTGATGAACGGCGGCGGGCTGTTCGAGACCGGCGCGGGCGGCTCGGCACCGAAACACGTCCGGCAGCTGGTGGACCAGAACCACCTGCGCTGGGACTCGCTCGGGGAGTTCTGCGCGCTCGGCGAGAGCTTCAAGTTCCTCGCCGAAGCCAAGAGCATGGCTGCTGCCAACGTGCTGGGGGAAGCGGTCGAGGCGGCCACCCAGAAGGTGCTCGAGTTCAACCACAGCCCCCAGTACAAGCCCGGCCAGAACGACAACCGCACGTCGCATTTCTGGTTCGCCCGTTACTGGGCCGAGGCAATGGCCACGCAGACGGACGATGCAGCCCTTGCGCAAGCATTCGCGCCGATGGCCGAAGCGCTCTCCTCGAATGAGGCCAAGATCGTCGCGGAGCTGCAGTCGACCCAGGGCGAGAAAGCCGACATCGGCGGCTACTACCACCCGGCCTCGGAAAAGATGGCGCAGGTGATGCGTCCCTCGGCCACGCTGAACGAGATCATTGGCTAAAACAGGCTCTAACTTGCCAAGAAGGGCGCCTTCCGGGGCGCCCTTTTTCGTTCAACCCCCTCGGATTCAAACGCCTTGGCCGATGTCTTCCGGCGCGATGGCCACGGTCTTCAGGACCGCGTGGCAGCTTGTGCCGGGCGCCAGCCCAAGACGGTCGACAGAGCGGCGGGTGATCCGCGCGAGCAGCGGCCCGGCGGGCGTGTCGAGCGCGACGACGACACCCGCGCCCGCTTCCGGGTGGAGCGCGGTCACCCTGCCGGGGAGGGTGTTGAGGGCCGAGAGCCCCCGCGGCTCCTCCAGCGACAGGATCACATCATGGGCGGCGATGCGGACCCGGACTTGCGTCCCGGCGCCCGTGTCGAGCCCCGCGAGCAGCAGCCGCGTCCCACCGGCATCGATCTCGGTAAGCCCGTCTTCATGGTGGGCGACCACAACGGCGGTGAGAATCGCGCCGACCTGCCTGTCGCCCGCAGGGGCAAGGGCCGGGTCGCCGAGCACCGCCGCGGCCGGCCCTGTGCGCACAACTTTTCCCGCCTCGATCACCACCACCGTGGTCGCGAGCCGAGCGACCTCGCTCGCCGAATGGCTGACATAGAGCATCGGCACGCCCGCCGCGTCGCGGATCTTTTCAAGATAGGGCAGGATCTCGGTCTTGCGTGCCGCATCGAGGGCTGCGAGCGGTTCGTCGAGCAGCATCAGCCGGGGACGGGCCAGCAGCGCCCGTCCAATGGCCACCCGCTGCCGTTCGCCCCCCGAGAGTGCGGCCGGGCGCCGGGCGAGCAGCGCACCGATCCCGAGCATGGCGACCACCCGGGCGAACTCGGTCGGGTCGGGGCTTTCGCGGCGCACCCGCAACCCGTAGGTGAGGTTGCCCTCGACACTCAGGTGCGGAAACAGCCTTCCCTCCTGGAACACGACGCCCAGCCGACGGCGATGCGGCGGTAGCCAGGTGCCGGTTCTTGTGTCACAGAGCACGTCGCCGTTCACGGCGATGTGGGCCATATCCGGCCGGTAGAGGCCCGCGACCGCGTTCAGCACGGTCGTCTTTCCGGAGCCGGAAGGCCCGAACAGCGCGGTCACGCCGGGGGGCGCCTCGAAGGCGACGTCGAGCGCGATTCCGGGCAGGACATGGCGCAGGGAAACCGACAGGCTCATGCGCCCTGCACCCGTCTTGCCGCGCGGCGTGCGAGCCATTCGGACAGTGCCAGCGCCGCCATCGCCACGAACACCGAGACCGCGACGAGCCGCAGCGCCGAGGCCTCGCCGCCCGGCACCTGGAGAAAGGCGTAGATCGCCGACGGCAGGGTGCGGGTCTGGCCGGGTATGTTGGACACGAAAGTGATCGTCGCGCCGAACTCGCCCATCGCCTTGGCAAAAGCCAGCACCGCACCGGCGACAATGCCAGGGAGCGTGAGCGGCAGAGTTACGGTGAAATAGACACGCATTCGCGAGGCGCCGAGGGTTGCGGCCGCCTGTTCAAGCTTCGGGTCGACGGCTTCTATCGACAGCCGGATCGCGCGCACCATCAGCGGGAACGCCATGACCGCCGCGGCCAGCGCTGCCCCGGTCCAGCGGAAGGCAACACCGAGGCCGAGGCTTTCGAGCACCGCACCGATCGGCGCCGTCGGCCCCAGTGTCAGCAGCAGAAGATAGCCCGTGACGACCGGCGGCAGGATCAGCGGCAGGTGGACCAGCCCGTTCAGGATCTCACGGCCGGGGAAGCGCCAGCGCGCCAAGGCATAGGCGGTGAAAAGCCCGAGCGGCAGGCTCGCGGCCGTCGCGACCAGGGCCACGCGCAGCGACAATGCGACCGCCTGCCATTCCTCCGGTCCGAGCCAAGCCATGCGTCACTCCCCTGCCCAGATGAACCCCTGCGCCTCGAAAACGGCGCGGGATGCGGGCGTGCGCAGGTGGTCGAGCAGGGCGCGCGTCGTCTCGCGGTCCCGTTCGGCGACCGCCGCCACCGGGTAGACGATCGGCGGGTGACTGGCTTCGGGAAACGTCGCAACCACATGGACGCGGGGCTCGGCAATGGCGTCGGAGCGATAAACGACGCCAAGCGGCGCCGCGCCGGTCGCGACCAGCGCCAGGGCCGCGCGCGCGTTGTCGGATTGCGCGACCTGTGGCGCGACGCCCGCCCAGAGCCCGAGCTCCGTCAACGCGGCGCGCCCGTAGATCCCGGCCGGCACGGCATCGACCAGCGCCATCGCGAGGTGACCGACGCCAAGCCGGGCGGACAACGCATCCGGGTCGCCGAGGTCGATGTCCTGTGCGCCCGGATCAAACGCGATCAGCACCAGGCGATTGCCGAGCAGATCAGCGCGTGTGCCGCGAGCGAGCCGTCCCTCGGCTTCGAGCGC
>DQCI01000156.1:14421-16950 GCA_003545125.1 Paracoccaceae bacterium
ACCACGACATCCTCCGCCCGGACCGGTGTGGCCATCAGGGCGATCAGGGCAAGAAGTCGGACGACACGGCGCATGGGCGGACTATCGGTTTGGGTCCGACCCGGCGCAAGGGCGATCTGCGGTCCGGCGCCTGCTTGTTCTCCCGCAGGGACAGGCAGAACGGCATCGTGTGGATCGGCGCCCGGCGCACCGTGTTTGAATCACGTTTTTGTAGCACGAGAGAAAATGGGGCCGCGTGAGGCCTGCCGGGAGGAGGATGGCAGGGGCGCACGCGGCCCTTGAAGTGTGAACCATTGCCGGGAGGAGGTGGCAACGATCCCTGGACGTTTTCGTGAGCCGGCCTGTGCCGCCTCGATCACAGGTTCGCCCGGGAGATCGTTCGTGACAACGGGCAATGGTCAATTTCGCTGACCTATGTGCCGCGGTGCGGCAATTGCCCGGAAATTGGGCACTGCACAGCGGCGTTGCTGCCTGGCCGGGCGCCGAATTGGCAAACCCGGGTCAACAGATCCGCGGCAACTGCTCTCCGACCAGCATATCGACGATCCGAACGCCACCGAACGCGGTGTGCATGTGGACGAGGCCGGGATGCCCCTCGACGGCCCGCCCGATGATCGCGGCACCCGTCCCTTCCGGCAGGCTTTGCATCGCCGAAAGCGCCGCTTCGGCCCGGGCTTCGGGCACGAAGATCACCACCCGCCCCTCGTTGGCGAGGTACAGCGGATCGAGCCCGAGGATCTCGCAGGTGCCCACGACTTCGTCGCGCAGCGGCAGCGCGCTCTCCTCGATCTCGATGCCGCAGCCTGCCGCGCCGGCGATCTCGTTCAGCGCAGAGGCCAGGCCGCCGCGAGTGAGATCGCGCGCAGCACGGGCATCGGGGGCGGCGGCGAGCACGGCGTCGACCAGGTGGCCGAGTGACGCGCAATCCGATTGGATCGGAGATTGCAGGGCCAGATCGCCGCGCGCCGCGAGAATGGTCGCGCCGTGGTCGCCGAGCACACCGTTGACGATGGCCACGTCGCCGGGGCGCACATGCCCTGCGCCCATGTCGCGCCCCGGCGGGATGACGCCGACCCCCGCGGTGGTGACGAACAGTGTGTCCGCCGCACCGCGGTCCACCACCTTGGTGTCGCCGGTGACGATCCTCACACCCGCCTTGTCGGCCTCCGCCTTCATCGTCGCCACGATGCGGCGCAGGAGGGCCACTTCCGTGCCCTCCTCGATGATGAAGGCCGCCGAAAGCCACAACGGCTGCGCGCCGCCCACGGCAAGGTCGTTCACGGTGCCGGCAACGGCGATCTTGCCGATGTCACCGCCGGGGAACTCGACCGGCGTGACCACATAAGCATCGGTGGTGAAGGCGAGCTTGGCACCGGGTTCGGAAAGCGCGTCCGCTTCGAGCCGGGCCTGGTCTTCCATGCCCGGCGGCTCGAACACATCCGTGAACACCTCCTCGATGAGGTCCCGCATCGCCTTGCCGCCACCGCCATGCGCCAACGTCACCCGGTCGTCCCTGAGGGCCATCGTCTACTCCGCCGCCTCGCCCGCCGTCTCGCCCGCCGACGTACCCGCCGACGTACCCCGGACACCGCCATATTGCCAATAGGCCGCACAAGCGCCTTCCGAAGACACCATGAGCGCGCCCAGCGGCATCTCGGGCGTACATCCCTTGCCGAATTGCGGGCATTGCGGCGGCTTCATTCGGCCGGTCATCACCTGGCCGCAGGCGGTGCCCTCGACCTCGGGCACGTGTTTGCGCACCCCGCCGTAGCCGATGCCGAATTTTTCTTCCGCATCAAAAGCCCTGTATTCGGGTCTGATCTGGAGGCCCGAAGCGTCGATCTCACCGAGCCCCCGCCATTCGAATGTCGGCCGCTTTTGATAGACGTCGGCAATGGCGGCGAGGCTCACCTTGTTGCCATCGTCCGGCACCACCCGCGCGTACTGGTTCTCAACCGCCGCGCGGTCCTGCTCGATCTGGGTCAGGATCATCAGGATCGACTGCAACAGATCGGTGGGTTCAAACCCGGCGACGACAATCGGCTTGGCGTAGTCGCGCGCGATGAAATCGTACGGGTGGATCCCGATCACCATCGAGACATGGCCCGGGCCGATGAACCCGTCGAGCACCATATGCGGATCGTCGAGCAGCGCCTTGATCGGCTCGGGCACGGTGATGTGGTTGCAGAACACGGTGAAGTTGGTCAGCTCTTCCCGCGCCGCCTGCTGGATCGCCAGCGCGGTCGAGGGCGTCGTGGTCTCAAACCCCAGCCCGAAGAACACCACCTCGCGGGCCGGATTGCGGCGGGCCAACTCCAACGCGTCGAGTGGCGAATAGACCATGCGGATATCCGCACCCGCCGCTTTCGCCTGCATCAGTGACTTTTGAGACCCCGGCACGCGCATCGCGTCGCCGAAGGTGGTGAAGATGACCTCGGGGCGTTCTGCAAGCTCGATGCATTCGTCGACCCGCGCGCGCGGCAGCACGCAGACCGGGCATCCGGGACCATGGATGAACTCGATACCCTC
>DQCI01000250.1 GCA_003545125.1 Paracoccaceae bacterium
CCCCGATTTGTGCAACAAAGCCGCGACGGTGGCGGCGCAGGATGCGGACGGGTACTACCGTGAAAACGAGCGCTTCCATGCGATCATCTACCGTCAGTCCGGCAACGGGTTTCTCGAACAGGAGTGCCTGCGCCTGCATCGTCGCCTGCAACCGTTCCGGCGCACCCAGCTGCGGCTGCGCGGACGTCTGAAGCAATCGATGGCGGAACACGAGGCGATCGTGGCGGCGTTGGAGGCCGCAGATGGCGAGGCTGCCGCAACGGCGATCAGGGCCCATGTGGCGGTGCAGGGCGACAAGTTCCACCGCCTGATGGCGAGCCTCAAACCGGCGGCGGAATGACGCGACCAGCCTGTTTTCCCCAATCCCGGCTGGCCTGATGCGCCCCGGTCAGGATTTGGCGGTTGCCCTACACATGAATGAACTGGCAGCCGTGTCGCGCACAGTTTTGTACGATTTCGGCGGAAAACTCCCCACCGGCAACGACGATGTCGTACTCCCACAAATGCGCATGTCGGCAAGCCAGATCCAGGCCGGCCTTTTCGCTGTCTGCGACCAGGATCGTCGTATGGGCACAGTTGGCAATGGCCTTGCGCGCCGAGATCTCATCGGAATTGTAATCCATCACGGCACCGGAGGGCGACAGGCCGCCGCAACTGAAAACCGCGTAATCGACCCGGTATTTCGCAAAGAACTCAAGAGCGGCACCGCCGATCATGTCCAGATCCCGCATGCGAACGGACCCGCCCGCCATTTCGACAGCGGTGCCCGGCGCGTTTTGCAGGGCGCAAACGGCGTGGATGCTGTTGGTCGCGACAAACAGATTCTGGCGCGATGCCAGAAGACGCGCGCAGTGCTCGACAGTGGTGCCGGTGCCAAGCGCCACGCGCGCGCCGTCGGGGATCAGGTTTTTCACCGCCAATGCGATCCGCTGTTTTTCCTGGCGCGAGATGCTCTGGCGCGGGAGGTAGCCGATGTTTTCGCTTTGCTGGCGCAATCGCGCCGTGCCATTGCGCCGCTGCACCAGGGCTGCGTCATCCAGATCGCGCAGGTCCGCCCGGATCGTCTGAACCGATACGGCGAGACGTTCGGAAAGCTCTGCAGCAGAGAGCGCCCCTTTTTCCGACAGGAGTGCGATGATACGGTCGCGTCGCTCGGTCAGGTCCAGCCGCGTCATGACTTTCCTTCGAAAGTAACCACAGGTTCGGCGAGGTTAGGCCGAGAGATGTTTTTCCTGCAATATAAATAATTTCGTTACTCTAGTTTCACAAAACCGTTACGAGATGGGGGAATAAGGCCGCTGTGAACAGCTTTCGTACGAAAGCCATTTTTCCAGGAGAGCCCCATGAAGACCTTCCTCACCACGACCGCGTTTGCACTCATGGCCAGCACTGCCATTGCGGACACGATCACGCTTTACACGTCTCAGCCCAACGCCGATGCGCAGCAGACCGTCGATGCCTTCATGGCCGCCAATCCGGGCACCGAAGTCGAGTGGGTCCGCGATGGCACGACCAAGCTCATGGCCCGCCTGCGCGCCGAGATCGAGGCCGGCAACCCGCAGCCTGACGTGCTCCTGATCGCGGATACGGTAACCCTCGAAGACATGGCGCAAGAGGGTCTTCTGACCGCCTATCATTCGCCCGAAGCAACCAATTACGACGCCGCGCTCTATTCTGCCGAGGGGTATTACCACTCCACCAAACTGATCACGACCGGCATCGTCTACAACACCGGGATCGAGGCGGCACCGACATCCTGGGGCGATCTGACGGATGCCGCGATCAAGGGCCAGATCGCGATGCCGTCGCCGCTCTATTCCGGCGCGGCGCTGATCCATCTGGCGACCCTGACCGGCGACGACAGCCTGGGCTGGGACTACTACGAACAACTGGCGACCAACGACGCGCGTGCAAAGGGCGGAAACGGCGGCACGTTCAAGGCCGTGGCATCGGGCGAAAAGCCCTACGGCATGGTCGTCGACTTCCTCGCCATCCGCAACAAGGCCAACGGCTCTCCGGTCGATTTCGTCTTCCCCGAAGAGGGCGTGTCCTATGTGACCGAGCCGGTCGCGATCATGTCTACCGCGAAGAACGTCGAAGGCGCTCAGAAATTCGTCGATTTCCTGCTGAGCGAGACCGGTCAGGACTTGGTGCTCGACATGGGCTATATCCCGGCGCGTGACGGCATGGGCGTGCCCGAAGGGTTCCCGGCGCGCGACGACATCACGTTGATGGCCTTCGACCCGGCGGTCGCACTGGAAAACGCCGAGGCCAACAAGGCGAAATTTGCCGAGCTTTTCGGCGCTGAATAATGGGCCTTGCAATGCAAAAGGGAGGCAGCCGGTCCGAGGATCGGCTGCTCTCCGCCATTCTGGTTGTCGCGATCTGCCTGACGCTGGCCCCGGTCCTGCGCCTCTTTGTCGAAGGGGTGACGGATCAGGGCGCGCCGGGGCTGTCGCTGGCGGCTGAGGTCCTGTCCCAGCCCTCGACGCTCAGCGCGCTCAGGCATTCGCTGATCACCGCGGGTCTCGGAACGCTGGTGTCGCTGGTGCTGGGCTCTGCCTTTGCCTTTCTCGTCGCGCTGACGGATTTGCGGGCCAAGGCGATGCTGGTCTTTTGCCTGATGATCCCGATGATGATCCCGCCCCAGATCACTGCGCTGTCCTGGACCCAGATCATGGGGCCGTCTTCGGCGCTGCTCAAGACCATCGGACTGGCCCCGCCGCTTGGATCGCCCCAGCCGCTGTATTCCGCCGAGGGGATCATCCTGCTGCTGGGCATTCAGCATATGTCGATCATCTTCCTGACCCTGCGCGCGGGGCTGCGAGCGATCCCGCAAGAGGTGGTGGAAGCGGCGCGGATCAGCGGTGCCAAGGGGCTGCGCACCTGGTGGCAGGTGGTCATGCCGCTGACCCTGCCAAGCCTTGCTGCGGGCACCGCGATCACTTTTGTCACCGCGCTTGGCAATTTCGGCATTCCGGCGATGCTGGGTATTCCGGCCGGCTACGCGACGCTGCCGACGCTGGTCTATCAGAAACTCGCCGGGCTGGGCACAAGCGTTCTGGCCGAGGTGTCCGTGCTGGCGATGCTCATCGGTGCCGTCGCGGTGGTCGGCATTCTGGCACAGCGGTTTTTCCAGACCCGGCAACGGGTCTATCTGGTCGGCTCGACTTCCCGCCCGCTCGCGATCCCCTTGGGGGCCGCGCGTTTGCCGGTGGAAATCCTGTTGTGGGCCGTGGTCTGTGCGATCCTCGTCCTGCCGATGTTTGGCCTGCTGGCAACCTCGCTGGTGCCGGCCTACGGTGTGCCGCTGCGCCTTGATACGGTGACGCTGGAGCTGTGGTCGGAGGTGCTGTTTCGCCAACCGGTGACCACGCGGGCCTTTGTGAACTCGTTCAGCCTCGCGTTCGGCGCGGCGGTTGTCCTGATGATCCTCTGCCTGCCGCTGGCCTGGCTGATGGAGCGCACCCCGACCCGGCTTTCGCGCCTGTTCGACAGC
The DNA here is from genome assembly GCA_003545125.1 of Paracoccaceae bacterium. Lineage (GTDB taxonomy): Bacteria > Pseudomonadota > Alphaproteobacteria > Rhodobacterales > Rhodobacteraceae > Sinisalibacter. The sequence continues at coordinate 3,500 of DQCI01000250.1, forward strand.
CTTCTGGACCTGCCCTATGCGCTGCCCGGTGTCGTTCTGTCGATCGCCATGATCCTGTTGCTGATCAACCTGCCTTTCACCGAGGCCACGCTGTACGGCACGATCTGGATCATCTTCTTCGCCTATCTTTCGCGGTTCTTCGCGGTCATGTTCCGCCCGGTCCAGGCCAGTCTGAAACAGCTTGACCCGGCGATGGGAGAGGCGGCGCAATCGGTCGGTGCCTCCCTGTTCCAGCGCTTGCGCGACGTGATCCTGCCGCTATCGGCACCGACCGCCGCCGCAGGCGCGATCCTCGTTTTCCTCACGGCGTTCAATGAGCTGACCGTATCCGCGCTGTTGTGGTCCTCGGGCACCGAGACCCTGGGCGTGGTGATCTTCAATCTCGATGACAGCGGCGAGACCGCGATGGCCAGTGCCCTGGCGATGACCATCGTTCTGGTGGTCATGGGGTTGATGGCCCTGATCCAGCTGTTCTCGCGCCGTTTTCCGAAAGGAGTTGTTCCGTGGCAGACATAACCCTGTCGTCAGTCGGCAAGACCTTCGCGGGCGCGCCCGCGCTGAAAGACATCACCACCCGGTTCGAAGATGGCGAGTTCATCGCCCTTCTGGGGCCGTCGGGCTGTGGCAAGACCACGCTCTTGCGGCTTCTGGCGGGGTTCGAGATGCCTGACTCGGGCCAGATCCGCATTGGTGACCGCGTCATGGCCGATGCCCAAGCCGGCACGATGGTGCCGCCCGAAGAGCGCAACATCGGTTTCGTGTTCCAGTCCTATGCGCTCTGGCCGCATATGTCGGTGCGCCGCAATGTGTCCTATCCGCTGGAAATCCGCCGGTTGTCCAGGGCCGACATCGCCACACAGACCGACGCCGCGCTCGCCGCGACGGGATTGCGTGACTATGCCGATCGCATGCCGTCCGACCTGTCGGGCGGTCAGAGGCAAAGGGTGGCGCTGGCGCGCTGCCTGGTCTCCGATCCCGGTGCCGTGTTGCTGGATGAGCCGCTGGCCAACCTCGACGTGGCGCTGCGCGCCTCGATGCAGGCGGTGTTCACGGATTTTCACAAGCGGACCGGCGCGACGATGGTCTATGTCACCCACGATCAGGCCGAAGCGATGGCGATGGCGGATCGGATCGCGGTCATGGACCGTGGCCGTATCCAGCAGTTCGACACGCCGCAAAACCTGTACGAGTGCCCGAAAAACCGGTTCGTGGCAGAGTTTGTCGGGCGTGGCACCGTCGTACCGGTACAGGGCGTCGAAAGGACCGAGGCCGAGGTCCATGCCCGCGTGCTGGGCGCAAGGATCGCGGTTCAGAGCGGTCAGGACAGCCCCGGCGTCAGCCATGTCTGCCTGCGCCCGGAGAACCTGACGATCACCGAAACCGGGGATCTCCGGGCCAAGGTCGCGCGGGTCACCTATCTGGGCGGAAAATACCTGCTGGAAACGGTGGCCGACTGCGGCACGCGGCTCTTGGCGGAAACGCGGGCCAGATTCGATGTCGGAGCCCAGCTCGGCTTGACCATCACCACCCCCTGGGCGTTTCTCGAGGACTGAATGCAAAGCGTAAGATTACTTTCCGGCATCGGGGACAAGGGCCCCGCTTGCATGCAATTGAACCTTGGCGATCGGCGCTGGCTGCTCGACTGCGGCTTCGGCCCCGAGGCCCATGCCCATTTCGACCCCGCGTGGCTCGAGGGGGCGGACGCGGTCTTCATCACCCATGACCATATCGACCATATCGGGGGGGCGTCTCATGCGGTGGAGGCGGGGCTGCCGATCTATGCCACGGCCCAGACCGCCAAGGCGCTGCCGCCGGCGGCCAAGGTTCATCTGCTGCCCGAGCAGGGCGAAAGCGTGATTGATGGCGTGCGCCTGACCACCGGGCGCAATGGCCATGCGATGGGCGGCGTCTGGATGCATTTCGCACTGGGCGATGGGTTGTTCTACTCCGGCGACTGGTCCGAGGAGTCCGACTGGTTTCCGTTTGATCCGCCCCTCCCGGCGGCGACCGCCATTCTGGATTGCTCCTACCATCTCGATGATGTGCCGCAATCGGAACGCTTTGCGGCGCTCGATGCGTTGCTGGACGGGCTTGAAGGGCAGGTTCTCCTGCCGGTGCCTCCCTCGGGGCGTGCGGGCGAGATGGCGCTGCACCTGATCCGGCGCTACGGGATCGAGAGCGTGATGCTCGATCCGGAATGCCAGGCCACGCTGCGCACGGCTCTGGCCAGCGCGACCCTCAGCCCCGATGTGCAGGAAATCGCGCCGCTTCTGGAGCGCGGTCCGATGGAACAGGCCCGCTTTCTTGTCTGCGACACGCCCAATGCCGATGGCGGGGCGGCCTGGGGCTATGTCCGGGCCTGGAATGAAAGCGGGCGGCTGGGCCGCGATGCGCATGTCGTCTTCACCGGCCATATGACGGCGCACGCGCGTGGCATCTGCAGCGTGCCGGGTGGGTATTTCCAGCGGTGGAACGTGCATCCGCCGCTTCGCGATCAGGTCAGGATGCTCGAACGCCTCGGCGCAAAACGCTTCGCACCGGCCTTTTGCACACAGCCCGAGGACTATCTGATCGAGGATCTGGGCGTCGAGGTTTTCCTGCACGATCCGGTGCGCCTGTGAGCCTCCGGTCCCTCCCCGCCACGAGCTTCTGCCTGATCCGGCACGGCGAGACCACGGCCAATGCCGATGGCGTCATCGCCGGAGTCACGGATGTGGCGCTGACCGGGCGTGGGCGGCAGCAGGCGCGCGCTCTGGCGGGCCGATCCTGGCCGGACCGGATCGCGTTGTTCACAAGCCCGCTGTCCCGCGCGCGGGACACCTGCGAACTTGCCTTCCCGGGCCGGGACTTCGCGCGGCACGACGGGCTGCGCGAACGCGACTGGGGCGTGTTTGAGGGCCGCCCCCTTTGCGAACAGCTCAAGCGGGAAGACATGCCCGACGCGGGCGAAAGCTGGTCGGCGATGCTGGCGCGGGTGCATCACGCGATATCCGAGATCTGCGCCGCGTCCGAGGCAGCCTTGCCCGTGCTCGTCTGCCATTCCGGCGTCATCCGCGCCGCGCGCGTGCTTTGGACCACCGGCCGCGTCGGAGATCGCCCCCCAAATGCGGTGCCGATCCTGTTCGACAGGTCAGCCCATCAAATCGAGGAGAAAGAGCTATGACACCAGCCGGTTGCACACCCTGCGTGGTCTTTGATGTCGACGGAACCCTGGCGGAGTTCGACGCCGGGAAACTGGGGCATCTCGTGCATGGGATCGAAAAACAATGGGATGAATTCCACGATGCAATGGCCGATGCGCCGCTGATTGCACCTGTCGCGAAACTGATGCGGCGCTTGAAGGAGAGCGGGGAAACCGTGGTGATCTGCTCCGGGCGGCCCCGGGGCTGGGCCGAGCACACGGTTGCCTGGCTGCGCAAGCATGACCTTCCTTTTGACGGGATTTACCTGAGAGCCGAAGACCAGGACGAGGCCAGCGACCCTGATGTCAAACGCCGGGCGTTGGCCGAGATGAAAGCGGACGGGCTGACACCTTGGCTGGTGATCGATGACCGAAGCTCGGTCGTGGATGCTTGGCGCGCCGAGGGGCTTGTCTGCTTGCAATGCGCGCCGGGGGTTTTCTGACCGAGGGATCGCGGGCGTCACGGACTATCCGGGCGTCCGCCTCGGGCTTCGGATGGACTTGAGGCAGGGCAGAGCGCGGCACGGTCCCGAGATCGCCTGACTGCCGGCGTTCACCGCTGCCGCTTGTTTGGTGGAGCCGAGGGGAATCGAACCCCTGACCTCGTCATTGCGAACGACGCGCTCTCCCAACTGAGCTACGGCCCCGACGCGGGGAAAATCGGAAAAAACCGCGCCGGATGCAAGGGGGGTGCGTCAATCTAGTGTTCCGCGCCTGACA
>DQCI01000101.1:0-8842 GCA_003545125.1 Paracoccaceae bacterium
GGATCATCAACGAGGTGCCGGGGATCAATCGAGTGACCTATGACATCACCTCGAAACCGCCGGGGACGATCGAGTGGGAATAATTCACCATCCGAGGACAATCCCGGTATGTGCACGGGGATTGTGCCGCATTGCCGCGTCAATGATTGGCGATTTCCGGTGACACGGGGGCGCACACGGGAGCGCACNNGCGCACCACGGGGCGGCGTCATCGCTGCCGCTCTTGCGCCCTTCGCCCCGCCCGACCCCGCGCGCGCCGACCGAAAGACTGCCCATGTCGCTGATCCGCCTCACCGGCCATATCGACGTGGCCCCGGCGCGCCGCGATGCCTTCGCCGCCGCGCTGCCCGAGCATATCCGCCTGACCCGTGCGGAGCCCGGATGCCTGAGCTTCGACGTCGCGCCCGACCCGGAGGTCGCCGGCCGCTGGCTGGTGGCGGAAATGTTCGCGAGCCGGCAGGCGTTCGAGGCCCACCAGGCCCGCTCAGACGCGAGTGCCTGGGCACAGGCCAGCGCCGGGGTTCACCCCTCCATCCGGGTCGAGGAGGTCGACGGGTGAGCGACACCCTGCGCGCCGCGCTCTGGATGACCGGCTCGATCGTGTTCTTCTCGGCCATGGCGGTGGCGGGCCGCGAGGTGCGGGTGGACCACGACACGTTCGAGCTGATGCTCTACCGCTCGCTCGTCGGGGTCGTCATTGTCGTGTCGGTGATGTTTGCGACCGGGCGCTCGGCCGAGATCCGCACCGGCAAGCCCGGGCTCCACGGTTTGCGCAACCTGGCGCATTTCACCGGCCAGAACTTGTGGTTCTATGCCCTGCCGCTGATCCCGCTCGCGCAGGCCTTCGCGCTCGAATTCACGGCACCTCTCTGGGCGCTGGTCTTCGCACCCCTGGTCCTGCGCGAGGCCATCACCCCGATCCGGGTGCTCGCTGCCAGCATCGGTTTTTTGGGCATCCTGGTGCTGACGCGACCGTTCGCGGAACCCCTCACCGTGGGAGTTCTGGCCGCGGGCGTCGCGGCTGTCTTCTTCGGCTTCACCGCGCTCTTCACCCGGCGGCTCACCCGGAGCGAAAGCCTCATTGGCATCATGTTCTGGCTCACGACGATGCAGGCCGCCTTCGGGCTGATCGGCGCCGGCTACGACGGCGAGATCGCGCTGCCGACCGCCTTTTCCGCACCGCTCCTGGTGTTGATCGGCATTTCGGGACTGGTCGCGCATTTCTGCCTGACCGCAGCCCTCCGGCTCGCCCCGGCAACGGTGGTCATGCCGATCGATTTCACCCGCCTTCCGCTCATCGCCCTCGTCGGCTGGGCCTTCTACGGCGAACAGCTCGACTGGGTCTTCGCCGTCGGCGCGCTCTTGATCCTTGCGGGCAACATCATCAACCTGACCGCCGGCACGGGGCGCGCCTGGCTGCGGGTTGCGCAGGATCCGGGTCGCAAGTGAGGCCCGCCCGAGGTAATACGCTGGCATGACACAGGTTTCCATTCCACCCCGCGCCTGGGCGCTGATGCTCCTGCTCTCGTTCATCTGGGGGTCGAGCTTCCTCACCACCACCATGCTGGTCGAAACGCTGGCACCGTTGCATGTGGTGACCCACCGGGTGCTCTGGGCCGCGGTGTTCCTGTGGATCTACGCATTGGTACGACGCCTGCCGGTGCCTCGCGATCTTTCGACCTGGGGGGCACTCCTCATCATGGGTGCCGGGGCGAACGCCCTGCCCTTCGTGCTCCAGGCCTATGCGCAGACGACCATCGAGAGCGGGCTGGCCGGTATCCTCAACGCGTCGACCGCGATCTTCGGGCCGCTTGTGGCCGCGCTGGTGCTTTCCGACGAACGGCTGACCCGGGCCAAGGCCACCGGCGTGGCGCTCGGCTTTGCCGGCGTCGCCCTGGTGTTCGGGCTCGACGTCCTGGGCGGGTTCGATCTGCGCTCGGCGGCCCAGCTCGCGATGATCGCCTCGACCTTCTGCTACGCCGCCACCAGCGTTTTCGCCCGTCTCCGGCTGGGGCATCTCAGCCCGGAAGTGGCGGCCCTCGGTATGCTCACCGGCTCGAGCCTGATCATGCTGCCTCTGTCCTGGGCGGTGGAAGGGCCCCTGCCCTTCAATCTGCCCGCACCGATGCTGGCCGCGCTCGCGGTCTACGGCCTCGTCATCACCGCCATCGCCTATCTGCTGTTCTACCGGATCATCCGCCTTGCAGGGGCCGGAAACACGACGCTTGTGACCCTGCTCGTGGTGCCGGTCGCGGTGACCCTTGGCGCCATGGTGCGGGCCGAGAGCTTGCCGCCCTCGGCCTATGCAGGCTTCGGGCTGATCGCGCTGGGGCTGGTGGTGATCGACGGGCGGCTTCTCGGGCGCCGTTGACCCCGCCGTTGACCCCGCCGTTGACCCCCCTGCCGCCCGCCGTTATCCCGGGCCAGAGGCGCCCGGACGGGCTACGGGAGACAGGCATGATCTACGAGACGGCGGCGGACTGGCTTCAGGCGAAAGAGAAACGCGTGCTCCTGTTCGGCATGTCCGGCCTCGGCAAGACCCATATCTCGAACCTCTTGCGCGAAGCGGGCGACTGGTTTCACTACTCGGTCGACTACCGGATCGGCACCCGTTACCTCGGCGAGCACATCACCGACAATTTCAAGCGCGAGGCGATGAAGAACCCGTTCCTGCGCCAGCTTCTTCTGACGGATTCGATCTACGTCGCCTCCAACATCACCTTCGACAACCTCGCGCCGCTGTCGAGCTGGCTCGGCAAGCCCGGTGATCCCACCAAGGGCGGGCTGTCCTTCGCCGAGTACCAGCGCCGCCAGGAACTGCATCACGACGCCGAGGTCGCCGCGCTCACCGACACGACCCGGTTCATCGACCGGGCCGCGGAAATCTACGGCTACGGCAATTTCGTCTGCGACTCGGGTGGGTCGATCTGCGAGGTGGTGGACCCCGAGGATGCGCGCGACCCGGTGTTGCGCGCGCTGTCCGAGCATCTGTTGATGGTCTGGATCGAAGGCTCGGAGGCGCACACCGAAGAGCTGGTCCGCCGGTTCAAAAGGGCGCCTAAGCCCATGTATTACCGGTCGGACTTCATGATGTCCGCCTGGCGGACCTACCTCGAGGAACGCGATGTGGCCGAGGCCGAGGTCGACCCCGACGACTTCATGGCCGCGACCTACGCGCGCGCCATGGCCCACCGCCAGCCGCTTTACGCGGCGATGGCGAAAAACTGGGGCGTGACGGTGAAAGCGGACGATGTGGCGCAGGTGCGCAGCGCGGATGACTTCACCGCCCTTGTCGCGCGCGCCCTTGAGACGCGCTGACGCCCGGCCTACATCATCCAGACCCCTCAACCCGGAGACCTTCATGCCCATCAGGATTCCCGCCACCCTTCCCGCCGCCGACGTGCTCAGCGCCGAGGGCGTGATGGTGATGCGCGAGGACGAGGCCGACCGGCAGGACATCCGGCCGATGCGCATCGCGCTCCTGAACCTGATGCCCAAGAAGATCGTGACCGAAACCCAGTTCGCGCGGCTCATCGGCGCCTCGCCGCTGCAGGTCGAGCTCACCTTGGTGCGGCCCTCCGATCACGTCTCCAAGACCGAAAGCCACGCCCATATCGGCGCGCACTACGTCGCCTGGCGCGAGATCCGCGACCAGAAGTTCGACGGGCTGATCATCACCGGCGCGCCGATCGAGCACCTCGCCTACGAGCAGGTGACCTATTGGGACGAGATGATCGAGATCATGAAATGGTCTCAGACCCACGTGCATTCGACCTTCGGGGTCTGCTGGGGTGGCATGGCGATGCTCTATCATTTCCACGGCATCCCCAAGCGGATCCTCGACCACAAGGCCTTCGGGTGCTTCCCGCAGAAGAACCTCGCTCCGACCTCGCCCTACCTGCGCGGGTTCTCCGACAATTTCGTCATTCCCGTCAGCCGGTGGACCGAGATCGCCCAGGCCGATATCGTCGCGCATCCGGACCTGGTGCCGTTGCTGGGCTCGCCCGACACCGGCGCCTGCCTGGTCGAGGATCCCAAGCACCGCGCGCTCTACATCTTCAACCATTTCGAATACGACTTGGACACGCTGAAGCACGAATACGACCGCGACGTTGCAAAGGGCACGCCGATCAACGTGCCGATGAACTACTACAAGAACGACGACCCGACCCAGAGCCCACGAAACCGCTGGAAGAGCCACGCGCACCTGCTCTATGGCAACTGGATCGCCGAGATGTACATGACCACGCCCTACGACGTGACGCGGATCGGCGAGGCAACGAAGGACCGGCGCGGGTGATGTCGAATTGCCTTCGGCCATCCGACCCGGCCGCGGGCTGGCCCGCGCCTCTTTTGCGGCTTCGCCGCCGCCTGCGGCGGGCGTGGCGGGGGGCTCCGCCCCCCGCACCCCCCGCCCCGCACGCTCCGAACGATCCGGCTGGCCCGGATCGGGTCCCCGGCCGGCGATCTTTCCCGAAACGTCGAGGGGGCCGGCGCGTTTCGCCTAAAGAATAGGGCCCCGTTTACGCTGCGTGACGGTTTCGCGATCCCGCGGTGGTATCGACATTGCGGTGCACCTATCTGAAGCATCTCGATAATCCGGAGTTCTTCTTTGCCCCTGCCCACGACCGCCGCCCTCACCCTTCTCGGCCTGACCGGGGCCACCCAGGTGCTTGCAGCGCGGCGCGAGGCGCGGGCTGCGAAGCTGACGCCGCCGACCGGCCAGGACGTCGAGGTCGAAGACCGGCGGGTCCATGTCGAGGTGCTGGGCGAGACCGGACCGGACCTGGTGCTGATCCACGGGTCTTCGGGCAACCTGCGCGATTTCACCCACCGGCTCGCGCCGGACCTGGCGCGCCGCTACCGGGTGTTCGTGGTTGATCGCCCGGGGTTCGGCTGGTCCGATCCGTTGCCGGGCGGCGGCGGGTTGGTAGATCAGGCGGCGGCGATCCAAACGGCCGTTGCCGCGCTCGGGGCCACGCACCCGCTGGTGCTCGGTCATTCCTACGGCGGCGCGGTGGCGCTGGCCTGGGCCGCGACGATGCCCGACACGCTCGCCGGAGTCCTGCCACTGGCGGGTGTCGCCTATCCCTGGCACACCGGGCTCGGGGCCTTCTACAGCGTGTTGTCGCACCCGGCTGGCCTTGCGCTCGTCATCCCACTGCTCACCGCCTTCACGCCGACGCCGGTGATCCGGTCCGAGATTGCCAAGATCTTCCGCCCGCAGCCCGCCCCAGATGGCTACATCGACCATTTCGGCCCGGACCTCACCCTGAGGCGCGGCCAGATGCGCACCAACGCACGCCAACGCCGGGCCCTCCACACCGAGATCGAGGCGCTCTCGCCCAAATGGGCGAAGATCGCGGTCCCGATCGAGGTGGTGCACGGCGATGCGGACGACATCGTGCCGGCACAGATCCACGCCATCCGCCTGACCGCCGAACACCCGGACGCACCGCTCACCCTCTTGCCCGGGATCGGCCACGCGCCACACCACGGCGCCATGCCCGAGGTCATCGCCGCCATCGACCGGCTCGCAATCCGGGCAGATGTGACCTAGGTATACATTCTGAAGGCAGAATACTGGAGGTAGGCATGGCACTTCCCTTCGATGGGGCGATCGGCGACTTCTTCGAGAAGACCGCGCCGAAAAAGGTCCGCAAGGCGATCGAGGATGGGCGCAAAAGGGATATCCTGGCGCAGGATTTCCCCTACGACCGCTGGATGGACAAGGACGATTACCAGGAAAGGCTCGACGCGCTCCAGCTCGAACTTGTGAAGCTTCAGGCCGACGTCAAGGCCACGGGCAAACGCGTCGTCGTCGTTTTCGAGGGCCGGGATGCCGCCGGAAAAGGCGGCACGATCAAGCGGTTCCGCGAAAACCTTAGCCCGCGGATCGCGCGTGTCGTGGCGCTGTCGAAGCCCTCCGACCGCGAGGCCGGCGAGTGGTATTTCCAACGCTACGTGCGCCATCTGCCGTCCGCGGGCGAGATCGTGCTGTTCGACCGGAGCTGGTACAACCGCGCCGTTGTAGAGAAGGTGTTCGACTTCTGCACCGACGCCGAACGTGCCGCGTTCTTCCGCCAACTGCCCGAGTTCGAGGACATGCTGGCCGACGAGGGCATCCATTTCTTCAAGATCTGGCTCAATGTGTCGCGCGCCGAACAGTTGCGCCGCTTCCTGGCCCGCGAGAAAGACCCGTTGAAACAGTGGAAGCTGTCCTGGATCGACGTCGAGGGGCTGAACCGCTGGGACGCCTACAGCGCCGCGATCCGCGAGACCTTCGACAAGACCCACCGCGACCGCACGCCCTGGACCGTGGTCCGCTCGGATGACAAGTACCGCGCCCGGCTCGCCGCGATCGAAGCGGTGTTGTCGCATATCGACTACGCCGGCAAGATTATAAAGGTCGCCAAGGCGCCGGACCCCGCCATCGCGGGCGGCCCTGCGATCTGGACCGATTGACGCGGATGGGAAAAAAACGCGGATATCACCATGGCAACCTGCGCCAGGCGCTGGTCGACGCGGCCATCGTGCTGATCGAGGAAAAGGGGCCGACCGGCTTCACCCTCACCGAAGCCGCGAAGGCCGCGGGCGTGACACCGGCCGCGGTCTACCGCCATTTCGCAGGCCGCGAAGACCTGATTGCCGAGGCCGCGCGCCAGGGGTTCGAGGTCTTCGCCGACCTCATGGACCATGCCTATGGCAAGGGACAGCCCTCGGCGCTCGCCGCGCTTGAGGCCACCGGGCGCGCCTACCTGGCCTTTGCCCGCAAGTTTCCCGGCCACTACGTCGCGATGTTCGAAAGCGGCATTTCGATCAACCGCGACCCGGAGCTCTCGATGGTCGCGAACCGGGCGTTGGGGACAATGGAGAAGGCCGCGGGCGAGGTCATGGCTGCCCTTCCGGTGGCGCAGCGCCCGCCGGCACGGATGGTCTCGGCCCATATCTGGGCGTTGGCCCACGGGGTGGTCGAGCTGTTCGGTCGCGGCGCGCCCGGCACAAGATCTCCGTTCCCGCCCGAGGACCTGCTCGAAAGCGGCATCGGCATCTACCTGCGGGGGCTCGGTCTGATCGCACAGGATGGCTGACGGACCGCCGCCGCTTGCCCGGCTCCTCGGGGCCGACCGCTACCTGCGGCTGATGGTCTTCGTTCACGACCGGCCCGGGGCCAGTCTCGCCCTCGCCGCCCTGCCCTTCGCCCTGCTTGGCGCCTGGCTCGTCTGGCTCGCCGGTCTTTGGCAGCCCCAGCCTGTCACCCACGACGGCTACCTGACCGCCCGGGTGCTGTTCAGCCAGCCCATCGCCTCGGACGACGCCGTCATCTCGACCCGGTTCCATATCGAATTGCCGGACGGACCCCGCGTTGCGGTCACGACCCGCGACCTGGCCCGCGCGATGAATGTGATCGACACTGCCTGCGTCGCGCGGTTGGTCGATGCCGACGGCGCGCCGCGCTACCAGCTCGCGCGGCCGAGCGATAGCGCATGAAACGGCGCGTCTCGATCTACACCATCTCCAACAGCCTGTCGGTCTACCGGCTGCTGGCAGCCCCCGCCGTCGCCGCCGCCGCGCTGACCGGCCACCGCAGCTTGTTCGTCGTGCTCGCGCTCGTCAGCCTCGGGACCGATGCGATCGACGGCGTGATCGCGCGCTGGCGGCGCGAGGAAACCCCGCTTGGCGCGCGTCTCGACGCGCTGGCCGACAGCCTCACCCTCGCCGCCGGGCTCGTCGGCGTGTGGGTGTTCGAGCGCGCACCCTTCATCGAGACCCCGTTCTGGCTGCTCGTGTTCCTCGGCGCGCTGACGCTGGCCACCGCCACAACGGTGGTCAAATTCGGCAAGCTCCCCGCCTTCCACCTCTATTCGTTCAAGGCCGCCGACATCGGCATGACCGCCTTCTTCGTGGCCTTGTTCCTTTACGGCTTCGTGCCCTGGGCCTACGCGCTCAGCCTCGGGTTTGCCGCGCTCGCTGCGCTTGAGATCTTGGCCGTGGCGCTCGCCATCCCGGAATTCCGGACCGATCTCAAAGGCTTGTGGTGGGTTTTGCGGGCTGACCGGGACCGCGGACTGCGGTGATGGACGCCGCGGCGGGGGGGGGCGTTTTTCGAACGAAAAACGAAACGATTTCCGTGCGGAAATCGCCACGAAATCCGTGCGGATTTCGGACCCCGCCCGGGCTCCTACCCCAGCAACCGGTGACAGAGTTCCAGCCCGTCGGCCAGCTTGTCGATCTCTTCGACGGTGTTGTAGAGGCCGAAGCTCGCGCGCGCCGTCGCCGTCACCCCCAGCGCCTCCATCAGCGGATGGGCGCAATGGTGCCCGGCGCGCACCGCGATCCCCTTTTGGTCGAGGATCGTCGAGATGTCATGCGCGTGACCGCCACCGGCGATGGTCATCGAGAAGATCGCTGTCTTGCCCGGCGCATCGCCCTGGACATTGAGCCAGTTGAGAGATTTGAACCGCTCGCGGGCGTAGGAGACCAGCCGTGCCTCATGGGCCGCGACATTGTGCATCCCGAGCGCCATCAGGTATTCGAGCGCGACCGCGAACCCGACGGTCTGGGCGATCCCCGGCGTGCCCGCCTCGAACTTCTGCGGTGGCGCGGCGTAGGTCACGGTTTCGCGGCTGACCTCTTCGATCATGTCACCGCCACCCAGGAACGGCCGCATCTCGGCCTGACGCTCGGTCTTGACATAGATCGCGCCCGAGCCCGAGGGCCCGTAGAGCTTGTGTCCGGTGATCGGATAGAAGTCGATGCCGAGGTCGACCACATCCACCGGCCCGTGCACCGCCCCTTGCGAGCCGTCGACCAGCACCGGCACGCCTTTGGCATGGGCGCC
>DQCI01000101.1:8977-12705 GCA_003545125.1 Paracoccaceae bacterium
CGCCCATACGCGGCGCGGCCCAGCCGTAGGCGACCATGTTGATCGCCTCGGTGGTGCCCGAGTTGAAGATGATCTCGTCCTCGGAGCCGGCGTTCAGGAACCGCGCAACTGTCCCGCGCGCCGCCTCATAGCGTTCGGTCGCCAGGTTCGAAAGCGTGTGCAACCCCCGGTGAACGTTGGCGTATTCGTTGGCGTAGAAGTCAGAAATCGCGTCGATCACCACGCGCGGTTTCTGCGCGCTGGCACCGTTGTCGAGATAGACCAGCGGGTGGCCGTGCACCTCGCGCGACAGGATCGGGAAATCCCGCCGAACCTCGGTCACATCATACATCACATCCCTCCCGAACCCGTATCCATCGTCACACCGAGGCCCAGCATCGCCAGCAGCAACGACATCACCACCGCCAGGACCAGGAGCACCATCATGATCGCGGCGAAGACCGAGCCCGCCGAGCGGAAGCCGTGCATCTCGGCGATGAAATGGCTGAGCAGCCAGAACGTCATCACGAAGCTCATCAGCGTCAAGAGCAGCGCGAGCCCGGGCGCGAAGAGCCCGAGCGCCAGAATGCCAAGTTGCAGGATGAACAGCACGAAATGCAGCCAGATCACCGTGAGCAACGCCTGGTCGAACGTGCCGGTGCCACCCGCCGCGCGACCGATCCAGAAGATCGCCCAGACCGAGGCCACCGCCGTCGACGCCTGCACCATCCCGGTCACGATCGGGCTGGTGAAGGCCGGTGCCATCTGGTCGTCCCCGAGCAGTGCCCCCATTTCGGCTGCGTCGACCGGGAACAGGATCGACGAGATCACCGCGAGGAAGGTCATCGACACCAGCAGCAGCGCGAGCATCAGCCAGAGCGCGGACCGCGGCGCCGGAAACGCAAAGACATCGCGCGCCACCTTGCGCGGTTCGGGCACCGTTTGCAGTGCCATGCCGAAGAGATAGCCCCAGTCGATTTTGTTCATGGCGTCACGGGCGCTCCGCGGTCCAGAGGTTGAGCGACCAATGGACCAGAAAGGCCCCGAGCGCAACCGCACCCACCAGCTTCTCCTGCACCCCGGGGCCGACGAAGCCCTGCGTAAGACCCCAGAGCAGCCACAGCGGGCTCGCCACCAGCAGCGCCCAGAACAAGGCAAACCGCGCGCTGTAGCCGCTGCCTCGGCCGCCGACGAGGCGGGCGAGCCCGTGGCTGAGCGTACCCAAGGTGTAGGCGAGGAGCGGCATCAGGAACAACCAGACGAACAGAGTGCCAGCGATCAGCATCTCGAACTCCTCACCGGTCTCGATTGCCTTGCGCTGCATCACCGGCCAGGCCGAGACGAAGACCAGAAGGCAGGCGGCCATCAGGATTGCCAGAGCGCGGTCTTCGCGCGGCGCCACACCGAGGCGGCGGCGAAACACCGATGCCGGCCTGCGGTAGGCCTCCGCGATGTCGAGCACCACCGACACGCCCGGCCCTAACCGCGTCGCCGTTGCAGCCAGGCGTCGAGCCGGCTGGTGATGTCGTCGGCGATGTCAGGGGCCTCGATCTCGGCGATGGTATCGGCAAGGAAAGCCAGCACCAGGAGATCGGTCGCGAGCACTTCCGGCACCCCGCGCGAGCGCAGGTAGAACATCGCCTCTTCGTCGATCGCGCCGGAAGTGGAGCCGTGCGAACAGATCACGTCGTCGGCGTAGATCTCCAGCTCGGGCTTGGCGAGGAAGGTCGCGTCCTCGTCGAGCAGCAGCGCTTGCGACTTCTGGTAGCCGTCGGTCTTCTGCGCGCCCTGTTTGACCAGGATCTTGCCTTGGAAAGTGCCGACGGCGCCGTTGCGCAGCACCTTCTTGAACACCTGTCGGCTTTCGCAGCGCTCGGCGTCATGGGTGACGAAGACGGTGTCGTCATGGTGAAACGCGCAAGCCGAGGCGTCGCCCATCGCCGCGCCCGCGATATGGGCGACCGCGTCGTCGCCGGTCAGCTCGACCACGCATTCGTTGCGCGTGAGCAGCCCGTTGACGGTGAGGGTGAAGCTCTTGAACACGGCTTCGGCCCCGAGCCGGGCGAACACATGGGTCACCGCCTGGCGCTCGTGGTCGCGCCCTTGGGTGCGGACATGGTGGAAGGCGGCGCCGTCACCGACCTCGACCTCCATCACCTTGTTGAACCGCGCCGCCGCCGGGCCGTTTTCCAACAGCGTGAGATCAGCCCCCGGCTCCAGCTTCACCACGTGATGCAGGAGCGCGTCGGAGGTCTCGTTCTCGTGCCGGTAGATCAGGTTGACGGGCTTGGCCGCCTTGCCCGTCACCCGAATCACCACGCCGTCGCCGGCAAAGGCGGTGTTGAGCGCGGCAAAGGGGCGCGCGACCGGCGTCTGGCCGCGTTCCTCGAGCACGCCGTAGAGGCCCTGCGCCCAGTGGATGTCGCTTGCGGCCGCCTGCGCCAGACGCTCGATCTCGATCCCGGCGAGCGCCAGCGGATCGCTCTCCTCTGCCGAGAATATGCCGTCGACGAACACCACCTTGAGCCGGTCGATCTCGCCGTAGACCGGCGCTTCGCCGCCGGCATCGAACACGCCGGCCGCGTCGGGGTCGGGCGCGTTGAGGCTGTCGGGCCTGGTGAATTGCCAGTACTCGTCGCGCCGTCCGGGCAGGCCCTGGACGGTGAGCCGGTCGAGCGCGCCCTTGCGTGCGTCCTGCACCCAGGCGCCGCCGTCGGGCATCGCAAGCCCGGCGAGGCGCGCGGCGAGCGGATCGGGTTTGGGATTGGTAACCGCCATCAGACCTGCTCCGCGAGAATGTCGGCGTAGCCGTTGTGTTCGACCTCGAGCGCCAGCTCCGGCCCACCCGATTTCACGATCCGGCCATCCGCCATGATGTGGACCACGTCCGGTTTGATGTGGTCGAGCAGGCGCTGGTAATGGGTGATGACGAGGAAGGCGCGGCCCTCGTCGCGCAGCGCATTCACCCCTTCCGAGACCAGCTTCATCGCGTCGACGTCGAGGCCCGAGTCGGTCTCGTCGAGGATGCACATCTTGGGCTCCAGCATCGCCATCTGCAGGATCTCGTTGCGCTTCTTCTCGCCGCCGGAGAAGCCGACGTTGACCGGCCGCTTCAGCATGTCGGCGTCGATCTTCAACGCCTTGGCCTTCTCGCGGATCAGCTTGAGGAAATCGGCGGCCGAAAGCTCCTCCTGCCCGCGCGCCTTGCGCTGCGCGTTGAGGGCGGTGCGCAGGAAGGTCATGTTGCCGACACCGGGGATCTCGACCGGGTATTGAAACGCCAGGAACACGCCCGCTGCCGCCCGCTCTTCGGGCTCCATCTCGAGCAGGTCTTCGCCGTCGAGCGTCGCGCCGCCCTCAGTCACCTCGTAACCGTCGCGCCCCGACAGCACGTAGGAGAGCGTCGATTTGCCGGAGCCGTTCGGCCCCATGATCGCATGCACCGCGCCGGCGGGAACCTCGAGATCCACGCCCTTGAGGATCTGCTTTTCCTCTTCCTCAAGTTTGACGTGCAAGTTATTGATCTTGAGCATGTTTTACCCTCTATTGATGGTGACGGCGGTGCCGGAGGCCGACACCATCAGCATGTTGTTGATGACCTCGTAATCGAGATCTACCCCGACCACGGCATTGGCGCCCTGCGCCGTTGCGTGGTCTTCCATTTCCCGCAGCGCGGTTTCCCGGGCCTTGGCCATTTCCTGTTCATAGGCGCCGGAGCGGCCGCCCAGAATGTCGGTGATCCCCGCGAA
>DQCI01000101.1:12820-12997 GCA_003545125.1 Paracoccaceae bacterium
TCGACCTGTGCCGCGACCGGCACCGGCTGCACCGCATACCGGCGCCACGTCAGCCCCACGGCGGCGCTCAGGGCACCGAGGAGCAGCAGGACGGTGGTGACGACAGCAGCGATCAAAACTCAATTCCCAAGCACAACGCCATTGACCACCCGCCGCACGAAGTCGGCCATGCCGCCG
>DQCI01000261.1:0-6581 GCA_003545125.1 Paracoccaceae bacterium
GGGCGAAGCCTGGGCGAAGGTGCCGGACCGCACATGCCGCAGGAGTCAGCTCGGCGGTTGCTCCGGACCCCGCGCAGGCTTCCTGCGCCCGAACATGCCAGGGCTGCCCGGCGGCGCGTACCATTCCTCGTTGCGGGTCACGATCATTGTTGCGGCGAGCGCGAGGAAGGCCAGCGTCGCGCCGGCAAGCAGCGCGTAGTCGGTCGATTCCAAGATCAGCCAGAGCACCGCGTAGAGCACCATGAGCAGGACGGCGAGCACCAGGGTGCGGCGTCCGAGTTTGAGCCCGAGCCAGCCGAACATGACAAGCAGCGCGATGGTGGCGCCCGAGGCCAGCAGGTAGGCCGGGCTGAACCCGATATGCTCGGCATAGGCGATCATCAGGAGCACGAAGATCGCCTGGGCCAACCCGATCAGGATGTATTGTACCGGGTGGACCGGGCGCGCCCGGTGGCCCTCGATCAACAGCACCGTCAGAAAAGTCAGCGCGATGGTGAGCAGCCCGTAGCGTGTCGCGCGCCAGGCCTTCTGGTAGAAGTCGTTGGGCTGGTAGAAGCTCACGCCGAAGGCAATGGCATCGCCGGCATCGCTCATCATCCCGGCCCGCGCCAGTTGTGGCACCGCGCGGGCGAGATGCGGCACGGTCCACAGGGCGTGGTAGCCGTCGTCGGTCACCGTGCGCTCATCGGGCAGGAAGGCGCCGGTGAAGGCCGGGTCCGGCCAGTCGCCGGAGATCTCCACCCGGGTGGTGCGCCCGACCGGCGCGATCATCAGCTGCTCGGCCCCGTTCAGCCCCACCCGCAGGCGCACCTCGCCAGCCCCGCGGATATCACCCACGGCGGCGGCGATCCCGCCC
Organism: Paracoccaceae bacterium; assembly: GCA_003545125.1. GTDB lineage: Bacteria > Pseudomonadota > Alphaproteobacteria > Rhodobacterales > Rhodobacteraceae > Sinisalibacter. Next base: position 857 of record DQCI01000261.1, read on the forward strand.
CGCCCGGTGAGCGGTTCCAGCGCCACGCCGGCACCGTCGATCTCCAGCTTCGCCTCGCCCCTGAGCGCCCGGTTGCCGGAAAGGAACATCTCGAGCCGGGTCTCGTCCCAGAGCACCTCCTCGCCGTCGTCCAGGGCCGTCTCGATCCCGTCGACGGGGAAGTCGAGGGTCAGCATCACGTCCGCGGTGTAGACCGGCACCTCGAAGATGCCCCGGTAGCGTACCTGGGTCGCGGTCGTCATCACCGCGTCGAACCGGCCAGGCAGCAGCACCAGAGGCGGGCGCTCCTCGACCGAGGTTGCCTCGTAGGTTTCCAGGATCGGCTGGCCGCTTTCGGGGTGCACCTCGACGCGGCCGGTTGCCGGGTCGACAACTTCGCGTTTGCGGATCTCGGTCACCTCCCGGCGGACCGGGATCACCAGTTCCGGCCCCGACAGCACCTGGCTCCCGCCCCATTCCTCGCCGACGGCGCGGATCGTCTCGCGCGAATAGTCGCGCCGCGCATCTACGATAGAGGACACCATCTGCACGGGGATCGCCATGAGCAGAGCCAGAATGGCGACGATGAAGAACCTGAACCCGGCCGAGCGCAGCATGTGACATCCTCCAGATGTTTGGCCGGCAGGCTAGCGCGCGCCCGGCACAGGCGCAACGCCGTGGCTGCGGTCGTAACCGTTGGGCGCGGGGCTCTGCCAGCCGTCAAGCGCACCCGGCGGCGGGGCAAAGGTTTCGACGAGCAGCGGGTAGCAGGTGGCGGCGTCGGAGGAATGCCCGGTGCTGCAATCGCCGCCCGGACAGCTCGACAGCGCGCCGACCAGGTCGATCTCGGCGAAAAACTCAAGGTAGTCTCCCGGATGCACCGGGCTCGCCTTCATGAAGTATAACCCGGTGTCGCGGGTGAAGCCCGTGCACATGAAGACGTTGAGCACGTCGTGCACATGGGGTTCGGCTTCGTCCAGCGGCACGCCCAGATGATCGGCCAGCGCCCGGGTCAGGTTCGAATGGCAGCAGTAATGGTAGGGGTCGCCGGCCAGCAGGCAGTTGGTATAGGGGTCGCAGCGGGTGCCGATCACGTCATGCACCGAGGCCCCGAAAGCGTCGATGCCGTACCAGTCGAGCGTGTCGTCGGTGATCGTCGCCATCGGCCTGAGTGCGGGGAAGCCCGACCACAACCGGTCGCCGGTCGACAGATGCGTGCCGTGCAGCGCGCGGGCCTTGCCGGAATAAAACCGTTCGGCAAGGTCGTGGGCGTTCCACAGGTTGAGATCGCCCACCTGCGGCCCCTCGATGCTGCGGATGCGGAAGAACTGCCCCGCCTTCACGGTGAAAACGCGCGCATCACGCGGGGGCACCCGCAGCTCGCCGACCTTTTCGGCGGCCGCCCGGGCGCGCCGATAGAGCGGCAGGTCCGGTTCCGGCAGGCGCTCCGGCGGGTAGACGATCACCGGCGCGCGGGAGCGGGCGGTATCGGCGTGGCCGGGGGGCTGGTGCTCGGGGTGGTCCGGTTTCATCGCGGTTCCTTTCGCTGGCGGTTTACCTTTGCCATGCCCGCCTTGGTTGTCGAGAGGTTTCCCGGTTGCTTGGGGACCGGCGCTTTGGTGAGATGCCGTCACTCAACAGGGGCCGCCCTGCCGGCCCTCCAGCCCCGCGCCTGGGGACCGGACGAGATGAACGGGCTCCGGCTCGGCACGCCCGACATACTGCGCCGGGGGGCCGCGAGGGCGACGCGCCCCGTCTCGCCCGGCGCGTCGCGCGGGCGTTCACCACGGAAGGGGCCGAAGGACGCCAGAGTTTCGATCGTCTGCATCATGTCCGGGGTGTGCATCATCTCCGGCGCGTATGGCGCGTATGGCGCGTATGGCGGCCCGACGGACGTCGGTGCCACACGCGCGCGCCACGGTCGGAAACACATTGTCTCACAGGATTTTGCTCTCTGGAAAGGTTCGATACGTTATAGTCTGCGGGCAGTGAAATCACCCGCGGGGGGTGCGGATGCTTCTTCCATTCAAGAGATTGGCGCTCATTCTGGCGTCGGTGATCCTGTCGGCCTGCGCACATACGACCGTCGGGCCCGGCTTCACCGACGAGATTGCCGTGCTCGAACCGCGCGCCTTCACCTGCTGTGCCGAGCCCGAGAAGTTTTATCCCGAAGCGCTCATCAGGACCGCCTTCGCCCTTGCCGACGACCTTGGATCGCAGGTGGCCGGAAAGATGTACGGTGGTTACCAGGAGAAAGTCTTTCCGGGTCTGCTTTCGGGCAACACGGCGGCGGAGGCGGCGCTCATGGCCCAACTCCAGCCGCTCGATCTCGTCTTCTCCGCCAACAAGAGCTACCTCTGGGGCACCATCATCCCGGGCCGCTTCTCGCATGATGTGGTCTATCTCGGCACCGAAGCGCAGCTGCGGGCCGCGGGGCTGTGGACCCTCCCCGCGCTGGCACCGCTGCACGACGATATCCGCGCTGGCCGGGTGTTCATCGAGGCGCAGACACCGGCGGTCGGCACCACCACCGCGGCCCGGGTGATCGAAGCCGATACCGTCGCCATCCTGCGCCCCAACCTGACCGCGCATGCCCGTCGCCAGGCCTACGCGACGCTCGCGAACAGCGTTGGCCTGGCGTATGATTACACCTTCGATGTCGCGACGACCGACCGGTTGGCCTGTACCGAGCTGGTGAGCCTCGCCATGCCCGGCCTTCGCATCGCCACGCGCAAGGCCTACGGGCGCGACGTCATCTTTCCCGACGAGATCGTCGCCCAGGGGATCCGGGGCGAACGGTTGCGTCTGATCGGCTACATGGTCGCGACGGAGGGCGGCTTTGTCTGGCGCAACACCCATTCGCTGATGGCCGATATCGCGGCTTATTGGGGTATTCCGGGTTCAAATCCGTAGGCCGTCGGCGGGAATCGGGTATCCACGACGGGGCACCGATGCGTTTTGTGCTACGGAGTGACACGGGGTAGCACAAAACGCACCGCGGTCAGAAGAACGCCTGCAACCCGGTCTGGGCCCGGCCGAGGATCAGCGCATGCACGTCATGTGTGCCCTCGTAGGTGTTCACCGTTTCGAGGTTGATCATGTGCCGGATCACGCCGAAGGCGCCCGATATTCCGTTGCCGCCGTGCATGTCGCGCGACATGCGGGCGATGTCGAGCGCCTTGCCGCAGTTGTTGCGCTTGATCAGCGAAATCATCTCCGGTGCGGCCGCGCCTTCGTCCATCAACCGCCCCACCCGCAAACTCGCCTGCAGCCCGAGCACGATCTCGGTCTGCATGTCGGCGAGTTTTTTCTGGAAGAGCTGGGTGCCCGCCAGAGGCTTGCCGAACTGCTTGCGGTCGAGCCCGTAGCCACGCGCCGCATGCCAGCAAAACTCGGCCGCCCCCAGCACCCCCCAGCTGATCCCGTAACGGGCCCGGTTGAGGCAGCCGAAGGGCCCTTTCAGCCCCTCGACATGCGGCAAAAGCGCGTCCTCGCCCACCTCGACGGCGTCCATCACGATCTCGCCGGTAATCGACGCCCGCAGAGAAAGCTTGCCGTCGATCTTCGGCGCGGACAGACCGCGCAGACCTTTCTCGAGCACGAAGCCGCGGATCTTGCCATCATGCGCGGCGGACTTCGCCCAGACCACGAACACGTCGGCGATCGGCGCGTTGGAGATCCACATCTTGCTGCCGGTGAGCCGGTAGCCGGTGGCGGTCTTCTCGGCCCGGGTCGTCATCGCACCCGGATCGCTGCCGGCCTCCGGCTCGGTGAGGCCGAAGCAGCCGATGAGATCGCCGCTTGCGAGGCCGGGGAGGTATTTGCGCCGCTGGTCCTCGGAGCCAAAGGCGTAGATCGGGTACATCACCAGCGAGGATTGCACCGACATCATCGAGCGATAGCCTGAATCGACCCGCTCCACCTCGCGCGCCACCAAGCCATAACTCACATAGGAGCCGCCGAGCCCGCCGTATTCCTCTGGCACGGTCACGCCGAGCAGCCCCATCCGGCCCATCTCGCGGAAGATCTCCGGGTCGGTCTCTTCGTCCTCGAAGGCCGCCGCCACGCGCGGCGCGAGCGCCTCCTGCGCGTAAGCCCGCGCCGCGTCACGGATCATCCGTTCGTCTTCGGCAAGCTGCGCATCGAGCCGGAACGGATCTTCCCAGTCGAAAGCCGCAAGCTCCGGGCGGCTCTTGGCAGGCAGGTCGTGCGGCATCCGGTGTCTCCCTTTGTGTGCCCCGGTATTGCGCAATATTCTGAGCAATGCTAGGAGAAAGTTGCGCAAGGCGGACGGGACAGCGACATGGACGACGAGTTCGACACCGGCGGGCGGCTGAAGGCGCTGCGCCAGGCCGCGGGCCTCAGCCAACGCCAGCTCGCCGAGCGCGCGGGCGTGCCGCACGGGCAGATCTCGATGATCGAGACCGGGCGGTCCTCCCCCTCCGTCGCATCGCTCAGGCGCATCCTCGGCGGGCTCGGCACCAGTATGTCGGCCTTTTTTGAGCCCGACGAGACCCCGCCGCAAAAGGTCTTTTTCCGCGCGGGCGCGCTCACCGATCTGACCGGGCGCCTCGGCACCGGCGTCGCCATTGCGCAAGTCGGCGACGCGCTGGCGCATGGGCTCCAGTTGCTCACCGAGACCTACGCGCCCGGCGCCGATACCGGCGAGGCGATGCTCGACCACGAGGGGTGCGAAGGCGGGATCGTGGTCGCCGGCGAGATCGAGGTCACGGTCGGAGATCAGCAAGTGGTGCTCGGCCCCGGCGACGCCTATCTGTTCGACAGCCGCGCGCCGCACCGATTCCGCAACCCGGGCCCGGTGCCCGCCCGCATCATCTCGGCCTGCACGCCGCCCTATCTGTGAAGGAACGCCCATGAAACCGCTTGAAGGCCTCAAGGTGGTCGAACTCGCCCGGGTGCTTGCCGGCCCCTGGGCGGGCCAGGCACTGGCCGATCTCGGGGCTGACGTGGTGAAGGTGGAAAGCCCGGCCGGCGACGACACCCGCGCCTGGGGTCCGCCGTTCATCGAGCGCGAGGGCGACCGGACGGCGGCCTATTTCTACGCTGCGAACCGGGGAAAAACCTCTGTCGTGGCCGATTTCTCGACACCCGAAGGGCAGGACACCGTGCGCGGGCTGGTGGCCGGCGCCGACATCGTGATCGAGAACTTCAAGGTCGGGGGGCTCGTCAAATATGGGCTCGACTACGTCAGTCTTGCCGCCCTCAACCCGCGCCTGATCTATTGTTCGATCACCGGGTTCGGCCAGGACGGCCCCCGCGCCGCCGAGCCGGGGTACGATTTCATGATCCAGGGGCTGTCGGGGCTGATGTCGATCACCGGCATGCCCGACGGCGCGCCGGTCAAGGTCGGGGTGGCGGTCACGGATGTGGTCGCGGGGCTCTATGCTTCGATCGGCATCCTTGCCGCGGTCGAACAGCGTCACCGCACCGGGCGCGGCCAGCACATCGACCTCGCCCTCCTCGACAGCGCCGTGGCGCTGCTTGCCAACCAGGCGATGAACTTCCTCACCACCGGCCAGGCCCCGGGACGGCTCGGCAACGCCCATCCCAACCTGGTGCCCTACGAGGCGCTGCCGGTGGAAGGCGGACATGTGATCGTCGCCGTCGGCAACGACCGACAGTTTCGGGCGTTCACCGGACAACTCGGGCTCGGGGCGCTGGCCGATAGCCCGATGTTCGCCACCAATGCCGCGCGGGTGGAGAACCGCGAGATCCTGATCGGCAT
>DQCI01000261.1:6763-10618 GCA_003545125.1 Paracoccaceae bacterium
CGCAAAGAGTGACGCCGCCTTGGCTGGATAGATGGGGCGGCCCCGGGTCCTGATTTTCCAATCTTTTTCAATGCGATAAAGGGCCTTCGCTCACCCGGAGCTCTGGATAGCTGAAAGGCCGGATCTTGCCGTACCCCCCCCGCGACATCTCAGCCCTTGCAACTAACTGACCGGTCAGTTAGTTTCTTCCCATGGCCCGCCCCAACTCACCCGAACCGAAGTTTCGCCGCCGCGCCGAGGACCGGCCGGATGAGTTGCTCGACGCGGCGCTGACCCTGTTCGTCGCGCAGGGTTATGCCCACACCTCTGTCGCGCAGATCGCCACCGCGGCGGGCGTTTCCAAAGGTGCGGTCTATCTCTATTTCCCGTCGAAACAGGCGATCCTCGAAGGTCTGGTGAAACGCGCCGTCACCCCGGTCGCCGACCGCGCGCTCGCCGTCGCGAACATCGCCCAGGGCGATCTGCGCGCAACGCTGCGTTCGCTTCTGGGCAGCATCGTCGTCGGTCTCACGGATCCGAAGGTCTTCGCCGTTCCCAAGATTGTCATCCGCGAGGCAGTCATCGCCCCCGAGATCGCCCAGATGTACCGAAACGCGGTGCTCGACCGGGTCCTCCCCTTCGCGATCGGGCTGATCCGCCAAGGGGTTGACAGCGGGCAGCTGCGCGCCGTCGACCCCGAACTCACGCTGCGCACGATCATGGGACCGATCGTGCTCCATGTGCTGCTCTCGGAGATCTTCGACATCCGCCCGGAACGCGGCCTGGCCCTCGACGCGCTGGCGGAAAACCACCTCGATATCCTGCTCAACGGGCTGTTCGCCCAAGACCCCGAAAGCCGCCCAGATGATTGACAGCGCCCTCGCCTGGCTCACCACAACCTTCGCCGCGCTCCTGGCCGCGATCGTCCCCGGCTACGGCGACGATCCGACCCCGGTCTACAACGGCTATGTCGAGGCCGACTACGTCTATGTCGCGCCCTCGGTGACCGGCCGCATCCGCACGCTCTCGGTGGCCGAGGGCGACGCAGTCACTGTCGGCGCGTTCCTGTTCGACATGGACGCGAGCCAGCAGCGCGCGTCCTTGCGGGCCGCGAATGCCCGGGTTGCCCAGTCCGAGGCCAACCTGCGCAACCTCGAGACCGGCTCGCGCGAGGCCGAGATCGCGGTGATCCGCGCCTCGCTCGAAGAGGCCCGCGCGGCGCGCGCACTGGCGCAAACCACGCTCGCGCGCACCGAGAACCTGGCCGGACGCGGGATCGTCACCCAGGCCAAGGTCGATATCGACCGCAGTACGCTCGACCAGGCCAACGCCCATGTCGCCCAGCTCGAAGCCCAGCTCCAGGTCGCCGAACTGCCGGCGCGCGGCGAGCAGGTGATCGCGGCGCAGGCGACGCTGGACGCCGCGCGCGCTGACGCCGAGGTGGCCGCGGCCCGGCTCGACGACATGCGCACCACAGCGCCGATCACGGGGCGGATCGAAAAGGTCTATTACACCGTGGGTGAGGTCGCCTCCGCCGGCACGCCGGTGGTGTCGATCCTGCCGCCCAATGCGCTCAAGGTCCTGTTCTACCTGCCCGAGGGCGTGCGTTCGAGCTTCGGCATCGGCGACAAGCTCGCGCTCACCTGCGACGGTTGCGCCGACGGGACCCTCGCGACCATCACCCGCATGGCGTCCGACCCTCAGTACACGCCGCCGATCATCTATTCGCGCGACGAGCGCCACCGGATGGTGTTCCGCGCAGAAGCACGGCTCGCGCCCGGCACCGGCCTCCTGCCCGGCCAACCGGTCAGCCTGGAGCGTCCGCAATGACCGCCTCAGATTCAATGGGGGCGCCTGCCATCTCGGTGAAGGGTCTCACCAAGATTTTCGGCAAGACGACGGTGGTCGATCACGTCGACATGGACGTGCCCAAGGGCGCGATCTACGGCTTTCTCGGCCCCAACGGCTCGGGCAAGACCACGACGATCCGGCTGATGTGCGGGCTCTTGACCCCGGACGCGGGGGAAGGCACCACGCTCGGCTACGACATCCACAAGGAAACGCGGGAGATCAAGGAAAACGTCGGCTACATGACGCAGAAGTTCTCGCTCTACGGCGATCTCACGATCCGCGAGAACCTCGACTTCATGGCCCGGATGTACCGGCTGAAGAACCGTCGCAAGGTGGTGCAGGCAACGCTCGATCATCTCGGGTTGGACAGCCGCGGCAACCAGCTCGCCGCCACCCTGTCGGGTGGCTGGAAGCAGCGTCTCGCGCTCGCCGCCTGTATGCAGCACCAACCGCGGCTCCTGCTGCTTGATGAGCCCACCGCAGGCGTCGACCCGAAGGCGCGGCGCGATTTCTGGGACGAAATCCGCAGATTGTCGAAGCAGGGGGTCACCGTGCTGGTCTCGACCCATTACATGGACGAGGCGATCCAATGCGATTACATCGCCTACATCGCTTACGGCAAGAAGCTGATCGACGGGCCGGCAGCGGAGATCCCGCGCATGGTCGGGCTGACCACCTGGCGGGTCTCGGGCCCGGAGCTCACCGTGTTGGAAGACGCGCTCCTTGCAGACCCGCGGGTCGAGCAGGTCGCCCGGTTCGGCGCCCAACTCCACGTGTCCTCCACAGATGCGGCGGCGCTCGACGAAGTCATCGCCGAGCGGTCAGAAGTGAACGGCTTGCACCGTTGGGAGAAGAAGGATGCCGAGCTTGAAGAGGCGTTCATCTACCTGATGGCCACGGCGGCCGACAATTTTGCACAAGGTCCGAAGGAGGCTGCCGAATGAGCTGGTTGTTCTCCATCGGCCGGTTCTGGGCGGTACTCGCCAAGGAATTCGTCCAGATGCGGCGCGACCGCCTGACATTCGGCATGATGGTCGGCATCCCGATCTTGCAACTCGTGCTGTTCGGTTACGCGATCAACACCGACCCGCACCACCTGCCGACGCTGCTTGAAATGAACGATCAGAGCCCGGTAGCGCGCGCGATGCTGGCGGGCATGGAAACCTCGGAATATTTCGACTTTCAGGGGCTGGTGTCGGGCCCCGAGGGGGGAGACAAGGCGTTGCGCGATGGCACCGCCAACTTCGTGGTGGTGATCCCGGCCGACTTCGAACGCGACATCGTCCGAGGCCTCTCGCCCGAGGTTCTGGTCGCCGCCGACGCCTCCGACCCGATCGCGGTCGGCACTGCGATGAGCGCCCTTTCGGGCATCGTCGACACGGCCGTGAAGCAGACGCTCGAAGGCCCGCTGAAAGCGGTCGCCGGCACGCCACCGCCGTTCTCGGTCGTGGCACACCGCCAGTTCAATCCCGAACAGGCCAGTTCGGTCAACACAGTGCCGGGCCTGCTGGCGGTGATCCTGGCGATGACGATGGTGCTCATTACTGCCGTCGCCATCGTTCGCGAGACCGAGCGCGGGACGATGGAGACGTTGATCGCCACGCCGGTGCGCCCGCTCGAAGTGATGCTGGGCAAGATCCTGCCCTACGTCTTCGTCGGCTACATTCAGACCGGGGTGTTTCTCGCCGCGGCAGAGGTGCTGTTCGAGGTGCCCTTCCTGGGCTCCGGTTGGGCCTTTTTCGTCGGATTCAACATCTACATCGTAGTCAACCTGGCGCTCGGGTTCCTGATCTCGACGCTGGTGCGCACCCAGATGCAAGCGATGCAAGCCAGCTTCATGACGATCCTGCCCACCATCCTGCTGTCGGGGTTCATGTTCCCCTTTGCGGGAATGCCCGGCTGGGCGCAGGCCATCGGCACAGCCATCCCCGCCACCCATTACCTGCGGATCGTGCGCAAGGTGATGCTGAAGAGCGGCGACCTCAGCGACATTGCGGGTGATCTGCGCGCCATCGTCATTATCGG
>DQCI01000021.1:0-9629 GCA_003545125.1 Paracoccaceae bacterium
TCGCTCAAGACAAAGCCCCCGGCGCCTATCTTGCTGCCCGTGAAGCCGACCGGGCCGGCGATTACGCCGCGGTGGTCGAATATGGAACCCGCGCGCTGATCGCCGACCCGGACAATGCCGGGCTGCTTGAGGGCCTGGTGATGGCGCATCTCGGCCTCGGCCAGATCGATGCCGCCGTACCCGTCGCCCGGCGCCTCTCCGACCTCGAGGACAGCAACCAGATCGCGGGCCTTGTGCTGCTCGCCGAGGCGATCCGCGAAGAGGACTGGGAGAGCGTCGGCACCTATCTCGACAACGGTGTGACGGTCGGGATCCTGATGGACGACATGGTCCGCGCCTGGAGCGCTATCGGCGCCGGCCAGATGAGCGAGGCGCTCGCGCTGTTCGATGCGCTCATCGACGGCGGCCCCACCGGCAAGCCCGCTTTGCTGCAAAAGGCCCTCGCCCTTGCCCTGGTGGGCGATTACGAGGGGGCCGCGGAGATTTTCAGCGGATCCGAGACCGTCCTGCGGCTCAACCGCGCCGGGGTGCTCGCCTATGTTCAGGTGTTGAGCCAGCTTGAACGCAACCCCGATGCTGCCGACCTGGTCGCAGAGGTCTTTCCAGGCACCAGCGACCCGGAGTTGATCACGCTCCGCGAAGAACTCCTCGCCGGCAAGCCGATCCCGTTCACCGCGATCGAGGGTCCACGCGAGGGGATCGCGCAGTTATTCTACGAGATCGGCGAATCGCTTCAGGGCGAAACCGACCCCGGGCTCGTGCTGCTCTATGCGCGGATCGCGGGATATCTCGACCAGGGCCATGTCGGCGCCACGTTGGTGGCCGCGCAGGTGCTTGACGAGATGATGAGCTACGAGCTTGCGGCCGAAGCCTACGCGGCCGTGCCGGAGAACGATATTTCGTGGCCGCAAGCCCAGCTCGGCCGGGCGAGTGCGCTCAAGGAGCTTGGCCGGGTCGATGACGCCATTGCCGTGCTGACCAGCGCCGTGCAGGTCCACCCTGAAACGTCGGTGCTGCACGCTGCCATCGGCGACGCGCTCCGGAGCGAACAGCGCTATGCCGAGGCGACGCCGCATTACGACGCGGCCATCGCGCTTTTCGATACCGACCGGCCGGCGCAATGGCGCGTCTATTTCGCGCGCGGCATCACCTTCGAACGCCGTGACAATTGGGAAGGGGCCGAGGCCGATTTCCGCAAGGCGCTGGAGCTGAGCCCCGAGCAGCCCTCGGTGCTCAACTATCTCGGCTATTCCCTCGTCGAGCGGCGGGGAAACTTCGACGAGGCGCTCGACATGATCAAGCGCGCCGTCGGAGCCCGGCCCTATGACGGTTATATCCGCGACAGTCTCGGCTGGGTCTATTTCCGGCTCGGTCGCTACGAGGATGCGGTCGAGGAGATGGAACGCGCGGTGGAACTCCTGCCGCTCGAACCGGTGCTCAACGATCATCTCGGCGACACGTTCTGGGCGGTCGGACGGGTGCGCGAAGCGAGGTTTCAGTGGCGGCGGGCGCTTTCTTTCGTCACCGACGACACCGACGTCGACGAGCTCAACCCCGACCGGATCCGGCGCAAGCTGGACATCGGCCTCGACGCGGTTCTGGGGGAAGAAGGCGGAGAGGCAATCTCACAATGATGTCGCGTACCTTCGCCCCCGCCAAGATCAACCTGACGCTGCATGTCACCGGACAGCGTAGCGATGGGTATCACCTGCTCGACAGTCTCGTCGTCTTCGCCGACGTCGGCGACAGGGTGCGTGTGATGCCGGCGGAAGAGACGACCCTGGAGGTCACCGGGCCGATGGCCGCGGGCTGCCCTTCGGGTGAGACCAACCTTGTGATGAAGGCCGCGGGGCTGTTCGATCTACCGGTGGCGATCACCCTCGACAAACACCTGCCGGTGGCGGCGGGGATTGGCGGCGGCTCGTCCGACGCGGCGGCCACGCTGCATGCGATGGCCGAGCTCACCGGGACCAATACCATTCCCGAGGGGGCCACCGGACTTGGCGCCGACGTGCGCGTCTGCCTCATGCGTCAGGCCGCGCGGATGCGCGGGATCGGCGAGGATGTGCAACCCGTCGAGGGCATGCCGGAGCTGTCGGCGGTTCTCGCCAACCCCGGCGTCGAAGTCGCCACGGCGCAGGTGTTTCAGGCGCTCGAGGACAAGAACGGCGCACCGATGCCCAAGCGCATTCCGCGCTGGCGGGCCGGCTGGTCGGCCATCGACTGGATCTCAAAGCAGCGCAACGATCTCGAAGCACCGGCGACCCTGGTCGCGCCAGTCATCGCCGAGGTACTCGACGCGCTGCGCGGGCTTGCCGGCGCCCGGTTCGCGCGGATGTCGGGCTCAGGGGCCACCTGTTTCGCCCTGTTCGAAGACCGGACCGAGGCCGATCACGCGGCGGAACACCTCGCGAGCGCGCATCCCGACTGGTGGGTCACCGCCGCCACCTTGCGCTGAGGCAGCAGGCCCTTTGCGCGCAGCCGTGCCGGTGGCTGCTCAGGCCCCGGCCTGTTCGATGCAGTGTTGCGCCTGAACCGCGATTTCGAGCTCCTCTTCGGTCGGGATGACCAGCACCTTGGTCCGGCTCCCCGCCGTGCTGATCTCTTTTGGCCCGCCGCGCCCGGCATTGCGCCCGGCGTCGAGCGTGATCCCGAGCGGGTCCAACCCCGAACAGATCGCTTCGCGCACTGCCGGCGAGTTTTCCCCGATCCCGGCGGTGAAAACCACCGCATCGACGCGCCCGAGCACCGCCATGTAGGCGCCGAGGTATTTGCGCGCGCGGTAGGCGAACATGTCGAAGGCAAGCTTGGCGCTTTCGTCGCCCGCTTCCATGCGCTCCTCAATCGCGCGCATGTCGTTGTCGCCGCAGATGCCCTTCAACCCGCTCTCGCGGTTCAGCATCGTGTCGTAATCCTCGACCGAAAGCCCCCTGTTGCGTTCGAGAAACAAAGGCAGCGCCGGGTCTATGTCGCCGGATCGGGTACCCATCATCAGCCCTTCGAGCGGGGTGAGCCCCATCGAGGTGTCGACGCTTTGCCCGCCCCGGATCGCCGTGACGCTGGCGCCGTTGCCGAGGTGCAGGACGATGGCGTTGAAGTCTTCGACCGGGATACCGAGGTACGCCGCCGCGGTGCGGGACACATAGCCATGCGAGGTGCCATGAAAACCGAAGCGGCGCACCTTGTGGTCTTCGTAGAGCACATTGGGCAAGGCATAACGATAGGCATGGGGCGGAATGGTCTGGTGGAAGGCGGTGTCGAACACCGCGACCTGCGGAATACCCGGGGCCACCTCCATCGCCGCCCGGATGCCCTCGATATTGCCCGGGTTGTGAAGGGGGGCGAGCGGGATCAGCCTGCGGATCGCCTCCAGAACCGCGTCGGTGATCAGGGTCGGCTCGGTGAAGTCTTCGCCGCCGTGGACAACCCGGTGACCGACACAGGCGAGTCCGCCGTGCCGCTCCAGCACCCCAGTCGCCAGCGTTTCGCGAAACAGCATCTCCATACCGTGGGCAGTGTCGGAGACCGGCTCGGCAATGTCGATGTCCGCAACCTCGGGGTTCGCGGGGAACCGCAACCGCAGCTTTCCGGTGCCCGCGCCGATGCTGTCGCCGATCCCCTCGACCAGCGCGTCGACGACGTTCTCTCTCGTGTCGAGATCCAGTGCCCGGAATTTGATCGAAGAGCTTCCACAATTGACGATTGCGATGAGGGTCATAATTCCTGCGCCTGAATAGCGGTGATGGCCACGGTGTTGACGATATCTGGCACGGTGCACCCGCGCGACAAATCGTTCACCGGCTTGTTCAGCCCCTGCAGGACCGGGCCGATGGCAACTGCGTGGGCGGTCCGCTGGACCGCCTTGTAGGCGTTGTTGCCCGCGTTGAGATCGGGGAAGATGAACACCGTTGCCCGGCCGGCGACCGCGCTGCCCGGCATCTTGGACCGCGCGACCGACATCTCGGAGGCGGCGTCATACTGGATCGGGCCCTCGACGAGCAGGTCGGGCCGTTTCTCGCGCACGATCATCGTCGCTTCGCGAACCCGGTCGACCGCGTCGCCGGTACCGGAGGTGCCCGAGGAATAGGACAGCATGGCGATCCGCGGCTCGATCCCGAACATCGCCGACGTGCCTGCGGCGCTGATGGCGATGTCGGCAAGCTCGGCGGCGGTGGGTTTCGGGTTCACCGCGCAATCGCCATAGACCAGCACCCTGTCTTCCAGACACATCAGGAACACGCTCGAAACCAGCGAGATCCCCGGCTTGGTCTTCACAAACTCGAAGCTTGGCCGGATGGTGTGGGCGGTGGTCGAGACCGCGCCGGAGACCATCCCGTCCGCCTCGCCCAGATGCACCATCATCGTGCCGAAATAGCTCGGGTCGATCATCCGGTCCTTGGCCACCGGGTAGGTGACGCCCTTGTGTTTGCGAAGCTCGAGGTATTCGTCGATGAACCGGTTCAGATGCGGCGAGGTCGCCGGGTCGATCACCTCGATGCCGTCAAGCGCCAGGCCGTCGTCAATTGCCCGGCGCCGCACGGTATCTTCATTGCCCAGAAGGACGATTTCCGCCACCCCGCGCGCCTTGAGGGCGGAGGTCGCACGGAGAATGCGGTGGTCTTCGCCTTCCGGCAGGACGATCTTCTTGCGGTCGGCGGCGGCCCGCATCAGCAGTTTCTGCTCGAACATCAGCGGCGTGACCGGCCCATCCTTCAAGGGCGCAAATTCGAGCCCCATGACATCGACATCCACCGACGACTGGAACAGCTTCATCGCCGTCGCCAGCTTCTTGGGTTCTTTCGGCGAGAGCCATCCGCGTTTCTTCTCGATCTTCTGAACCGCCGCAAAGGTATCGTCCTCAATCGAAAGGAACGGGAGCGGGCTCCGGCCGGACCCGGTCATCAGCTTGACGACGGGTTCTTCGGGCAGCAGCCCGCCGGTCAGCACGACACCGGCGATGTCGGGGTAATTCGGCGAACGGTGCGCCAGCAAACAAGCGGTCACGATGTCGGCGCGATCGCCCGGGGTGATGACAAGCTCGCCCTCGGTGATGTAGCCGAGGAAGTTCGGGACCCCCATCGCGGCAACCTTGATGTCGCAGACCTCCCTTACCAGCGTATCCTGGGTGACCGCGAACCGGGTGACCCCGGCCACATCGGCGATGTCGCGCATGGTCGGGCGCGACAGCGAGGGTTCGTCGGGCACGACGAACACCGGAGGTTTTCCCCCGAACGCCTCGGTGAGCGCTGCGCGCGTTTCGCCTATGGCCTCGGCCGGCACGCGATTGACGACAGCCGACAGAACCGGTGTGTGGCTGTCGTCCACGAGTTCCAGGAGAGAGCGCAGCCGTTCGATGACTTTCTTGGCCGAAATGTCGTGCCCGCTGATGACGGGAAGCAGCGACGCGCCGAGGTTTTTCGCGACGTCGATGTTGAACTCGAATTCGAAAGCCGAGGTGCTTCGCGAGAAGTTCGTTCCGGAACATAGGACAAAATCGCAGTCTTTTTCGAGCTCCGAATAGGCTTGCAGGATTCCCTTGTGCAGCGTCTGGAGGCCGTCGCGGGCCTGGATCTCCTCCGCCTCCTCCTGCGTGAAAGCCGAAACCACCCGGCCTTCCATCGCCTGGTTCCAGTGGTCCGCAACCAGGGACATGGTATCGCGGCCGGTGGTGCTATCGGTCGCAATCGGTTTGAAGTATCCGATCCGGTGCGATCGCCCCAGCAGGTACTCCATCATCCCGAAGACGATGATCGACTTGCCGCTGTCCCGTCCGGTGGAGGCGATGTAGACGCTTTTTGGCATGTTCTGTCCATCTGAAGGGTCGGTCGGTGGGGGCAGCGGCGCTCAGATGCGCCGGAGACCGATTTCCTTGTTGAAATGCAGCAAGTTTACCTTGTCCCCACCCGCATCAGGCAAAGCATTGGAAGGACGTTCGTGGAACAAACCCGGCACCGTTTGCGCGGGCTCGAACCGCCTGGGCAGGCCGCGATGGCGATCTCTTCGAATGCTCCTTGAGACATTCCAAATCCCAGTCAATTCCCGCTTCCAATCTCACGACGATCTGATCTGTTTTCAATGTCTATGGGCCAAGAAACGGCCGTCGAAGCGTCATAGCCGGTTTGCGACAGGAGCATGCTTCGGGCGCGACCGGGTCAGTTGGCCGACCGTCCGGGCGGGATCGACGCCGCCGTGCACATTGCCATTGCCGCCGACCCTCCGGCCGAACTCAGCGTGGGTGCAGGGTCGGGCAAGCGTCAGTTGAGACGCGCAACCACGTAGTCGGCGACGTCGGTGAGCATGTCGCGAATCGGGTCTTCCGGCAGTCCTTCGAGCGCGGCCTTGGCCTTGTCCGACCAACTGACCGCGTCTTGCCGCGTGGCCTCGAGCGTGCCGTGCGCCTCCATGAGCCGCAGCGCTTCCTCAAGATCGCCCTCCGACTGGCGGCCCTGGCCGATCGTGCGCTCCCAGAACGCGCGTTCGCCTTCGTCTGCCGCGGCAATCGCCTTGATCATCGGCAGGGTGAGTTTGCGGTCGCGGAAATCGTCGCCGTTGTTCTTGCCGATTCCCTCGTCGCCCCAGAAATCGAGCAGGTCGTCTGCGATCTGGAAGGCGATGCCCATCGCGTCGCCGAAACCGGCCAGGGCCTCCACAGCGCGTGCGTCGGCACCGGCGATGACGCCGCCTACTTCACAGGCGGCCGAGAACAGCGCCGCGGTCTTGCCGCGGACAATCTGCAGATAAACGCCCTCATCGGTTGAAATATCGGTGGCCGCCGTCAGTTGCAGCACCTCGCCTTCGGCGATGGTCGCGGCGGCGCGCGACAGGATCTTCAGGACCTCGAGGTTGCCGGTTTCGGTCATCAGCTGGAACGAACGCGCAAACAGGTAGTCGCCCACCAGAACCGAAGACTTGTTGTCCCACAACAGGTTGGCCGTCGGTCGACCGCGCCGTTTTTCGGATCCGTCGACCACGTCGTCATGCAGAAGCGTGGCGGTGTGGATGAACTCGACGGTGGCGGCGAGGTGGACGTGATAGGGGCCGGGGTAGCCCATCAACCGGGCGGCGGCGATGGTCAGCATCGGCCGGAGCCGTTTGCCCCCGGCCTCGACCAAGTGTGCGGTCACTTCGGGGATCCGGGGGGCATGTTCGGAGTGCATGCGCGTGCGAATCAGATCGTTGACCTCGGCGAGGTCATCGGCCAGGTGCTCTGCCAACCTTTCGTGCGGCAGGTGGACTATCTCGTCGCGCATCGTCACCGTTCCGTGTTCCATCATCCGCCCGGCGCCTCTCGACTTCTCCGGCCACACCGGTAAGTCTCTGAGGATGAAAGAGCTTCTGAGAACCACCGACCCGACGGTCATTGCCTTCGCAACGGCGCTCCTCGACGGCGAAGGTATAACGGCCTTTGCCATGGACGTCCATATGAGTGCGTTGGAGGGATCAATAGGAATTTTGCCCCGCCGGCTCATGGTCCGCGACGAGGATCTCGGCCGCGCCCGACGGATCCTGGGCGACAACGGCATCGAGTGCACAGAAGGCTGAACATGGGTTTTTCCCGGTCCGAGGTAACGAAAGACAGGTTTCTCGGCGGGCAGCTCACGCTGATGCAGCCGCACGAGGGGTATCGGGCCGGGATCGATCCGGTGATTCTTGCGGCCGCCATCACGGCGCACCCGGACGACAGCGTGCTCGATCTCGGCTGCGGCGCGGGGGCTGCGGCATTGTGCCTCGGGACGCGGGTGCCAAAGCTCAGACTTGTCGGCGTGGAGCGGCAGGCGGACTACGCCGACCTCGCCCGGATCAATGCTTTCGAAAACGGGATCGACATGGAGGTGTTCACCGCCGACCTCGCGGCTCTGCCACCGGAGGTGACGGAAGAGAGTTTCGACCAGGTCATCATGAACCCGCCCTACCATCTGCCTGCCCGGGCGACGACCAGCGCCGACCCGGGGCGCGAGGCGGCCCTGTTCGAGGATACAGCCCTGGCCACCTGGATCGACGCGGCGACGCGGCGGTTGAAACCGCGCGGTTACCTCACGGTGATCCAGAAGGCCGAGCGCCTGCCGGAGATCCTTGCCGGCATGGACGACCGGTTGGGGTCTGTCCTCGTCAAACCGCTCGCGCCGCGCACCGGGCGGGCCGCGGCGCTCGTACTCGTGCAAGCCCGAAAGGGAGGGCGCGGCGCGTTCCGGCTCGCAGCACCCCTGATTCTGCACGAGGGCACCGAGCATGTCGGCGACAAGGACAGCTACTGTCGCGATGTCTCGGCGATCCTGCGCACGGGCGCGCATCTGCCGCTCTGGTGACACCCCGCATCCGCCCGGAATGTGTCACAGCGTGTTCATGCCAACCCGTGCAACGTTTTCGTGACAAGGCGCAAATTCTGTGCTGCACTGAAGGGACGACGAGTGGAAAAAACAAGGAGACCGCCATGAACCTTGACGCGCATCTGACCGAACTTCGCAAGAAGCATGAAACGCTGTCCGACAAAGTCGAGAAAGCACAGGCCAGCCTCGGTACAGACGATCTCGATATTGTGGCGATGAAGAAAGAGAAACTCCGGATCAAGGAAGAAATCGAGAGACTATCGACCGCCTGAGTCCGGAAGGCTGTCCCCGGCAGGCGGGGCCACAGCACATTGATCAGGCATTTCTCGGTTTTCGGCTCGCCCTTGCGGCCATGATGGCGCCCAGGGTGATCAGGCCGGCTGCGAGCAGCAGGTCGCGGCTCCCCTCGGCCATACCGGCCAGGATCAGGGCGAATGTCGACAACAGCGGCGCTGCATATGAGGCCGTGCCGAGCAGTTGGATATCGCCGCGCTTCACGCCGATATCCCAGGTGTAGAAGGCGAGCCCCACCGGGCCAAGGCCGAGGCCCAGGACCGCCGCCCATCCGGTTGCCCCGTTTGGGCTGACGGTTTCCTCGAAGGCGAGGTGAGCGAGGCCGGACAACACGGCTGTGGCGAGGCAGAACACCACGACGGAGGCTGTGGGCGTCGTGCCCAGCCGGCGCGACAGCACCGAGTATCCCGACCAGGTGAGCGCGCAGGCAACGGCGAAGCCGTATCCCGCACGCGCACCCTCGCCACCGGCGCCAAGGCCGCCCCCAAGGATCAGCGCCGCCCCCGCGAGGCTTACCAGCGCGCCCGCAACGTGGCCGGGGCGCAACTGCTCGCCTGGCAGCAATCCGGAGAACAACACGATCAGGAGCGGCCAGAGATAGGCGATGAGACCGGCCTCCGCTGGCGGCGCGAGGCGCAGCGCGGTGAAGTAGAAGGCGTGGTAGCCGAAGAGCCCGAGGGTGCCGAAGACGTAGACCTGCCAGTTCACCCGCGCGAGCTGGCCGAACCCGCCCGTCGCGCCGAGCCAGACCAACCCGACGGATCCACCGACCGCGAAAGCCATGGCATTGAGCTGAAACGGCGGCACCGGCGCGGTGGCGACCGTGAACAGGGCCAGCAGCGCCCAGAGCGCGACGGCACTGAAACCGACAAGGGTCGCGGTTGTTCGTGTCATGGGCCAGTGTGTGGCACGAAAAAGCCGACCCCGGAAGGCCAATATTGGCGCCTGTCGTCGGGCCTAGACGAAAAACTGCGCGCCGTTGGCGGAGATGGTCGAGCCGTTGATGAA
>DQCI01000021.1:9672-18774 GCA_003545125.1 Paracoccaceae bacterium
GGGGATCTGGCTGATGATGCTCTCGCGCACCTTCTCCGGCACTGCCATCACCATCTCGGTGGCGATGTAGCCGGGGCAGATCGCGTTGGCGGTGATGCCGGCGCGGGCCCCTTCCTGGGCCAGCGATTTCACGATGCCGAGGTCACCCGCCTTGCTCGCGGCGTAATTGACCTGGGCGAACTGGCCCTTCTGGCCGTTGATCGAGGAAATCACGATCACCCGGCCGAACTTGCGTTCACGCATGCCGGGCCAGAGCGGGTGGATGGTGTTGAACACGCCGGTCAGGTTGGTGTCGATCACCTCCTGCCATTGCGCGGGGGTCATTTTGTGGAACGGCGCGTCGCGGGTGATGCCGGCATTGGCGACTACCACGTCGATCGGGCCGAGATCGGCCTCGACCTGGGCGAGCCCGGCCTTGCTCGATTCGTAGTCCCTGACGTTCCATTTGTAGGTCTTGATGCCGGTTTCCTCGGTGAACTTGGCCGCCGCCTCATCATTGCCCGCATAGCTCGCGGCCACGCTGTAGCCCGCACCCATCAGCGCCCTTGAAATGGCCGCACCAATGCCGCGGGTGCCGCCGGTGACCAATGCAACCCTGCCCATGATATTCTCCCTGTCGCGATTCTTTTTTGGGTAACTCTATTGCCGACGAGGTAGACCATGCGCAATTTTGTTGCGCAAGGATTTTCTGCGCCTGCAAACCCGTCCGGGACGCAGCGGCGTCCCGGCGCGGTCGTCAGGCGTGCTCAGGCCCGCTCGAGGCACATGGCGACACCCATGCCGCCGCCGATGCACAAAGTGGCGAGGCCTTTCTTGGAGTCGCGCTTCCGCATCTCGAAGAGCAGAGTGGTCAAAATCCGCGCACCCGAGGCGCCGATCGGGTGACCGATGGCGATAGCGCCGCCGTTCACGTTGACAATGTCAGGATTCCAGCCCAGTTCGCGGTTCACCGCGATCGCTTGAGCGGCAAAGGCCTCGTTCGATTCGACCAGGTCGAGATCGGCGATGGTCCAGCCCGCCTTTTCGAGCGCCTTGCGCGAGGCGGGGATCGGGCCGGTGCCCATGATTGAGGGCTCGACGCCCGCGGTGGCATAGGAAGCGATCCGGGCGAGCGGGGTGAGCCCACGCGCGGCGGCATCATCGGCGTCCATCAGAATGAAGGCGGCGGCCCCGTCGTTGATCCCGCTGGCGTTGCCGGCCGTGACCGTGCCTTCCTTGGCGAAAGCCGGCCGCAGCTTCTGCATCGATTCGATGCTGGCGCCGTAGCGGATGTATTCGTCTTTCTCGACCACGATGTCACCCTTGCGGGTGTGAATGGTGTAGGACACGATCTCGTCGTCGAACCGGCCGGCATTCTGCGCCGCTTCGGCCTTGTTCTGGCTGGCGACGGCAAAGGCGTCCTGGTCGTCGCGGGTGATCTGGAACTGCTGAGCCACGTTCTCAGCGGTCTGACCCATGTGGTAGCCGTTGAAGGCATCCCAGAGACCATCCTTGATCATCGAGTCGATGAATTTGGTGTCGCCCATCTTGTGCCCGGCGCGCAGGTGCGCAACGTGCGGGCTCAGCGTCATGTTTTCCTGGCCTCCGGCGGCGACCACCTTGGCGTCGCCAAGCTGGACGTGCTGGGCACCGAGGGCGACCGCGCGCAGGCCGGACCCGCAGACCTGGTTTATACCCCAAGCGGCGCTTTCGGTGGGGAGGCCGGCATTCAGGTGCGCTTGGCGGGCCGGGTTCTGACCCTGGCCGGACGACAGGACCTGGCCGAGAATCGTTTCCGATACATCCCCTTTGTCGATCCCGGCGCGTTCGACCGCGGCCTCGAGCGCCGCGCGGCCCAGATCATGTGCCGGCGTGCTCGCGAACGAGCCGTTGAAGCTGCCCACCGGCGTGCGCGCGGCAGAAACGATTACGACGTTGGTCATGTTGTCCTCTCCTGTCGTCCGGCGAGGCTCGCCGGTCAATTCCCCGGTCGCGTCCATTCCTCCCGGTCAGACTTCAAGGCTACCGGGCACCTGTCGGGAGAGCAACCACGTCGAGAGTCCGAGATGCACACACGGCGCGAATCAACCAGGGATGGTGGGTTTCGTCGAGCCGAGGCGGGGTCGCACGGGGCGAATCACCCGAACCGGATGGGGCAACGCGCGTGGAATCGGTGGAGAAGCGCGCCGAGGTTCGCGGGGGCCCTCCGTTTGCGCGGCCTGCGGCCGGGCCGGGAGCCCTCGCAAGGCCCGGTGCCGGCGGCGGGACCTGTGCGCCCGATTTCAGGCCGCCAAGTTCAGGCCGCCGAGTTCAGGCCGCCGAGTTCAGGCCTACGAAATCAGGCCCNNAAATCAGGCCCGCGAAATCAGGCATGCGAGTTCAGGCCCGCGTGGCCTGCGCCTTTTCGCGCCACGGCGGACGGACGGTGGCCGCACCGAAGAAATGACCCTGGAGCATGTCGTAACCGGCGCCAATCAGGAACTCAGCATCCTCCCAGGATTCGACATTCTCGGCGACGGTCAGCATGTCGAAATGCTGGGCCATCGACAGCATCGCCTGCGCAATGACCTGGTTATCGGGGTTGGAGGCGATCTCCTTGGTAAACTCGCCGTCGACCTTGAGGATGTCGAAATACAGATCGCGCAGGTAGCGAAACGCGGTGTAGCCAGCGCCGAAATCGTCCAGCGCAAAGGAGATCCCGTGGCTCTGCATCTCCGACATGAACACCTGGACGAGGTCCGGCATGACGATTGCGGTGCGTTCTGTGATCTCGAGGATCAGCCGTTCGCCCGCGGTCGGATCCCGTTCCAACCCCTGGCGCAGCGCCGTCATCCAGCGAGGATAGCCGATCGACCGGGCCGACATGTTGATGGCCAGACGCAACTCCGGGTTTTCGGCCAGCGCCCGAAATCCGAGATCGAGCGCCCAGGTATCCATCTGGCGGCCGAGCTCCTTCGCCTCGACCACGTCCATGAAATCGCCCGCGGGGATGATCCGCCCGGTGTGATCGAGCACCCGGAGCAACCCCTCGTAGAAGGCGGGACGTTCCGGATTGCACGCCCTTACGATCGGTTGGTAGGCGAGCATGACCTGCCCGGTCTCGACAGCGCGGCGAACCATCTGCATGGTCTCGTGATCGCGCCCGGCAATGGCGACCGACAACGGGCTGCCGAATTCGGGCTTCGAGTCGACTTGGTCGAATGGGTTGAAATCTTGCATGTCCACAGCTCCACAATCCGGGACATTCAAACGCGCAGCTATGAAAAACCTGTGAAAACCGGCATTTACTGATAATTCTATGGAATATGCCACGGCGGGAGGTCGATTTGGACGCGCACGGACAGGGAAACAGATGTGGCTGGTGCGGCGACGATCCGCTTTACCTAGCCTACCACGACGAGGAGTGGGGCGTGCCGGAACATGACGGACGGGCGCTGTGGGAAAAGCTGGTGCTCGACGGCTTCCAGGCCGGGCTCGCCTGGATCACCATCCTGCGCAAGCGCGAGACCTTCCGTGCAGCTTTCGAGGGGTTCGATCCGGCGGTGATCGCCGAATGGGGCGAGCCGGATGTCACCCGGCTGCTCGCGGACCCCGGCATCGTGCGCCATCGCGGCAAGATCGAAGCCACAATCGGCAATGCTCGCGCTTTCCTGGAAATGGGGGGGGCCGACCCCTTCGCGGAGCGAATGTGGGGCTATGTCGACGGCGCGCCACTGGTGAACCACTTCACCACGCTTGCCGAAGTGCCCGCCGCGACCCCGCTTTCGGAACGTGTTTCGAAAGACCTGCGCAAGGCGGGCTTCCGCTTCGTCGGCCCCACGATCGTCTACGCCTGGATGCAGGCCTGCGGGCTGGTCAATGACCACCTTGTCGGCTGTCCTGCGCGGCGGGTTTAGCCAAAGGGGGATCCGCGGGCGGTTGCGGGGATGCGCCCACCTTTTTTGAACCGAAAACCCCCGGGGGATCCGGCGGAGCGGCGGAGGAGTCGGCGAGCTTACCCCCTGGAACGCGGCGGGATGTCTCAGCCGTCGATCACCGCCCGAATCACCGCCCGCGCCTCGTCGCTGGCCCAGTCGGCCCCGCCGATGAACCGCGCCACCTCGCGTCCCTCGCGGTCCAGGATCATGGTCACCGGCGGCGCGATCACCCCCATCTGGGCCGAAAGCCTGCGGTCGGGGTCAAGCAGCACCGGCAGCGCGTCGATCTCGTAATTCGTAAGGAACCGCGCGAGCCCGCCGGGATGATTGTAGCCGAAGGCCACCGGCACCACCGCGAAATCCGCACCGCCCATCTCGCTTTCAAGCCTGTCGAGGCTCGGCATTTCCTCGCGGCAGGGCACGCAGGACACCGCCCAGAAATTGAGAAGCACCACCTTGCCGCGCCAATCGGCGAGATTGTGGGTGGCTCCCTCCCGGTCGGTGAAATCGGCGGCGCCCGCGGGCTTCGGTGTGGCATGCACTGCCAGTTGCTTCATCTCGCCGGTCTTCAGCGCTTTGAGCACGCCCGGATCGGCCGCCATGGCGGCATTTGCACCCGTCAGAAGGGCCGCGTAGAAGAGGGCGAAACGCAACATCCAAAGACTCCCGAGGCCATTGCCCCATGACTGAAAAAAAGAGCGCCAATGCCATGTGGGGCGGCCGCTTTGCCGCCGGACCGGACGCGATCATGGAGGCGATCAACGCCTCGATCGGGTTCGACAAGCGGCTTGCCTCCCAGGACATCGCCGGTTCGCGCGCCCATGCCGCGATGCTTGCGGCCCAGGGCATCATCAGTGATAGCGATGCGGAGGCGATACGGGAAGGGCTGCTTACGGTACTGTCAGAGATCGAGGCGGGGGAATTCACTTTCTCGACCGCGCTTGAGGACATCCACATGAATGTCGAGGCGCGGCTGAAGGAGATCGTCGGCGAACCGGCCGGGCGGCTCCACACCGCGCGCTCGCGCAACGACCAGGTGGCGACCGACTTCCGGCTCTGGGTGCGTGACCAGAACGACGCGGCCATAGAGGGCATCGAGGCGCTGATCGGCGCGCTCCTGGGCCAGGCCGAAACCGGGGCGGATTGGGTCATGCCGGGCTTCACCCATCTGCAAACCGCCCAGCCGGTCACCTGGGGCCACCACATGATGGCCTATGTGGAAATGCTCGGCCGCGATCTCTCGCGCTTCCGAGACGCGCGCACCCGGATGAACGAAAGCCCCCTCGGTGCGGCGGCGCTCGCCGGTACCGGATTCCCGATCGACCGCCATGCCACGGCGGCGGCGCTTGGCTTCGATCGGCCGATGGCCAATTCGCTCGACGCCGTTTCGGACCGGGATTTCGCGCTCGATTTCCTCACCGCTGCCAGTATCTGCGCCATGCATCTCTCGCGGCTTTCGGAAGAGCTGGTGATCTGGTCCTCGGCCCAGTTCCGCTTCGTGACCCTGTCAGACAGGTTCTCCACCGGCAGCTCGATCATGCCGCAGAAGAAGAACCCCGACGCCGCGGAACTCATCCGCGCCAAGATCGGCCGCATCCTCGGCTCTACCGTTGGCCTCTTCACCGTGATGAAAGGCCTGCCGCTGGCCTATGCCAAGGACATGCAGGAAGACAAGGAGCCTGTGTTCGACGCCGCCGACACGCTCATGCTGTCGCTCGCGGCGATGACCGGCATGGTGTCCGACATGCAGGCCAACCGGGACGCGCTGGCCGCTGCCGCGGGCTCCGGTTTCGCCACCGCCACCGACCTCGCCGACTGGCTGGTGCGTGAAGCGGGCCTGCCGTTCAGGGACGCGCACCATGTCACCGGGGCGCTGGTTGCCCTGGCCGAATCGCAAGGCTGCGACCTCGCCGAGCTTGCGCTGGAAGACATGAAGGGCGTGTTCGACGGGATCAGCGAAAGCGTCTACGACGTGCTCACCGTCGAGGCCTCGATCGCTTCGCGGCAAAGCTACGGCGGCACCGCGCCGATTCGCGTGCGCGAGCAGGTCGCACTTTGGCGCGAACGTCTCCGCTGATGTCCGGCCTCCGCCTCACCTATCTCACCCTCGCCGGGATCGGTGCCGTCTGGCCGATGTGGCTCTTTCTCGCCTACCTGACGGCGGCGGGCGGCTCGCTTCCCGGCATGATCGCGCTCTGGACCGCCAATGACGCGGTCACCGGCCTCGCGCTCGATCTGATGATCTCGGCGGCGGTGCTCGTCGTCTGGTGCCTGGCCGAAACCCTGGTGCGCCGGAACTGGCTCGCCCTTGTGACGATCCCGGCCACGCTCTTCGTCGGCGTCTCCTTCGGCCTGCCGCTCTATCTTTTCCTGCGCACCCGGCCGGTTAGCTGAACACGCCCCTCGTCCTTTCCCTCTTCTTGGCTCAAATACTCCCGGGGGTCCGGGGGCGAAATTCAAACGTCATTTGCTGTCCATTGCCAACACCTACGACCGCGGGCTGAGATCCTGGCCCAAGGGGCGCACGCCCCCCACCATCAGTGGCACCCCTCCGGGGTGACGGGGCGGACGGCGCAAGCCGTTCGAAAGCCAATTGAACCGCGCGGAGGGCGTGCTATCACGTCCCGACCGAAACACGAGGCCCGTCATGGATCATTTCAACTACCGCGCCGGCCTCCTCCATGCCGAGGACGTTGCCATCCCCGAAATCGCGGGCACGGTCGGCACGCCTTTCTACGTCTATTCGGCGGCCACGCTGAGGCGCCATTTCCAGGTGTTCGACGATGCGCTCGCTGGGATGGATCACCTCGTATGCTACGCGGTGAAGGCCAATTCCAACCTCGCGGTGCTGAAGCTGCTCGGCGACATGGGCGCGGGCATGGATGTGGTCTCGGCCGGCGAATACCTGCGCGCGAAGGCGGCCGGAGTGCCCGGAGAACGCATCGTGTTCTCCGGCGTCGGCAAGACACGTGAAGAGATGCGCATTGCCCTCGAAGGCGGGATCCGCCAGGTCAACCTCGAGAGCGAGCCAGAGATGCTGGCATTGCAGGAGGTCGCATCCAGCCTCGGTGTAACGGTTCCGGTCACGATCCGGGTCAATCCGGACGTCGACGCGAAAACGCATGAGAAGATCGCCACCGGCAAGAGCGAAAACAAATTCGGCATTCCGATCGCCAGGGCCCGCGGGGCCTACGGCGAGACCGCGGCGCAGCCGAACCTGCGTGTCGTTGGCGTCGACGTGCATATCGGCTCGCAGCTCACCGACCTTGCGCCCTACCGCGCCGCCTACACCAAGGTCGCCGAACTCACCGAACAGCTCCGCGCCGACGGTCACGAGATCTCCCGGCTCGATCTCGGCGGCGGGCTCGGGATCCCTTACGAAGCCTCCAATACCGCGCCGCCGCTGCCCGCCGATTACGGCGCGGTCGTGCGCGAGACGGTGGGTCAGCTCGGCTGCGAGATCGAGATCGAGCCCGGCCGGCTCATCGCCGGCAACGCCGGATTGATGGTGGCGCGCACGATCTACGTTAAACAGGGCGAAGGCCGGAAGTTTCTCATCCTCGATGCGGCGATGAACGACCTGGTGCGGCCCGCAATGTATGAGGCGCACCACGATATCGTGCCGGTCATCGCGCCCGAACCAGGGCTGGAGCAGGAACATTACGACATCGTCGGCCCGGTCTGCGAAAGTGGTGACACCTTTGCGAAGGCCCGCAGCCTCGCGCCGGTCGGCCCCGAGGATCTCATCGCTTTCCGCTCGGCCGGCGCCTATGGCGCTGTCATGGCGTCGGAGTACAATTCCCGGCCCCTGATCCCCGAAGTTCTGGTGGACGGCGATCAGTTTGCGGTCGTCCGCGCGCGGCCCTCATACGCGGAGATGCTCGCCCGCGACGCGGTTCCGGACTGGCTTTGAGGCCGGACAGGTTGGTCGCGCTGCCACTTTACAGCTCATAATTGTCGTGTCCCAGCAACACGCTCAACGAATGCCCCCGGTGCGTCGGCTGCCAATATCAAACCGCCCAGATTGGCGAGGATCTGAGTGGCGTGGGCATCCGAAGCGGCGGGGTCCGGTGAAAGCCTGATACATTGGATCAGGACCGCCCGGGGCTGGTGGCCGGCACGAGTGCCCTGCTCCCCTGAGAGTCCGCGTTTAACGGTTAGGGTCAGGATGCAATGATGTCCCTATGAAGATGTGGTTCACAGCTGCCAAAACGGAGCGGTGAGGAGCAGTGACATGAGCGACTTTCCTCGCTGACCGACGCGCAGATGGCGCGTTTGGCGCCCGTCTTCCCTAAGTCTCACGACACGCCGCGTGTCAATGGCAGGCGGGTGCTGAGCGGCATTATCCTCATTAATCGCAATGGCTTGCGCTGGAGAGACGCGCCGGCTGGGTCCGGTCCACACATTCCCCTCCACAGTCGTTGGAAGCGCCCCCTCTCGGGCATGCCCGGCATGCCCTGCCGGTCAAAGGGAGCGACAAGGGCATCTCCGCGCGGATGCTGCTTGAATTGTCGAGCCGGGGTGGCGTGACAGACACGCTGATGATCCCGTCTCGGCAGATTGCCGCGCAATCGCCTGCCGGGCAACGGACGCCCCCCACCTCGAGACCCCCCCAAGACCCACTGCACGGCTTCCAGCCAGGGGCTGAAAAAGGGGGGCGCGGACGTCTGATCGGGTCCACGAAAGCGGGTATGAACGTGACGCTGCACACCGTCACCGACGTTTTTGGGGCGCCCCCGGGTTTCTGTTTCTGACGGCGGGTCAGCGCAGCGACCACATCGGCGCGCGTGCTCTGCTGGGTAGTCTGCCGACGGCCAAACACATGTTGGCAGATCGGGGCTATCACGCGGACCGGTCTCGCGAAGAGCTTGAAAACAAGGGGATCAAGCCCCGCATCCCGTCTCGAAGTGGGACGAAAGATCCCGATCTCCCAAGATCAAATCCGCTATCGCAAGCGCCACAAGACCGAGACCACCTTTGCCCGCCTCAAGGACGGGCGCCGCGTCGCCACCCGCTACGACAAATGCCCCAAGGTCTCCCCGTCTGCCTGCGCACGCGCCGCCGTCGTCATGTTCCGGTTAAGAATCCTGACCTTGGCTGTGTACAGGGTTTGGTCCGCTCTTGAGCGATGGTGATACTCCCACTGGGTGCGCCCGTCGAGGCTCGAGTGGGGATGGGGGTGGTTGAAGTCGGCTGCCCATGCGCG
>DQCI01000108.1:0-123 GCA_003545125.1 Paracoccaceae bacterium
GGCGCATCCGTCGCCGTCGTTTCGGGCGCGGTCCCGTCCGTTGCGCCCTCGGCGACAGGCGGCCCCGGGATCTGCTCGGCGAGCACCGCTTCGAGCACGGCCGTGACCGGGTCGGGTTCCGGC
>DQCI01000108.1:244-3376 GCA_003545125.1 Paracoccaceae bacterium
CTGCGCGCAGGCGCGAGGTCGGTGCCGACGGTTGGCGGGCTGTCCGGCGCGGCTTCGGGCTCCAGCGCGGCCTCGGTTTCCGGCGCGGGCTCGGGCTCGGGCGCGGGGTCGGCAGGCGGCAGCGGCTCGGCGGCCGGTTGATCTACGGTCTCGGTCGCGTTGGACGCCATGGAGTCCGCCGGTGCGGGGGCGGGCGCCGCGACCGGGTCCGGATTGGCCGCTGGTTGCGCGGCCGGGGCCGGGGCCGGCGGCGGTGCGGGCGCGGCTGCGGGCTCGGTCAGCAGCGCGAGCGGGCCGGTCTCGCCGTCGCCGCCGAAGAGCTCGGCCCATAACGAGCTCTCGCGGCCGATCCGATTGTCCGGCAGCCCGGCCTCGCGGCCGAAGTACATCATGCCCAGGTAGAGCAGAAGAACGGTCAGCAATGTGAATTTCGCCACGCGCATGGCCCCCCAATAACGCCCGCGGCGAAACCGCGCCAGAGCCTCACGCGATCGGCGGGCATTTGTGGCGGAAAAACCCGAGGTGTGCCGCTTGCGGGGGGTGAATCGGGCCTGTATTGACACCGGCATGACCGACACCGTCGACGATCAGGACAAGTCCCCGTTCGAAACCCGCGAAACGCTGCGCCGGGCGATCGGCGACCGCTATCTGACCTATGCGCTGTCGACGATCATGCACCGCGCACTTCCGGACGCGCGCGACGGGTTGAAGCCGGTGCACCGGCGCATCCTCTATGCGATGCACCGGCTGAAGCTGAATTCCGGCGGCAAATTCCTGAAATCGGCGAAGATCTCCGGCGACACGATGGGCGATTTCCATCCCCACGGCGATGCCGCGATCTACGACGCGATGGCGCGGCTGGCGCAGGATTTCAACGTCCGCTACCCGCTGGTCGACGGCCAGGGCAACTTCGGCAATATCGACGGCGACAACCCGGCGGCCGCGCGCTACACCGAGGCACGGATGACCATTGTCGCCGAGGCGATGCTGGACGGGCTCGACGAAAACGCGGTCGACTTCCGGCCCAACTACGACGGCCGGCTCGAGGAGCCGGTGGTGTTGCCGGCGACCTTCCCGCACCTGCTCGCCAATGGGGCGACGGGCATCGCGGTGGGCATGGCCACCAACATACCGCCGCACAATATTGCCGAGCTGGTCGAGGCCTGCCTGCATCTCATCAAAACACCGGATGCCCGCGACGACACGCTCCTGAACTACGTCCCCGGGCCCGATTTCCCGACCGGCGGGATCATCGTCGACGACCGCGAGACCATCGCCCAGGCCTACCGCACCGGCCGGGGCGCGTTCCGGCTGCGCGCAAAATGGGAGGTCGAGGATCTCGGCCGTGGCCAGTGGCAGATCGTGGTCACCGAGATCCCTTACCAGGTGCAGAAGTCGAAGCTGATCGAGAAGATCGCCGAGGTGATCCAGACCAAGAAGGTGCCGATCCTGGCGGATGTGCGCGACGAAAGCGCCGACGACATCCGTGTGGTGCTGGAACCGCGCTCGAAGAACGTCGACCCCGAGGTGCTGATGGGGATGATGTTCCGCAACTCGGAGCTGGAGACGCGGTTCAACCTCAACATGAACGTGCTGATCGACGGGGTGACGCCGAAGGTCTGCTCGCTCAAGGAGGTGCTGCGCGCCTTCCTCGACTTCCGCCGCGAGGTGCTGATCCGCCGCTCGCAGCACCGGATGGACAGGATCGACCACCGGCTGGAGGTGCTCGAAGGCTTCATCATCGCCTTCCTCAACCTCGACCGGGTGATCGACATCATCCGCTACGACGACGACCCGAAGGCGGGGTTGATGTACGAGGACTGGTCGCGCCCGCACCAGGCGACGATTGTCCGCGCCACCGACGAGAGCGACTATGTCTCGCCGCTCGCGGGGGTCGACGTGGCGGCGCTGGAGCTGCGCGAAGACCCGGAGGCGGCCGCACGGGGCGTGCTCGCCGAGAGCGCCACCGATAACGCGGGTGGGCCGAAGATCCCGCGCCGGTTTGCGGGGCGTTCCGAAGGTCTCTCGGACGTCCAGGCCGAGGCGATCCTCAACATGCGGCTCAGGAGCTTGCGCCGGCTCGAAGAGATGGAGCTTATCCGCGAACGCGATGCGCTGATGGAAGAGCGCGCCGGGCTCGAGGACCTGCTCGAAAGTGTCGAGCTGCAATGGGCGCGGATCGCCGACCAGCTCCGGGCCGCCAAGAAGGCATTCGGCAAGGATTACGAGGGCGGCGCGCGCCGGACCGTGATCGAGGAAGCGAGCGAGATCGAGGAAGTGCCGCTCGAGGCGATGATCGAGCGCGAACCGCTGACCGTGGTCTGCAGCCAGATGGGCTGGATCCGTGCGCCGTCGGGCCATGTCGACCTAACCCGCGAGTTCAAGTTCAAGGACGGCGACGGCCCGCGGTTCGCCTTCCACGCCGAGACCACCGACAAGCTCCTGGTGTTCGGCGGGAACGGGCGGTTCTACACGCTCGCGGCCTCCAATCTTCCCGGTGGGCGTGGCATGGGCGAACCCCTGCGGCTGATGGTGGACCTGCCCAACGAGGCGGGCATCGTCACCATGTTCACCCACCGGCCCGGCACCCGGCTCATCGTCGCCAGCGCCGAGGGCAACGGGTTTGTGGTCACCGCAGACGAGGTCGTCGCCCAGACCCGCGCCGGCAAACAGGTGCTGAACGTCGGCGGCGGGGTCGCGAAGATCTGCAAGCCGGTGACGGGCGACCACGTTGCGGTCGTGAGCCAGAACCGCAAACTGCTGGTGTTCCCGCTGTCGGAGCTTCCCGAGATGACCCGCGGCAAGGGCGTACGGCTGCAGAAATACAATGCTGCGCGCGGCAAACAGGGGGTGCTGGAGCTCGACGGCGGGCTGTCCGACATCACCACCTTCGATCTCGACAAGGGCCTCTCCTGGGCGGCGGCGGGCGACCGGACCCGCACCGAGGTGGACATGCGCCCCTGGATCGGCAAGCGCGCCTCGGTCGGCAAACTGCCCCCGCACGGCTTCCCACGCGACAACAGGTTTTCGGACCCGAGCGCCTGAGGGAATTGCGCGCGGGTGGTGATGCCGGCGGTTCCTCACGCTCCAAGCGTGCAAGCTTCTGTTTTTTGAGGTAAACGGGCCTTCCGG
>DQCI01000108.1:3442-4540 GCA_003545125.1 Paracoccaceae bacterium
CCCGGCGTCCGGTGTGGCTCGGGCCCCCGGCTAAAGCCGATCCGCCACCCCCAGGACCGACCCGGCCGCGGCGAACAGACTGCGGCGCAGGGGGGCCAGCGGGAAGCGCGCCAGCGGGGCCTTGATCGCGTCGGGGAAGGGCAACGCGGGGCGTGTCCCCCTGATCAGATCCGCCGCCAATGCGCCCGCATAGGTGCCCATCGCGACACCGTTGCCATGATAGGCAAGCGCCGCCCAGACGCCTGCGAGGCCGGGAACCTCTCCGACGAAAGGCGTGCCGCGCGCGGTGAGGGTAACGAGGCCCGACCACTCGTGGTCGATGCTGACACCGGCCCAGGCCGGAAACATCGCCGCGAAATCACCCCGTATCTTGCGGGCAATGCGGGCCTCGGCCCGCCGCGTGGCGCGGTTGCCGCCGCGCATCCCGAACAGGAAACGCCCATCCGGCATCAGCCTGAAATAGTGCAGGAGGGTCCGGCTGTCGTAGGCCATGAGATCGCCCGTCCACCCCTGCGCCGCCTGTTCCGCCTCGGTCAGCGGACGGGTCACGATCACGCTCGATTGCACCGGCAGCAGGCGGCCCCCGAGCCAAGGTGGCAGGTCTTCGGACGAATAGCCGCCGGTCGCGATGAGCACGCGCTTTGCGCGCAGGCTGCCCGTGGGGGTAACGAGGCGGATGTTATCGCGTTCATGGCTGACCGAAACAACGGGCGCCCGCGTCCGGATGTCCGCCCCAGAATCGGCAGCGCCCCGGGCAAGGCCCCGGACGTAGGCGCCGGGATCAAGTCCGAAGCCCTTGCGGATATGCAGCCCCCCATGCGTGTCGGCGGCCGCGAGCCCGCGCGCCTTCAGTGCGTCAGGCGGCAGCACTTCGGAAACCACGCCGCGCCGGGCGAGCCTTTCGCGTTCATCACTGAACGTCCGGAAGGCCCGGGGGTGGTGCGCGAGCACCAGCTCGCCGTCGGAATGGGTCGCTGCATCGATCCCGAGCTCGCCGATCAACCCGGCCACGAGGTCGACGGCACGGGTCTCGGCGGCAAACCATTGGTCATCGGCGCCCGGCCCGTGGCGGCGCACCAGCGCCGCGTCGGACACCCG
>DQCI01000108.1:4597-12907 GCA_003545125.1 Paracoccaceae bacterium
TTCGCCCATTCGGGCGAGGTGCAGCGCCGCCGAGAGCCCCGTGTATCCACCGCCGATCACCGCGATATCGGTGTCAAAATCTCCGTCGACCCCCGGCCAATCGGTATCGAGCGACCACGCGCACCCTGCGCGTGGGCCATCGCCGTAGGCGCGCGCCTCCCAGAGGCGTTTCACAGCCGCCCCAGATAGGTCCGGTACTCGATCTGGCTGATCGCGGTGGTGAGCTGTTCGATCTCGTTGCGGCGCACGGCGGTGTAGATGCCGCGAAACTCTTCGCCGAAGGTGTCGGCGGCAAGGGCGGATTCGGCAAAGGTATCGACCGCCGTCGCCCAGTCCGCGGTCAGCGGGTCCGCATGTGCGCCGACATCGTCGTCGAGCGGCGGGGGCAGGGGCAGGTCGGGGTTTTCAAGGCCGCGAAGCATGCCGCCGAGGATCGCCGCAAGCGCCAGATAGGGGTTTACGTCGGCGCCGCTGATCCGGTGTTCGAGCCGCGCGCCGGGCCCGGACACCTCCGGCAGACGCACCGCTGCGGCGCGGTTGTCGAGCCCCCAGTCGGGGGCGTGCGGGGCGAAGGAGTTGCGTTGGAACCGGCGGTAGGAGTTCATGTGCGGGGCGAAGACGGCCTGCAGGTCTTCCATCGTCGCCAGGGTGCCGGCCACGGCCTGTTTCAGCATCGACGACGGCGCGCCGCTGCCGTCGTCGAAAAGGTTGCGCCCATCGGCATCGACCAGCGAGACATGGGCGTGCATGCCGTTACCGGGGTAGTCGGCATAAGGCTTGGCCATGAAGGTCGCGCCCATCTCGTGGCGCCGGGCGATGTGGCGCACCAGTCGGCGGAACACCAAAGCATCGTCCGCGGCTTTCAGCGCGTCGTCGGTGTGGTGGAAGTTGATCTCGAACTGCCCGGGTCCATATTCGGCGATCAGCGTGTCGGGCGCCAGGCCCTGGGCGATGGCGCCGTCGCGGATGGCGTCGAGAATGGTCTGGGTGCGGTCGAGAACTTCGAGATCGTAGTTCTGAAACTCGGGGCTGCGCTCGGGCGGCTCGGGCGCGTCTTCGCGCGCCTCGCGCGGCTGGTAGAGGTAAAACTCGAGCTCCGTCGCCACCACGGGCCGCAGCCCTTTTGCGTGGAACCGGGCGAGCATGGTTTCGAGCTGGCCGCGCGACGAATACGGGGCGACTTCGCCAGTCTCGTCGTGCATCTCGACGATCACCTGCGCCACGTTCTGGCCGCGGGCCCAGGGTACCGGCTGGAGGCTGCCGGGGACCGGGTAGAGCCGCCCGTCCGGGTCGCCGACGGAGATGCCGAGCCCGGTCGCCTCGACTTCCTCGCCCATGATGTTGGGCGCGTAGGTCGACAGCGGCAGACGCACGCCGCCGTCCGCGAGCTTCGCCTCGTCCTCGCCGGGCAGCCATTTGCCGCGCAGGATCGCGTTGATGTCGCACAGCATCAGCTCAACCCGGTCAGGCCTCCCGTGGGTCTCACAGAAGGCGGCGTATTCGGTCAGGAAGACGGTCATGGGGCGGCTCTGTTTTCTTCTGCGAGGCGCTTCGTGATGGCGCGTTTGGAAATCAGCGAGGTGGTGATGACACCGACCGAAACGACGCCGATCAGGATCGCCGAAAGCGCGTTGATCTCGGGGCTGACACCGAGCCGGACGGCGGAGTAGATCTTGATCGGCAGCGTGGTCGACGAGGGCCCGGAGGTGAAGGAGGCGATCACCAGATCGTCGAGCGACAGGGTGAAGCCGAGAAGCCAACCCGAGATCACCGCGGGCGCGATGATCGGCAGCGTCACCAGCCGGAAGGCGTCGAACCGCGTGCAGCCGAGATCGAGCGCGGCTTCCTCAAGGGAGCGGTCGAAGGCGACCAACCTCGAGGTAACGACGACGGCCACATAGGCCATCGAGAAGGTCGTGTGGGCGAGGATGATGGTGAGAAGCCCCCGGTCGAGGCCGATGGCGATGAACAATAGCAGAAGCGACAGGCCGAGGATCACGTCCGGCATGACGAGCGGCGCGTAGAGCATCCCCGAAAACAGGGTGCGGCCATGGAAACGCCCACCGCGCACCAGCACATAGGCCGCGATGGTGCCGAGCACGGTTGCGAGGGTCGACGAGGCGACGGCGACGCGCACGGTGACCCAGGCCGCATCCATCATCGCTTCGTTGCGGAACAGCTCGCCGTACCACTTGGTCGAGAACCCGGCCCAGACGGTCACGAGCTTGTTGGAATTGAACGAATAGACCACCAGCACGATCATCGGCAGATAAAGGAAAGCAAAGCCGAAGGTGAGCGAGGTCAGGTTGAACCAGGAGAGCTTTCTCATCCGCACACCCCGCGGATCGTCCGACCCTCCGGGCCTTCCGCGCGATCGTCCCGCGGGCGAAGACCGGACAGGGTCGCGGGTGCGGCGGCAGTCAGGACGGCGAAATCCGTCGCGGATTTCGTTTCGGTTTCCGCGCGGAAACCGTGGCGGAAAACGTACGTTTTCCGTTTCGTTTTCTGCATCAGAAAACGCCGCACCTTCATGTCTCGCCCTCCCATTCCTTCTCTTCGTTCTTGATGAAGAGCACGATCGGGATGATCAGGATCGCAAGCAGGATGATCGCCACGGCCGAGGCCACCGGCCAGTCGCGGTTGGAGAAGAATTCCTCCCACAGCACCTTGCCGATCATCAGCGTGTCGGAGCCGCCGAGCAGCGTCGGGATCACGAACTCGCCCATTACGGGGATGAAGACCAGGAAGGAGCCGGCGATGATCCCCTGTTTCGACAACGGCAGGGTGATCAGCCAGAAGGCCTTCATCCGCGTGCAGCCGAGGTCTTCGGCGGCTTCGAGCAGGCTCTCGTCGAGCCGGTCGAGGGCGGCGAAGAGCGGCAGCACCATAAACGGCAGGTAGGTGTAGACGATGCCGATGTAGACGGCGGTGTTGGTGTTGAGGATCGTGAGCGGCTCCGAGATCACCCCGAGCCCCATCAGCAGCTGGTTGAGGAACCCTTCCTGCGCCAGGATTGCCTTCCACGCATAGACCCGGATCAGGAAAGAGGTCCAGAACGGCAGGATTACCAGCATCAGGAGCGTCGGCCGCCAGGCGTCGGCGGCGCGGCTCATGCCGTAGGCGATCGGATAGCCGACGATGAGCGCCATCAGCGTCGAGGCGACCGCGATCTTGAGCGACGACAAATAGGCCTTCCAGTAGAGGTCATCGGTGGTGAGAAAGGCGAAGTTCTCGAAATCGAGCTCGGCGAAGAAGGCCCGGACCCCGGCCCAACCTTCCGCGAGATCAAGGGTGGGCACATAGGGCGGGATCGCCAGCGCGGTGTCCGACAGGCTGATCTTGAGCACGATCAGGAAGGGCACCAGGAACAGCGCAACCAGCCAGCCATAGGGCAGGGCTATGAGCGCAAATCGCTTCATGCCGTGAGCACGACGCCCGCGGTCTCGCGCCAAGACAGCCAGACCTCGTCGTCCCAGGTAAACTCGCGGCGCGCGATGCGGCTCGAATTGGTCATCGCCGCTTTCACCATCTGCCCGTTCGCAAGTTCGACGTGATAGGTCGAGACATTGCCGAGATAGCCGATGTCGATGATCTTGCCGAAAGCCCAGTTTCGCTGGTCCTCGCTGCGGTCGCGGGTGACCATGATCTTTTCGGGCCGGATCGCGTAGGTTACCCGCGTGCCGATGCTCACGCCCTCGACGGGTTCGACCGAAAGCGGCGGCTCGCGCTCGGCATAGGCAATCTCGGCATGGTCCGGATCCGGCCGGGTGTAGGTCCCCTCGATCAGGTTCACGTCGCCGATGAAATCGGCCACGTAGACCGATGTGGGCTGTTCGTAGACCCGTGCCGGGGTGTCGACCTGGATCACCTTGCCATGGTCCATCACCGCGATCCGGCTGGCGACGGTCATCGCTTCTTCCTGGTCGTGGGTGACGATCACGAAGGTGGTGCCAGTGGTCTCCTGGATGTCCATCAGCTCGAACTGGGTTTCCTCGCGCAGCTTGCGGTCGAGCGCGCCGAGCGGTTCGTCGAGCAAGAGGAGTTTCGGCGCCTTGGCGAGCGAGCGGGCGAGCGCCACGCGCTGGCGCTGGCCGCCGGAAATCTGGTGCGGTTTGCGGCGGGCGAATTGCTCCAGCCGGGTGAGGCGCAGCATCTCGTTGACCCGGTCCTCGATCTTGTCCTTCGGCATTCTGTCGCGCTTGAGCCCGAAGGCGATGTTGTCCCAGACGCTCAGGTGCGGAAACAGCGCGTAGCTCTGGAACATCATGTTCACCGGCCGCTCGTTGGGCGCAATGCCCCCCATGTCCTGTCCGCCGAGCGTGATCCGGCCCTCGGTGGCGGCCTCGAAGCCTGCGAGCATCCGCATCATTGTGGTCTTGCCGCAGCCCGAGGGGCCGAGCAGGGCGAAGAATTCCTTCTCGAAGATGTCGAGCGAAAGATCGTCGATTGCGGTGAAATCACCGAACCGCTTGGTGACGCTTTCAAACCGGATCAGCGGCACTGCGTCCGGGTCTTCCCAGGGGACGAAATCCGTCTCATTCGGGTTTGGGCGCGGTTTTCGCGGGGCGTCGGCCATGATGTCACCGGTGGCGAAGGGCCCCCGCAGCTGTCTCGGGCGGGGGCCGGATGGAGGCGGGTCAGGTGCCCGACTTGATCTTGGTCCAGAGCCGGGTCACGACCCGTTGAACCTTGGCGTCATAGGGCCGCGTGGTGAACAGGTTCTCCAGCGTCGCCGCGTCGGGGTAGATCGCCGGATCGCCGATCACGTCTTCCACGAGCAAATCCTGCGAGGCGATATTGCCGTTGGCGTAGTAGACGTAGTTGGACGCATCCGCCATGTTCTGCGGGTCCATGATGAAGTTGAGGAAGGTGTGCGCGCCCTCCGGGTTCGGCGCGTCGACCGGGATCGCCATCTGGTCGAACCACATCTGCGCGCCCTCGACCGGCGCGTGATAGGCGATCTCGACGCCGTTGTCGGCTTCCCAGGCGCGGTCGCGCGCCTGCAGGATGTCACCCGACCAGCCGACGGCGACGCAGATCTCGCCGTTGGCCAGCGCCTCGATGTATTCCGAGGAATGGAACTTGCCGATGTAGGGGCGCACCGCGCCGTAGACATCTCCCGCCTTGGCGATCACCTCCGGGTCGTGGTCGTCGGGGTTTTCCCCGGCGAAGGCGAGTGCGGCGGGGATCATTTCCGAGGGCGCGTCGAGGAACATCACGCCGCAGTCGGCGAGTTTTTCCATGTTGGCCGGGTCGAACACCAGCGACCAGCTGTCGATCGGGGCGTCTTCGCCCAACAGTTCGGTCACCTTGCCGACATTCACGCCGAGGCCGGTGGTGCCCCACATGTAGTTGATCGAATACGCGTTGCCGGGATCGTATTGCGCGGTGCGCGAGGAGACCACGTCCCACATGTTCTCGATGTTGGGCAGCTTCGACATGTCGAGCTTCTGGAAGGCGCCGGCGGTGATCTGGCGCTGCAGGAAGGTGCCCGAGGGCACCACCACGTCATAGCCCGAACCGCCCGCGAGCATCTTGGTCTCGAGCACCTCGTTGGAATCGAACACGTCGTAGATCAGCTCGAGCCCGGTCTCTTCCTCGAACCTGGCGAGCAGCGCCTCGTCGATATAGTCGGACCAGTTGTAGACCCGCACTTCATCT
The DNA here is from genome assembly GCA_003545125.1 of Paracoccaceae bacterium. GTDB lineage: Bacteria > Pseudomonadota > Alphaproteobacteria > Rhodobacterales > Rhodobacteraceae > Sinisalibacter. Next base: position 10,259 of record DQCI01000108.1, read on the forward strand.
GCGGTCGCGGCGCCGGCAACCAGCGCGATGGCCGTGCCGAGCAGCAAGGTGGTTTTGGGCATGGATGTCTCCCCTGTTTTCCCCTTGGCCGGGCCTTTGCGGCCTGGCTCATATTTTGATCAAATCTACACAGACAGACGATATGGTCAAATCGTCCGCAAGGCGATAGCGTACTATTTGACTTTATCCACTTCGCGCGGCAGCGCAAAGCGATTGATCCGGGGAGAGGACGTGGCAGGCGAAGCGGCCAAAATGCCCGATCACGAACGCGCCTACCGAAGATTGCGCGAAATGGTCCTCTACGGCGAGCTTGCGCCGGGGGAGCCAGTGACAATCCTGGGTCTGGCCGAGCGCGTCGGTCTCGGCATGACCCCGGTGCGCGAGGCAATCCGGCGGATGACCAGCCAGGGCGCGCTGGTGTTCAAGGGCAACCGGCGGGTGGAAGTGCCCGAGCTGACGCTGGCGCAGTTCGGCGAACTGGCCTTCGTGCGGCGCAGCGTCGAGCCGGAACTTGCCCGACGAGCCGTTGAAAACATAAAGGAAACCCACATCGACGGGCTCGCGGCCGAGGATGCGGCGGTGGACGCGGCGATCGAAACCGGCGACGTGCGCGGCTACCTTGAGCATAACCACCAGTTCCACGCGCGGCTCTATGCGCTCTCTGGCGCTGCGGTGCTCATCGCGATCTCGGAAATATTGTGGCTGCGCTCCGGCCCGCCGCTCCGGGTGATGCTCGGCCGCCACGGCACCGCCAACCTGCCGGACATGCACCGCGAGGCGCTGGCGGCGATGCGCGCGGGTGATGCAGACGGGGTCGCAGCGGCGATCCTGGGCGATATCGAACAGGGAATCGCGCAGGTCACCCGGTCGCTATCCTGACCCTCGATGACAGAAATCGGGCCGGGCCTTCGTTGACAGTCCGCTTTTTGATCATATTCTGGGCGCGTATTTCACGGCGAGGACCCCATGAACGAGATCACGAATCACCTGCCGACCGCCGAGCTTCAGGCGCTCGATGCCGCTCACCACATGCATCCGTTCACCGCAAACGCGGACCTCGCCAAGCACGGCGCGCGGGTCATCACCCGGGCCGACGGGGTCACGCTGACCGACAGCGAAGGCGAGCAGATTCTCGACGCGATGGCGGGGCTCTGGTGCGTCAACATCGGCTACGGGCGCGATGAGCTTGCCGAGGCCGCGGCGCGGCAGATGAAGGAGCTGCCCTACTACAACACCTTCTTCATGTCGACGCATGTGCCCGCCATTGCGCTGGCCGACAAGCTCGCGGCGCTGGCGCCCGGCGATCTCAACCACGTCTTCTTCGCGTCCGGCGGCTCCGAAGCGAACGACACCAACATCCGCCTGGTGCGCCGTTACTGGGACCTGATGGGCAAGCCGCAAAAGCATGTGATCATCAGCCGCAAGAACGCCTACCACGGCACCTCCGTCGGCTCCGCCTCGCTTGGCGGCATGCAGGGCATGCATGCCCAAGGCGGCATGCCGATCCCCGATATCGTGCATATCGGCCAGCCGGACTGGTACGCCGAAGGCGGCGAGATGAGCCCCGAGGATTTCGGGATCATGCGGGCACGCGAGCTCGAAGCCAAGATCGACGAGTTGGGCGAAGACCGGGTTGCCGCCTTCATCGCCGAGCCGGTGCAGGGGGCGGGCGGCGTGATCGTGCCGCCCGACAGCTACTGGCCCGAGATCTCCCGGATCTGCGCCGAGCGCGACATCCTGCTTGTCGTCGACGAGGTCATTACCGGGTTCGGGCGCACCGGCCGCTGGTTCGGCACCGAGTATTACGGGCTCAAACCCGACATCATGACCATCGCCAAGGGGCTCTCGTCGGGCTACGCGCCGATCGGCGGGTCGATGGTCTCGGACAAGGTGGCCGAGGTGATCGGCGCCGAGGAGTTTACCCACGGCTACACCTATTCCGGCCACCCGGTTGCGGCCGCCGTGGCGCTCGAGAATCTGCGCATCATGGAAGAGGAAAAGATCGTCGACCATGTGCGAGACGAGGCCGGGCCCTACCTGGCTGAGAAATGGCACCAGCTTGGCGACCACCCGTTCGTGGGCGAGACCAAGATCGTCGGCATGATGGCCTCGCTGGCGCTGACCGCCGACAAGAGCGCGCGCTTGCCGTTCGAAAGCCCCGCCGGCACCGTGGGGCTGATGGTGCGCGAACGCTGTTTCGCCAACAACCTCATCATGCGTCATGTGGGCGACCGGATGGTCGTGTCGCCGCCGCTGGTGATGCAAAAGGCCGACATCGACCTGTTGTACGAACGCGCGCTGCGATCGCTCGACGAGGGCCACGCGGCTGTGAAGGAAGCGGGGCTTCTGAAGACCGCGGGTTAAGCGCCCGGCACGCGAGCGGGGCGAGGGAGCTCTGCCCGATGGCGCTTGCGCACCGCTGGTGCGACGTGCTCCCCCGGAGCATTTCGGCCAAGAAAAAAAGGGGCAATCGTGGGACTCGATATCCTGACGGCGAACGACCGGCTGGGGGAATACCCGCCCTCCTGGTACGCGGCGACGGCGATGCCGTTGGCCCCGTTCCCCGAGGCCGCGGGTGAGATCTCCTGCGATGTCGCGGTGATCGGCGGTGGCTATACCGGGCTGTCGGCGGCCCTGCACCTGGCCCAG
>DQCI01000108.1:13041-20393 GCA_003545125.1 Paracoccaceae bacterium
TGGTGGCGCGCCATGCGCCGGAGGCGGATTTCGTGCCCGGCCTCATCCACGCCGACCACCGCGAACGACTGGTGCCGCACAGCCACGCCTATGCCGAGACGCTGCGGGATATCTACGGCTACGACAAGATGCACCCGCTGACGCGCGACGAGATCCGCGCGCGGGTCGGGTCCGAGGCCTATCATGGCGGCGTATTCGATGCGGGCGGCGGCCATCTGCACCCGCTCAACTACGCGCTCGGCCTCGCCCGCGCGGCGCGCGATGCGGGGGTGCGGATCTTCGAACGGTCCCGGGTGGACTGGGTCACCGAGACCGACCCGGTGCGCATCGGCGCAGGCAAAGCGCGGATCCGGGCGCGCCATCTCATCTGGGCCGCCAACGGCTATCTCGGCGAGATGGACCGCCGGATCGCCGCGCAGGTGATGCCGATCAACAATTACATCGTTGCGACCGAGCCGCTCGGGGCGCTTGCCGACAAGCTGATCCCGGGGCGCGAGGCGGTGGCGGATTCCAAATTCGTCATCAATTACTTCCGGCTGTCGGCGGATGGGCGGATGCTGTTCGGCGGCGGCGAAAGCTACGGCTACCGCTTCCCCGCCGACATCGCCGCCAAGGCGCGCAGACCGATGCTGGAGATCTTCCCCGAGCTGGCCGAGGTGAAGATCGACCATGCCTGGGGCGGCACGCTCGGGATCACCCGAAGCCGGATGCCGCATTTCGAGTGGATCGCCCCCAACATCCTGACGGCAGGCGGCTATTCCGGCCACGGCGTGGCCATGGCGACGCTGGGCGGCAAGCTCGCGGCCGAGGCGATCGGCGGGACGGCGGGGCGGTTCGACTTGATGGCCAGCGTGCCCACGCCGCGCTTTCCCGGCGGCGCAGCCTTGCGCTGGCCGATGCTGGTGCTGGCGATGATCTGGTTCAGCCTGCGCGACAGGCTCTGATTGACATTTTCCACGCGCTGCCCGACCCATTGACCGACGATGGAGGGCGCGCGTTTGACAGGACAATGGGAATTCTGGATCGACCGGGGCGGAACCTTCACCGACGTGGTTGCCCAGAGGCCGGATGGCGGCATCGAAACGGCCAAGCTCTTGTCGGAGGACCCCGAACAATACCGCGATGCCGCCGTCGAAGGCATCCGGCGTTGCCTCGCGCTCGCCCCGGGTGCGCCCATTCCCGACGCATGCGTCCGCGCGGTCAAGATGGGCACGACCGTGGCCACCAACGCGCTTCTGGAACGCAAGGGCGAGCGGGTGTTGCTTGTGATCACAGAAGGCTTTGGCGATCTGCTGCGGATCGGGACGCAGGCCCGTCCCGACCTGTTCGCCCTGCAAATCAAGCGGCCGGACCTGCTCTATGAACGGGTGGTCGAGGCCGAAGAGCGGCTCGATGCCGCCGGAAATGTGATCACAAAATTGAACGAAGCGGCGCTGGACGAGGCCCTGCAGGCGGCGCGGGCCGAGGGGATCGAGGCCGTCGCCATCGCCTTCCTGCATGCCCATGTGACCCCGGATCACGAGGTGCAGGCGGCCAGGCTGGCCCGTGCCGCGGGCTTCACCCAGGTGAGCACCAGCCACGGGGTCTCACGGCTCGCCAAGCTCGTCGGCCGCGGCGACACCACGGTGGTCGATGCCTATCTCTCGCCGATCCTGCGCCGCTACGTGGCCGAGGTCGAGGCGGCGCTCGATCTCGGGCGGGCCACCCATGGGCTCTACTTCATGCAGTCGAACGGCGGGCTCACCGATGCCCACCGGTTCCAGGGCAAGGACGCGATCCTGTCGGGGCCGGCTGGGGGCATCGTCGGCATGGCGCGCACGGCGCAAGCCGCCGGGTTTGACCGGCTCATCGGCTTCGACATGGGCGGCACCTCCACCGATGTCAGCCACTACGCAGGCGCCTACGAGCGCAGTTTCGAGACCGAAGTGGCGGGCGTGCGGATGCGCGCGCCGATGATGGATATCCATACGGTGGCGGCGGGTGGCGGGTCGATCCTGGCTTTCCGCGACGGGCGTTTCCAGGTCGGTCCCGAGAGTGCGGGCGCCGATCCCGGGCCTGCCTGCTACCGCCGGGACGGGCCGCTCACGGTGACCGATTGCAACGTGATGCTGGGCCGGTTGCAGCCGGCGCATTTTCCGTGCGTCTTCGGGCCCGGCGCCGATCAGCCGCTGGATGCGGAGGTTGTGCAGGCGGGCTTTGCCGGACTGGCACGCGACATCGCCGGGGCGACCGGAGGGTCCGAGATGCCGCCCGAAGAGGTCGCCCGCGGGTTCCTCAGGATCGCGGTCGACAACATGGCGGCGGCGATCAAGAAGATCAGCGTCGAACGCGGCCATGACGTGACCGGATACACGCTGCAATGCTTCGGCGGGGCCGGTGGCCAGCACGCTTGTCTCGTGGCGGATGCGTTGGGGATGGAGAAGGTGTTCCTGCATCCATACGCTGGCGTATTGTCGGCCTTCGGCATGGGGCTCGCCGACATCCGTAGCTTGCGCGAGACTCAGTTCGACGCACCCCTCGCGTGCGCCGATGAGGCGCGCGTCCGGCTGGACGCGCTCGCCGAAGAGGCGGCGTCCGAGGTCCGTGCCCAGGGCGTGGCGGAGGTCGCGATCCGTCGCAGCGCGCATCTGCGCTACGAAGGCTCTCATCAACCGCTCGAGGTGGCTTTCGCTCCCGTCGACGCCATGCGGGCGGGTTTCGAGGCCGCGCACCGCGCCCGGTTCGGGTTCGTCTCGCCGGAACGCGCCATCGTCTTCGACATGCTCGCTGTCGAGGCGGTCGGCAGCGCCGGCAGCGCGCCCGCCATGCCCGAACCCGGGGGAGACGGCAGGCCGGTCGATCGCGTCCGCGCCTGGTTCGACGGCTGGCAGGAGGTAGCGCTGTTCGACCGCGACACGCTCGGTGCCGGGGCGCGGGTCGAGGGTCCCGCGATCATCCGCGAGGCGACCGGGACCAATGTGATCGAGCCGGGGTGGACGGCAGAGGTCGATGCCGCCGGCAACCTGGTGCTCGCGCGCAGCGCGGCCAAGGCGCGCCCGCCCGCCGCCGGCACAGAGGCCGACCCGGTGTTGCTCGAGGTGTTCAACAACCTCTTCATGTCGGTCGCCGACCAGATGGGGGCGACGCTCGCCAACACGGCCTGGAGCGTCAACATCAAGGAAAGGCTAGACTTTTCCTGCGCCATCTTCGATGGGCGCGGCGATCTCGTCGCCAATGCGCCGCATGTGCCGGTCCATCTCGGCTCGATGGGCGAGAGCATCCGAACGGTGATGCGCGAATGGGGCGAAAGGGCGCGGCCCGGCGACGCCTTCATGCTCAATTCGCCGTTCAATGGCGGGACGCACCTGCCGGACGTGACCGTGGTGTCGCCCGTGTTCATTGGTGAACGCATAGCCTTCTGGCTCGGCTCTCGGGGCCATCACGCCGACATCGGCGGGCGCACGCCCGGGTCGGGGCCGCCGGATTCGACCCGGATCGACGAAGAGGGCGTGGTCATCGACAACGTCCGGTTGGTGGATGCGGGCCGGTTTCTCGAGGCCGAAGCCCGCGCGGCGCTGGCCGAAGGACGTTGGCCGGCCCGCGCCCCCGATCAGAACATCGCCGATCTCAAGGCCCAAGTTGCGGCGAACGAGACCGGGCGGCGCGAACTCGTCAAGGTCGCCGAAGCCTGGGGGCCGGAGGTGGTGCGCGCCTACATGGGCCATGTGCAGGCGAACGCGGCCGAAAGCGTGGCCCGGGTGATCGACCGGCTCTCGGACGGCGACTTCACCCTGCCGCTCGACCATGGCGCCGAGATCCGGGTGGCGGTCCGGGTCGACCGGGCCAACCGCCGGGCACGGGTCGATTTCACCGGCACCAGCGCGCAGCACTCGGGCAATTACAACGCGCCGCTCTCGGTCAGCCGGGCGGTGGTGCTCTATTGCTTCCGCACGCTCGTCGGCCAGGCGATCCCGCTCAACGAAGGCTGCCTCGCGCCGATCGACATCATCGTGCCGCAGGACTCGATGCTGAATCCGGCCCCGCCGGCCGCGGTGATCGCCGGCAACACGGAGGTGAGCCAGGCGGCCTGCAACGCGCTTCTCGGCGCGCTGGGGGCGATGGCCGCCAGCCAGGGCACGATGAACAATTTCATCTGGGGCAACGACGATTTCCAGAACTACGAGACCATCGCCGGCGGCACCGGCGCGGGGCCGGGGTTTCACGGGACCGATGCCGTGCAGAGCCACATGACCAACACCCGGATGACCGACCCCGAGGTGCTCGAAAAGCGCTTCCCGGTGCGGCTTGAGGCCTTTCGGATCCGGCACGGGTCGGGTGGGGCGGGGCGCTGGCACGGCGGCTGCGGCGTCGTCCGGCGGCTGCGTTTCCTGGTCCCGGTCACGGTGACCACGCTCAGCCTTTCTCGCATCGTGGCGCCGTTCGGCCTGAACGGCGGGGCGGCCGGTGCGCTCGGCGAGAACATCGCCGAAGGGCCGGATGGGCGACGCGAAAAGAAGGGCGGAAACGCCGAGGTCGCGCTGCCCGCGGGCGGTGTCTTCGAGATGCACACACCGGGCGGCGGTGGCTGGGGCACCGCGGAAGACGCGTGACGCAGAGACGTGGCGCCGCGCGGCACCGGCTCCGGACCCCCCGAACTAGACGGGAGAGGCGTGAACCCTCGCGGTCTCAAAGCACGGGAAACAGTCTGTTTCCTTTGAAAATCAAACACAACCAGCCGCCAGAACCGGCGCTCCCGCGCCGCGCGGGTTTACGGCAAAACGAAGCGCGGCGCAGCCCCAAGCGGCACCGGGCCGATCAGGACGAAGCCGCGCGAAAACCTGAGCGGGACATCGAGCCGCTCGGGATCACCGGCCAGAGACGCGAGCGTCTCCAAAGCCCCCCGGACGAGGGGGGCGCGGTTGGCGGGCAGGGCGCCGCTGGCCTCGGCCAGCGCCACGATGTCGCGCCAGTTGGTGGCCTCCAGCGCCATTTCGCCGGTGCCGATCCCGGTCTCGTCGACGGCAATCTGCCCGGTGCCTGCAAGGGCAAGGTCCCCCCACCTTGCGGTCAGCGCGGTGATCTCGATCGCGCGCGGTTGCGGCCTGCGATCCTCGATCGCGGTGATGTCCCAGCCCTTGTCGAACGTGACCGTCAGCTCCGCCGTCAGGGTTTCGATCACCTCGGGCAGCCCGACAAGATCCCGCAACCGCGCCAGCTCGGCGCTGTCGGGCGCGAAGTCGGTCAGCGAGACGGCGAGATCGTAGACCGGCGCATCGGCCTCGGTCGGGGATTCGCGCAGCGCGACCTGGGCCGCGGCGACGGCGGCTGTCCATCCGCGCGACGAGGCGAGGTCCGCCGCCTCCCCCTCGATCACCAGGCGTTGCAGCGGCAGCGCGGGCGTGACGCCGAGCGCGAGCGAGCCGATCATCCGGGTCGCGTCGACGCCGAGCGTCTCGCGGGGCAGGCGCAGCTCCTGTTCCTCTGGCCAGACGGCGATCACCTCGGTCGGCCGGTAACTCAGCGACAGGATCTGGAACCAGGGCGCGCTCCAGCCGACGCCGGTCTCGGGGTCGGTAAGCTCCAGTGTCTTGAAGGTCGTGTCGAACCGGTTCGGAAAGCCGTTGGTGTCGAGGGTCGCGGCCGTGGCGGTCCAGCCCTCGGCGCGGCGGGCGTCGAACCAGGCGGCGAGCCCGCGCTCGGTGGCCTGCGCGCCGACGAACCAGTACAGGCCCCACCCGAGGGCGGCAAAGACCAGAAGGAGGAGGAAGACGGTAAGGTTGCGCATGGGGGGCACTCTGCTAGGACTGGAGGGGTTTTAGCAGCAGGGCGGCATGGAGGCCAGAATGGCGGCGGATCTCTGGGTGTTCGGCTACGGTTCGCTCCTGTGGAACCCGGGGTTCGCTCATGTCGAGACGGCGCTGGCGGTGCTCGACGGCTACCACCGGTCGTTCTGCATGCGCTCGATCCACCACCGCGGCAGCGAGGCCGAACCGGGGCTGGTGCTGGCGCTCGACGCGCTCAAAGGCGCCCGGTGCCGGGGTAAGGCGTTCCGGGTCGCGCCGGACGCTCACGGCGAGACCCTGGCCACCTTGCGCGACCGCGAGCTCGTCTCGTCGGCCTATTTCGAGACCGTCCTGCCGGTGGCGCTCGCCGACGGGCGTGAGGTCGACGCTGTCTCCTACGTGATCGACCCCGACCACGTACAATACTGCGGCGGGCTGCCGCTTGCCGAACAGGCCGAGATCATCGCCCGTGCGGTCGGCGGGCGGGGGCCCAACCGCGACTACCTGTTCAACACCGCCGACCACCTCACCGAGCTTGGGATCGAGGACGGCGAACTCAGCTGGCTCGCCCGGGTCGTAAGGGCGATGTAACGGGGCGATGTCACAGGGCNNNNGGGCCGATGGGCCGATTGGTGGCTCGGGCCGGCCCGCTGCCAAGCGGTGTCGGCGGACGCCGACGCTGGTTTGCGGGATGCGTGGCGCGCTGAGCCCGTCCTTCCGGCCGTGCATACGGTTGCGCCCGGGCAACGCGCTGCGCATCACAGGTTTCGGCCAGACCCCGGCCAGACCCCGGCCACACCCCAGCCGGGCCGCGATCGTGCCCGCACCGAACCGGTCTGTTGCCACCTCGGCGGGCCGCTCTGCTCTTGTCGCCCCCGCACCTTGGCCCTATCCTCGCCCGGCAAGAATTCTTAAGGGGTAGGGGCCTCCCACATGGAGCAGCCGGACCGCGCGGCGGAACCGCATTTTACACGTCCAACGCGCCAGTTGATCCTTATCGGCATGGCGCTCACCCTGTTCGGGATCGGGCTCTATTTTGCCTTGCGAGAAGGTCAGGTGATTCAGGTCTTCCTGGCCAACCGCTACCTCAACGGTTTCATCCTGCTTGTGTTTGTCATCGGCCTGTTCGCAACGCTGCGCCAGGTGGTGCAGGTCTACACGTCGGTCCAGTGGCTGCGCGGCTATGTGCAGGGAAGCGAGGGCCACGACCCGAACAACCTGCCACGCCTGCTCGCGCCGCTCGCCGGGCTGCTGCGCGGCCGGGGCACGAAGATGCAGATCGGCGCCACCTCGGCGCGGTCGATCCTCGACTCGGTGGCGGCGCGGATCGACGAAGAGCGCGACATCACGCGCTATATCACCAACCTGTTGATTTTCCTCGGCCTTCTCGGCACGTTTTACGGTCTCGCCACGACGATCCCGGCGCTGGTCGAAACCATCAGCAACCTGGCGCCGACCGAGGGCGAAGACGGTATGGATACCCTCACCCGGTTGCAGACGGGATTGCGGGAGCAACTTGGCGGCATGGGCACCGCGTTCTCGTCGTCGCTGCTCGGTCTCGCGGGCTCGCTGATCGTCGGGCTGCTCGAG
>DQCI01000108.1:20457-21706 GCA_003545125.1 Paracoccaceae bacterium
CCGGGCGAGGAGGGCGCGGGTTCCGGCGGCGGTGATGGCGGCGGCGGTGGCGATGGCGGCGCCTACCTGGCGGCGCAGATGGTCGAACAGATGGAAGCGATGCGGGCGATGTTCGCCCAGGCGGACGCCTCGCGCGGCATGGTCGACGATCGCCTCGGGCAAGTCGCCGAATCCATGGACCGGCTGACCCGGCAGATCGAGGCCGAGGGTGTCTCGACCCCCTATCTGATCCGCATTGCCGAAGGACAGCAGCAGATGCTGGCCGCGCTCGAGGGCCGCAGCGAAGAGGGCGGTGGGCATGTGGATGCGGAAAGCCGGATGCGGCTGCGCTCCATCGACGTGCAGCTCCTGCGGATTCTCGAAGAGATGAGCGCCGGACGGCAGGAGTCCCTGAGCGAGCTGCGGGGCGACGTCGCGGCGCTCACCCGGGCGATTCGCCAGCTTGGCAGCGGGCAGGCCTGACATGGCCCTGACCCGGCGCGCAAATCGCAACGTCTCGTCTTCGATCTGGCCGGGGTTCGTCGACGCGATGACCGCGCTGCTCCTGGTGCTGATGTTCGTGCTGACCATCTTCATGGTGGTGCAATTCGTGCTGCGCGAGACGATTTCCGGCCAGGAAAGCGAGCTCGACATCCTGCACAAGCAGGTGGTGGAACTGGCCAATGCGCTCGGGCTCGAACAGGATCGCAACGCCGCGCTGTCGGCCGAGGTCGGCGTGCTCAACGCCAATATTGCGTCGGCCGAGGTGGAAGCCCAGCGCCAGGGGGCGCTGATCGCCGCGCTCAACCAGCAGGTCGCGACCCGGGACGCGGCCCTGGCCGAGGCGCAATCGGCGATCACAGCTTTTGAGGCCCAGGTCGCCGCGCTGATCGCGGCGCGCGACGAAGCGGTGGCGACGGGCGAAACCCTGACCGCCCGCCTCGAGGATCTCGAAGCCGCGAAAGCAACGCTCATCACCGAACAGGAAGCGCTCAACCTCGCCCTCGTCCAGGCGCGCGACGAGATCGATGCGCAGACCGAGGTGGCCCGGCTGGCGGCGGCCCGGCGCGAGGCGTTGGAGGCGCTTGTCGCCGATCTGCAATCCTCGCTCGAAGAGCGCGAAACCTCGATGGCGGCGCTTCTTGCGCAACTTGAAAGCGGCAATGACGCGATGTTCGCCGCGCTGCGCCAGGTTCGCGAGAAGGACGCGTCGCTGGCGCAGGCTCTGGCGGCGCTCGATGACCGCGAGGCGACGCTGGCCGATACCCTG
>DQCI01000108.1:21778-28333 GCA_003545125.1 Paracoccaceae bacterium
CAGGCGCAGCTCTCCGAGGAAGAGAAAGCGCGGCTCGCCGAGGTCGCCGCCGCCGAGGCCCTGCGCGCGCGGTTCGCCGATCTTGAAACCTCGCTCTCCGGGGCGGAGGCGGCGCGGCTGGCGGAGCTTGCGGCGGCCGAGGCTCTGCGCGCGCGCGTGGCCGATCTCGAAGCCGTGCTCTCCGAGGAGGAGGCCGCGCGGCTCGCCGACGCGGCGTCGGCGGCGGCCTTGCAGGCGCGCATCGCCGACCTCGAAGCCACGCTCTCCGACGAGGCGGCGGCGCGGCTCGCCGAACAGGCCGCGGCCGCGGCGCTCGCGGCAGACCTCGCGGCGGTCGCGGACAAACTGACCGCCGAGGAGCAGGCCCGGCTCGCGGAAGCCGCCGCAGCCGAGGCGCTGCGTCTTCGGCTTGCAGATGCCGAAACCGCGCTCACCGCGGAAGAACAGGCCCGGATCGCCGAAGCGGCGGCCGCCGAGGCCCTGCGCGCCCGGCTGGAAAACGCCGACACCGAGCTCACCGCGATGACCCTGGCGCTCGAGGAAGCGCGCAAACAGGCCGAGGACACGCTGACCCTGCTGGCCGCGGCCGAAGCGGCCAACACCACGCTCGACGACAAGCTGGCCGAGGCGCTGTTGCAGAACGAAACCCTGCGCGAGACCTCCGGCAGCGAAGCGGAACTGCGCGAACAGCTCGCCGCCGCTCTCGCCGCCAAGCTTGCCGCCGAAACCGACGCCGCGGCGGCGATGACCGAGGCCGAGCGCCAGGCCGCCCTGCTCGCCACCGCCGCCGGGGCGCTGGAGGACGAAAAGGCCACCAGCACCGAGGCGCAGCGGCAGATGGCGCTGCTCAACGAACAGATGACGGCCCTGCGCACCCAGCTCGCCCAGCTGCGCGCCCTGCTTGACGACTACGAGGTCCGCGATGTCGCCGCTCAGGTGCAGATCGAGCGGTTGGGCTCCGATCTCAACGCCGCCCTGGCCCGCGTCGCGGCCGAGGAACGCAAGCGCGCCGATCTCGAAGCGGCCGAGCGCAGGCGGGCGGAGGAAGAGGCGGCGCGGCTCGCCGAAGAGGCCCGCCAGCTTAAGGAAGAGGCCAAGGATCTCGCGACCTACCGCTCGGAGTTTTTCGGCCGGATGCGCCAGATCCTCGGCGACCGCGAGGGCGTGCAGGTGGTCGGCGACCGGTTCGTATTCTCCTCCGAAGTGCTGTTCCCGCCGGGCAGCGCCGATTTGTCGGCGGGCGGGCAGGCGCAGATCACGCGCGTGGCGGCAACCCTGTCCGAGGTCGCCGACGAAATCCCGCAAGAGATCGACTGGGTGATCCGGGTCGATGGCCACACCGACAAGACACGGCTCGGCGCCGGCAGCAATTACGCCGACAACTGGGAGCTCAGCCAGGCCCGCGCGCTGTCGGTCGTGCATTACATGACCCGCGAGCTCGGCTTCCCGCCCGACCGTCTGGCGGCAACGGGCTTTGGCGAGTTTCAACCGGTGGCGACGGGTAACAGCCCGCAGGACTACGCGGCCAACCGCCGGATCGAACTCAAGCTGACCGAGAAATGAGCGCCGGCGCGACGACNNGGCGCGGCGACGGGCGCGACGACGGGTGCGGAGGCCCTGTGCCTGTCCTGCGGGCTCTGCTGTGACGGCTCGCTGTTCTGGGCGGTTGAGCTGGAGCCGGCGGATACGGTGCCCGACGGCATCGAGGCGGGGGGACGTCTGCCGCAGCCCTGCGCCTTTCACACCGCCGGGGTCTGCGGGATCTACGCGACCCGCCCCAGCCAGTGCCGGGCCTTTGTCTGCGGGGTGCTGCAGGCCGTGCTGGACGGGACGCGCGACCGCGCCTGGGCCGAGATCCGGATCGAGGCGATGCGCCATCTGCTCGCGGGGCTCGACGATGCCTTGCCGGGGGAGGGCGCGCTTTACAGCCGGGCCGCGGCCTACCTGGAGGATGCCGACGCCCTGCCGATTGACGACCGCATCCGCGCCCGGATCGCCGTCTACAGGGAGATGATCGGTGATTTCCGGCCCCTGTCCGACGCGCCGGAGCCTACCTCGAAACCCGGGTAACGGCGCGCGCGGTATCCAGCACCGCGCCGGCCCGGGTCACTGTCGTGTCCACCTGCCAATCGCCGGGCGCCCAGCCGCCTGCGGGGCGTTTGCGGCCCGCGGCCCGCATCACCAGCGCCTGGGTCCTGTCCAACCGTTCCGCGTGGCGATGGAAAATCTCGCCGTCCGGCGCGGTCAGGACAATCTCCACCACGTCGCCGGCGCGCGCGCCGTGCACCAGGGTCCAGCCGACCAGCGCCGGCGCGTCGGCCGGCAGCGCGGCCCGGTGGGCGCCGCCTTCCTTGACCGCATCGTACCCGGGCACCGCGTCGAGCATCCCGGCGGCGACCACGCCCCCCGGCTGGTAGCCCGGCGGTGCCAGCCAGAGATCGTCCTGAGGCCCGTCATCGGCACCGCACACCTGTATCCCGTCGGTGTCGAACGGGTCGATTTCCACGCCGTCCTTGCGCACCGCGAGGTGAACATGGGGGAACTCCGTGACCCCCGAATAGCCCACGAGACCGATCTCGGCCCCGATCTCGACCCGGTCCCCCTCCTGCACGCCCAGACTGCCCTTCGCGAGGTGGCAATACTGGGTTTCCCAGCCGTCGCCGTGGTCGATCAGCACGCCATTGCCGCAATCGCGGCCCTCGAGCAGGTCTGCGGGCGTGTCGTGCAGCCCGAGGTCGGGCATCCCGTCGCGCACACCGCGCACCACGCCGGGGGCCGCAGCCAGCACCGCCACGCCCGCGCGCATCGCGGCGAAAGACACGAGCGCGAAATCGGTGCCCTTGTGGCCGTCATAGCTCGCCGGCCCGCAGGTGAAATCCGCAGCCCCCGGGCCGGGGTCGCGGTCGACGTGGTTGAGCAGGAAGCAGTCGTCGCCGAGCGTGCAGGCGATCGGCAGGCCGAGCCTCGGCTCCGCGTGCAGGGCCAGCGGCAGGGCGGCGAAAAGAAGGGCGAGGAGCGGTTTCATGCGCCGACCTTGCGCGGCACCGCCCCGGCGCACAAGAGACCAGAACCTTGCCCCTTTTTCCTGGCGAAAATACTCCGGGGGGTGTCACGCCAGAGGCGTGCCATGGCGACGACGGGCTGGCCCCCGGCTCAGACCTTGCCGCACAAGAAAAGGGCCGCCCCAAAGGACGGCCCCCCCCGCATCTTTCCAAACAGCCGGGCTCAGTCAGCCGTGAGCAGCGGCGGTTTCTTCTTCGACGAGATCCGCGGGCTCTTCGGCTCCTCGATCCTGAGATCGATCTTGCCGTCCTTCACGCCGACCTTGACGATGCCGCCCTTTGTCAGCTTGCCGAACAGCAGTTCCTCGGCCAGCGGCTTCTTGATGTGCTCCTGGATCACGCGGCCCAGCGGGCGCGCGCCCATCTTGTCGTCGTAGCCCTTGTCGGCCAGCCATTCGGCCGCCTTCCTGGTCAACTCGATGGTTACGCCGCGGTCGAGCAGTTGAACCTCAAGCTGAAGCACGAACTTCTCGACCACCTGAAGGATCACATCCTTGCCCAGCGGCGCGAAGGCGATCACCGCGTCGAGCCGGTTGCGGAACTCGGGCGTGAACGTGCGCTCGATGGCGGCGGTGTCCTCGCCCTCGCGGCGCGAACGGCCGAAGCCGATGGCCTCCTTCGCCTGCTCGGTCGCGCCCGCGTTCGAGGTCATGATGAGCACGACATTGCGGAAGTTGACGGTGCGGCCGTTGTGGTCGGTCAGCTCGCCGTGGTCCATCACCTGAAGCAGGATGTTGAACACGTCCGGATGCGCCTTCTCGATCTCGTCGAGCAGCAAAACGCAATGCGGATGCTGGTCGACGCCATCGGTCAGAAGCCCGCCCTGGTCGAAGCCGACATAGCCCGGCGGCGCGCCGATCAGGCGGCTGACGGCGTGCTTTTCCATGTATTCCGACATGTCGAAGCGCAGCAGCTCGACGCCGAGGTTGTCGGCGAGCTGCTTTGCGACTTCGGTCTTGCCGACGCCGGTGGGGCCCGCGAACAGGTAGTTGCCGATCGGCTTTTCGGGCTCGCGCAGGCCCGCGCGCGCCAGTTTGATTGCCGACGACAGCGCCTCGATCGCCTTTTCCTGGCCGAAGACCACGCGTTTCAGCGCGTTTTCGAGGTCGCGCAGGGTTTCGGCATCGTCCTTGGTCACGTTCTTCGGCGGGATCCGGGCGATCTTGGCGACAATCGCCTCGATATCCTTCACGCCGATTGACTTCTTGCGCTTCGAGGGCGTCAGCAGGTGCTGCGCTGCGCCCGCCTCATCGATCACGTCGATGGCGCTGTCGGGCAGCTTGCGATCGTTGATATACCGGCTCGACAGCTCCACCGCCGTCTTGATCGCCTCGGCGGTGTACTTGATGTTGTGATGGTGCTCGAAATGCGGCTTCAGACCGCGCAGGATCTTCACCGTGTCGTCCACAGACGGCTCGTTGACGTCGATCTTCTGGAACCGGCGGCTGAGCGCACGGTCCTTCTCGAAATGCTGGCGGAACTCCTTGTAGGTGGTCGAGCCCATGCAGCGCAATTTGCCGCCTTGCAGGGCGGGCTTGAGCAGGTTCGACGCGTCCATCGCGCCGCCGGACGTGGCGCCGGCGCCGATCACCGTGTGGATCTCGTCGATGAACAGCACCGCGTCCGGGTGCGCTTCGAGCTCGTTCACCACGGCCTTCAGCCGCTCCTCGAAATCGCCGCGGTACCGGGTGCCCGCGAGCAGCGCGCCCATGTCGAGCGAATAGATCGTGGTCTCGGACAGCACGTCGGGCACCTCGTGGCCGACGATCTTCCACGCAAGCCCCTCGGCAATAGCGGTCTTGCCGACGCCCGGGTCGCCGACCAGCAGCGGGTTGTTCTTGCGCCGGCGGCACAGCACCTGGATGCAGCGTTCGACCTCGTCGTCGCGCCCGATCAGCGGATCGATGTTGCCCTCTTCCGCCTTGGCATTGAGATCGACGCAGTATTTCGCCAGCGCGGTGTCGCCCTGCGCCTCGCCGTCGTCGCCCGCATCGGTGGCCTCGTCGTCGAACTCCGGTGAGCCGGTCACCTGCCGGGGCTCGCCGTAGGACGGATCCTTGGCGACGCCGTGGGCGATGAAGTTGACCGCGTCGTAGCGGGTCATGTCCTGCTCCTGGAGGAAATAGGCGGCATTCGATTCGCGTTCGGCGAAGATCGCGACAAGCACGTTGGCGCCCGTCACCTCGGTGCGCCCCGAGCTCTGCACATGGATCGCGGCGCGTTGGATCACCCGCTGGAAGGCGGCGGTGGGCACGGCCTCGGAGCCCTCGATATTGGTCTCGAGCGTGGTGAGGTCTTCGTCGATGTACTTGACCAGCGTCGAGCGCAGCACTTCGAGGTTGACGCTGCAGGCTTTCATCACCCGGGCCGCGTCGGGCTCATCGATCAGCGCGAGCAGCAGGTGCTCGAGCGTGGCAAGCTCGTGGCGGCGCTGGTTGGCCTGGGCCAAGGCGGCGTGAATGGCCTGTTCTAGCGTGTTGGAAAAGGATGGCACCTTGTTCCCTCCTCGTGGTTTCTCCAGCGCAGGGGTCACCCCCGACCCTGATCTGTTAGGATTAAAGTTCGGTGTTCGCGGCGCGTCTTCAAGGCTTTTTTGCGAATTTGCCGCTCACGAAAATGTTTCACTCCTGCCAGGAGGCGGCTTTTGGCCGAAGCGCCGCGCAACATTCATGCGTCTCGGCGGGTCGGGCAACGCGGCGTGATGCCGGGTCGCGCGACCCGCTTGGCGATGCGCGCGGAGCATGTTGTGCCAGCCTGCCACGCAAACGGGCAGGGCGTGAGCGTGTATGTTTCCTGAGGTTTTNNCCCCGTTCAAGCCCCGTTCAGGTCCCGCTCAGGCCCGGTCCTTGTCGACGAGATCGGACCGCATCGCACCCCTCAGCTGTTCTTCCAACTCGTCGCGCATGTTCTTGATCGCGTCGAGATAGGCCTGGTTTTCCTGTGGCGGGATGTTCATGTCGTAAACATCCGCCACCGCGATCATCGCCTTGCGGTCCATCTCGTTGAAGGCATCGACCATGCGCTGGGCCTGGGCCGGGTCGTGCCCGAGGGCCTCGATCGCCGAGCGGCCAATGCGCAGCGAACTGTCGTAGGTGTCGCGGATAATATCACGGCAGCCAACCGACCAGAGATCATAGACATGGTCGCGGTTCACCGCCCGGGCGATCACGTGCAGGTGCGGCCAGGTCTGGGCCGCGTAGCGCGCAAGCTCGGTGATCTGATTGCGCCCGTCGATGGCGATGACGAGAATCTTCGCCTGTTCGATCCCGGCGGCATGCAACAGGTCCGGCCGCGTGGCGTCGCCGAAATGGGCGTGCAGGCCGAACCGGCGCAGAATATCGAGGTGTTCGGAGGAATAGTCGATGACCGTCGTGGTGCAGCCCATGCCGCGCAGGATGCGGTTGACGATGCCGCCCACCCGGCCGTGGCCGGCGATGATGGCGGCGCCTTGTTCGGTGATCTCGTCGGCCTCGCGCGCTTCTTCGCGCGCATA
>DQCI01000108.1:28423-31922 GCA_003545125.1 Paracoccaceae bacterium
GCTTGGGCGAGACCCAGCGCGAACAGCCACTTGTCGTAGCCCTGAAGCTTGAAGACCCGCGCCAGCACGAGCAAGACCGCGACTTTGAGCAGGATCAGGCCAAGCGTGAGCCCGACGATGGAAACCGCGCCCGCGATCAAGAGTTCGAAGTCGATCCCCGCGCCGACGGTGATGAAAAAGAGCCCGAGCAGCAGGCCCTTGAACGGCTCGATATCGCTTTCGAGCTCGTGGCGGTATTCGCTGTTGGCGAGCACCACGCCGGCGATGAAGGTGCCGAGCGCGGGTGACAGCCCGACCAGCGACATCAGGACCGCGATGCCGACGACGATCATCAGCGCCGCGGCCACGAACAATTCGCGCAATTGCGCCTGGCCGATGAACCGGAAGATCGGGCTGGTGAGGTAGGAGCCCGCGAAGACAACGAAGGCGATGGCCGCGAGCGTCACCAGCGTGGTCTGCCAGCCCGAAAGCCCTGCGACGAGGCTGAAACTCTTCCCGCCATGGTCGCCGCCGCCCTCTGTGGCCTGCGCCGCGCCATGCTGGACCGCCTCCACCAGCTCCGGCATCGCCAACAGCGGGATCAGCGCCAGCATCGGGATCACGGCGATGTCCTGGGTAAGCAGTACCGAAAAGGCCGACTGGCCGCCGTCGGATTTCATCAGCCCCTTTTCGTTGAGCGTCTGCAGCACGATGGCCGTCGAGCTCAGCGCCAGCACCAGCCCCACGGCAACGGCGATGCTGGTCTGCTGCCCGAACAGGAAGGCGGCGACGGCGACGGCCAGCGTCGTCAGCCCGACCTGCAATCCCCCGAGCCCCACCAGCTTGTGGCGCATCTCCCAAAGCCGCCTCGGCTCCAGTTCGAGCCCGACAAGGAACAGCATCATCACCACGCCGAACTCGGCAAAATGCTGGATCGAGACCACATCGACGTGCAGGAGCGCCAGGATCGGACCGATGATGATGCCGGCGATCAGGTAGCCCAGCACCGAGCCGAGCCCCAGCCGCGAGGCGATCGGCACCGAGACCACGCCCGCGACCAGAAAGATGAAAGCAAGCATCAGGAAATCGGTCATCGGCGGGCCCCGGAGGTTTTGGTGAGGGTGATCTGTTCGCGTCTCTGCAAACACCGTAACGCGTTTCCCGACGCCGAGACAGGCCTCAGGTGTGCGCGGCCGAAGCTGCCGGGCGAGGGGGGGCGTCACCGCATCGCAGATGCGCGCAACAAGATGGGTTGCCGCTGCGCGAAGCCGCCTGCGCAAACGCTGACCCCGCCCGGAAGCGTGCCTCGCGACCAGAGCGACGGTGATCGTGAAAGGCACGATCGTTGCCACGCGAGCCGCAGGTCGCGCGCGTCGCGAATACTTGATCGGCGGCTTGAAATCGGCGAAGTTGTTTTGGGGCGGTGGAGTATTGTTCGATTTATACAATTCCTGTCTTGAGCGGACCCGCATCGGAAAAGATTTTTTATGAGGGGTCTTTGTGGCGCTGAAATATAGACGAGACATCGACGGCTTGCGCGCGGTCGCTGTATTGCCTGTCGTGATTTTTCACGCGGGGCTCGGGCTAGGCGGCGGTTTCATCGGCGTCGACGTGTTCTTCGTGATCTCCGGTTTCCTGATCACCAGCATATTGTTACGGGAAATCGACGAAAACCGGTTCTCAATCCTCGGATTCTACGAACGGCGTGCGCGCCGCATCCTGCCCGCCCTGTTCGCGATGATGGTTGTGGTGGCGCTTGCCGCGATTGCCTTTTTTATTCCCGAGGATCTGGACGCTTTCGGCAAGAGCCTCGCTGCGGCATCGCTTTTTCTGTCCAATGTCTGGTTCTTCAGCGAGCTGGGATATTTTACCGAGGCGGCGGAACTCAAGCCGCTCCTTCACACCTGGTCTCTGGGTATTGTTTCGCGCCTTGCGGGCGTCGCGGATCTTTTCGGTCCTCGCGCTCCTGACCGCGGTTTCGTTTGCGATGTCGGTCTGGGCGGCAAGCCGGGCACCTGACGCGGCCTTCTATTTGCCGCAGTACCGCATGTGGGAGCTGTTCCTGGGATCGCTGCTGGCGATGGCCTCGGCCTGGGGATGGTTGAAGCCCCTCGCGCCCCGCCTCGGGTTGCAAGCATTCCTGTCGGTTGCGGGGCTCCTGGCGATCCTCGTTCCGGTCCTGGTTTACGGGCCGGAAACGCGCTTTCCCGGGGTTGCGGCGCTGCTTCCCTGTCTCGGGGCGCTGCTGCTCATCGCGACCGGCGGCCAGGTCATCACCCCGGTGTCCCGGCTCCTGTCCACCAGGCCTTTGGTCTTCATCGGCCGGATCTCCTATTCCGTCTACCTCTGGCACTGGCCGATTCTGTCGCTCCGCTACTACGTGACGGGCCGCGCGCCGACGCTGATCGAGGGGGTGATCTGCGCAGGCCTGTCGCTTGCGCTCGGATCCCTCTCCTGGCGCTTCATCGAAGCCCCCTTTCGCGACCGCCACCGGTTTGGACTTACCCAGATCCTGTCGGGCGCCGTCGCCGGTTTGGCCGTTGCCGTCGTTGTCGGCGGGTTCATTGCCAAGACCGACGGCCTGCCGGGCCGCATGCCCGCGGACTTCCTGGCTCTGACCAGCGAGGAGGAGATGGAAGACGGACCGGGGTGCCACTTCGTGACACCGGACCGGGGTCGGCGCGGCGATGTCTGCATTCTTGGCGACACCGGCGCCGCGCCCTGGTTTGTCCTCGTCGGCGACAGCCACGCGGGTGTCTTGAGCCCGGCGATCTCCGCTGCGGCCCGCGACCTCGGCACCGCCGGCTACCAGTACACGAACTCCGATTTCCGGCCGCTTCTCGGCGTGTCGATGCGTGGCAGCCAGAATTGGGGCGAGCAGGCCGAAGTGCTGGTGGGGTTCATCGCCGGCCGGCAGGAGATCACAACCGTCTTCGTCACCGGTTTCTGGCTGCACCAGATGAGCGGATACACGTATCGGCATTCTGGTGACATCTGGGAAGATGAAGGCTACGACGGGAGCGGATCCAACTACAATTCCACGGCAACGCTGCATGGATTGAGCCGTTTCTCCGAGAGCCTCCCGGGCATCAAAGTCGTTCTGCTCGACGATGTTCCGAGCGGAGACGCGCTGAACATCAAGTCCCTTCTGCGGGCACACAGATTCGGGCGTGCCGATCTTTCGGGCCTCGAAGTCGCCAGGGCGATAGAGCAACGGCAAATCTACGAACCGGGCCTCAAGGCGTTCGCGCAGGAGACAGAGAACGCGGTCTACGTGCCGTTCCTCAAAGACCTCTGCGGCCCGGCGCGCTGCCCGCTGTTCGAGGGTGAGACGCTCTTGTTCCGCGACGGTGACCACCTGTCGGGGGCCGCCGTCACCGAACTGACCGGCAGCGCAAGACTGCTGTTGCAGGAATTCCTCTGAAACCTGTCGGGCCTAAGGTGTTTCGGGCCTGAGGCATTTCGGGCCTGAGGAATTTCGGGTCTGCCGTGTTGCGGCCTGACGAAATACGGGCCTGAC
>DQCI01000263.1 GCA_003545125.1 Paracoccaceae bacterium
CGCCGTCACCTTCGACAAGGTCTCCATCGTTTTCGGCGACGACCCCCAAAGCGCCCTGCCCGCGATGGACGCAGGCCACGACCGGGCGACCGTGCAGGAGCAGACCGGCCAGGTCCTCGGCGTGCACGATTGTTCGCTCGACGTCGCCCAGGGCGAGATCCTCGTGCTCATGGGGCTCTCGGGCTCGGGCAAATCGACGCTCCTGCGCGCGGTCAACGGGCTCAATCCGGTGGCGCGCGGGCAGGTCACGATCCACGACGGCGATTGGACGGCGGAAGTCGTCGGCGCCGCCTCCGCCGATCTTCTGCGGATCCGGCGCGAATGCGTCGCCATGGTGTTTCAGCAGTTCGGCCTCCTGCCCTGGCGCACGGTGCGCGACAATGTCGGCCTCGGGCTGGAGCTGGGCGGCATGGCGAAGGCGGAACGCCACGCCAAGGTCGATGAACAGCTTGCCATGGTCGGGCTCACCGACTGGGCGGACAGCATGGTCGCCGAGCTGTCGGGCGGCATGCAGCAGCGCGTCGGGCTCGCGCGCGCCTTCGCCACCGACGCGCCGATCCTGCTGATGGACGAGCCCTTCTCGGCGCTCGACCCGCTGATCCGCGCCCGCCTCCAGGACGAGCTGATCGAGCTTCAGACCACGCTGAGGCGCACCATCATCTTCGTCAGCCACGACCTCGACGAGGCGTTCAAGCTCGGCGACCGGATCGCGATCATGGAAGGTGGGCGGATCGTGCAGGTGGGCACCCCACGCGAGATCTTCAAAGACCCCGCCGACGACTACGTGGCCGATTTCGTCGCCCACATGAACCCGCTCGGCGTGCTCACCGCGCGCGACGTGATGGGCCCGCCCTCGGGCGTGGTGCTGGCCGAGGTGGGCCCACGCGCGCCGGTGCGCGAGGTGATGGCGCTGCTGACGTCCGAGGCGGAAACCGTGGCGGTGGTCGAGGACGGCGCCCCCATCGGCCGGATCACCCGCGACATGGTGTTGGCCAGGTTGCTCGATCCGCGGGGGTGACCCCGTCTCACGCGCACCAGATTGTGCCCATTTGTGCTACTGCCCGGCAGTTTTACGACCGGCCGTTCGCATGGAGTCCGAGTATTCCAACAATATTGGAAACAAACTTGCGCCCCTTGCAGCATTGTTTCCAAAATACGAACAATGCGCACCGACACCCGTGTCACGCCCCGTCGCTGCGCGCGGGTGTCACACGCCGCTTCAGCACCGCCTCGCGCCAGGCGATGTAGCTGACCGCACCGAGGATCAACCCGCCGCCGAAGATCACCCAGCCGTCGACCGGCTCTGAAAACAGCAGCCAGCCGATCAGCACCGACCAGACCAGCTGCAGGAAGGTCACCGGCTGGGTCACGCTCATCGGCGCGCACGCAAAGGCGAGGGTCATCGTGTAGTGGCCCGCGGTCGCGAAGAGCGCGACGCCGAACAGCCAGCCGAGCTCCGTAAACGTCGGTGTGACCCAGTTGGTGAGCGCGAACGGGGCGAGGCCGATGGTGACCGTGATCGACAGCATCGCCACCACCACCGCCGGCCTCACCAGCCCCGACATCCGGCCCGCGATCAGGTAGGAAGCGGCGAACAGCATCGCGGTGCCGAGCATCGCCACATGACCGGGCTCGATGGTGCGCAGCCCCGGGCGCAGGATGATGAGCGCCCCGGCCAGGGCCGCGACAATAGCGAGGATGCGCCGGGCGGCCAGTTTCTCGCCGAACACCACGATCGCGCCGAGGGTGACGTAGACCGGGTTGAGGTAGTTGAGCGCGGTCACCTCCGCCATCGGGATGCGCGCCATGGCGTAGAACCACAGGATCACCCCGAGGGTGTGGACGAGCCCCCGCAGCGAGAACAGGGCAAGCGCGCGTCTGTCGAGACGGGCCGCAAGCAGCGGTTTCAGCATCGGCACGAGGAAGACGAGACCGAGCAGATAGCGCAGAAACGCGGCTTCGGCGGCCGGCACCCGGCTGCCCGCGAGTTTGACGAAGGCGGTGACCATGACGAAGTTGAGCCCGGTCGCCAGCATCCACAAGACGCCGACAACAGGGCGGTCGGCTTTGGGGAAACGCGCGTCTGCCATGGATGCTCTTGTCGCCCGAAGACGCCGGGAGCTGCAAGGGTGGTGCGGTCCGGCGGCAACGACAAACCGCTTCGGGCCCACGACAGATATTTCCGGGGTTCCGGTTTGGGATGGACCTCATGAGACCGTCCGCAGGGTCTCCGGTTTTCGGCCCCTGCCGTGCGGCGCGTCGGCGCGACCGGAAAGCCAGCCTACCGGCCGTTCGCACCGGGGGCCCTGCGCCCCCATTCCCCGCCTTGCCGGGCACACCCCTCCGGCTGTACCCTGCCCCTCATGCGACAGCGATCTTCACAGCGATCTTCACAGCAGTCTTCACTGCCGAAATCGGGGCCGGGCCATACCGCAAGCTGTCGCTGCGGCGCTGTGGAGATCACGCTCGATGCCCCGCCCATCGCCGCGCTCTCGTGCTGCTGCGACGATTGCCAGGCGGCGGCAGACGCGCTCGAAGTGCTGCCCGGCGCGCCCGGGTTTCGCGAACCCTGCGGCGGCACCCCGGCGGTGCTGTTTGCGAAATCGGCGCTGAAGGTCACCCGCGGCCGCGACAAGCTCACCGCGCACCGCTTGCGGCCGGACGCCCGCACCAAGCGCATGGTTGCGAGCTGCTGCAACAGCTATCTCTACATCGCCTTCGACCGGGGCCCGTTCTGGGTGGATGTGGTCAGCGCCAGGTTCGACGGCGACGCCCCGCCCCCGCGCTGGCGGATCCAGACCCGCTACCTCTCCGCACCGCCCCCGGACGACATCCCGAACCATGCGAAATACCCGCAA
>DQCI01000139.1 GCA_003545125.1 Paracoccaceae bacterium
CGGACGCAGGGCCCGGCGCACGACAATCACCGCGAAGGTGAGCATCGCGAGACCGCCGATTGCCAGTCCGCCAAGCGCGTTGCGGATGATGTCGACCGCAAGCTCGGTGCGCGCCCGCATGGTCTGGCCGACGATCACCTCAACCTGTCCGGAGAACTGGCGTTCCGCAAAGCGGCGGATGATCCGGATGAACCGGGCCGGTTCTCCCAGAAAGTCGGCGTCGTAGAGCAGGGTATCGGATGTGCCGGGCGGCGGCAGGGGCAGTCCATCGTATCCGGTGAGCACCTGGCCGCCGGGACCGCGCAGCTGATAGGCGATCCGGTCGTCCTCGGCGAGCGCCAGAAGTTCGAAGGCCGAGACCGGCAGATCGACCACGGGCGCGCCGTCGACGACCGAAATCGAGGCGGCGATGTCCTGCGCGGCGCCGACCAGGAGCCGATCATAGGCCTCGCGTGCGGCGGCCTTGCCGTAGGAAAAGGCGGCAAACGACAGCGCCACGCCGCCGACGAGCAACAGGCCCGTCAGCCCGATCACCAGCCGGGCGGTGAGCGACAATGTCGGTGCGTTGGCGGCGGGATCAGGCATCGGATCCGATCGGTTCGAGCTTGTAGCCGCGCCCACGAAGGGTCTGGATTTCGACATCGGCCCCAGCGATCCTCTTGCGCAGCCGCGCGACGTAGAGCTCGATGGCATTGGCGCCGACAATGGTGTCGTCAAACGCGTAGATCCCTTCCAGCAGGCGTTCCTTCGACAGGACCTGGCCGCGGTTCTTCATCAACAGGCCGAGCAGGGTGAACTCGCGCCGCGTCAGGTCAAGCGGCTGACCGGCCAGTTGCGCTACACCGGCAGTGGCATTGTAGCTGAGAGCGCCGACCACGAGCTCGGCGGACCGGTCTGGCTGCTCGCGCCGTCCGATCGCGTGCAGCCGGGCTTCAAGCTCGCGGTGATCGAAGGGCTTCACGAGGTAGTCGTCGGCGCCGAGGCTGAAGGCCGAGAGCTTGTCGTCGACCGAGTATTGCGCCGTCAGCATCAGCACCGGCGTCGTCATCCCCGCCCGGCGCATCCGGCGCAGAAGATCCGTTCCGGTGCCATCTGGCAGGTTGATATCGAGGATGACCGCGTCGTAGCGCTGTACGTCGAGGCAGGCCCAGGCCCCGGCCACGTCGCCCTCGAGGTCACAGGCGAGGCCGGAGCGCGAGAGGCGGCGTTGGGTCGCCTCGGCCAGCTCCTCGGCGTCTTCGACCAGAAGCACCCGCATATCTCCTCCCTTTCCGCTCACAACGTCTGACAGGTTGGTGACAGGTTCAACCCGCATAATGCGGGGAGCTTTGGCGCGGGAGGCGCCGGGGCACACAGTGGAGGAACACACATGGCTCTCAAATTCGTTCGCGCGGCGGTCACCGTCGCGGGTCTCACCCTTGCCACCGGCGCCACGGCGTCGGAGTGCATCGCGCCGGCCAACCCCGGCGGCGGCTGGGACTTCACCTGCCGCCAGGTCGGCAAGTCGCTGCAGGATCTCGGTCTGATCGACAGCACCATGCAGGTGGTCAACCTCGCCGGTGGCGGCGGCGGCGTCGCTTATGCCGAGGTGGTCAACAAACGCATGGAGGAAGACGAGCTGATCGTCGCCGCATCCGCCGCCACCGCGACCCGCCTTGCCCAGGGCGCCTACCCGGGCAACACCATGGACGAGGTGCGCTGGCTTGCCACCATCGGCGCCGACTACGGGGTGGTCGCGGTTGCCGCCGACAGCGCGGTGCAAACGCTGCCCGAGCTGCTCGACCAGATCAAATCCGACCCGACCTCCGTTTCGGTTGCCGGCGGCTCGGCGGTGGGTGGCTGGGACCACCTCAAGGTGCTGATCGCCGCCAATGCCTACGGCATCGACGACGTGCGTTCGGTCAAGTACATCGCTTTCGACGGTGGCGGCGAAGCGGTCACACAGCTGCTCGCGGGCTCGGTCCAGGCCTTCACCGGCGACATCTCGGAAGCCAAGGGTTTCGTCGACTCGGGCGACATCCGCGTCGTCGCCATCCTGAGCCCCGAACGCCTGGGCGGCGATTTCGCCGATTTCCCGACCGCCAAGGAACAGGGTGTCGACGTGATCGGCGCCAACTGGCGCGGGTTCTACGCCCCGGGCGGCATGTCGGACGAAGCCTATGACGGCTGGGTCGCGAAGATCGCCGAACTCTACGCCTCGGACACGTGGAAAGAGGTGATGGCCAACAACGGTCTCGCGCCGCTCGATCTTCAGGGCGCGGATTTCGAGGCGTTCGTCGCGGACTCCGTCGCCCAGATCCAGCAGATCTCGAAAGAGATCGGCATCATCAAGTAAGCTTCGGTTTTCGAAGCGCGCGGCGGGGCCCCGGTCCCGCCGCCGACAGGCCGGACTTGGCCGCACAGAGACCCACATATTTTGGGGAGGGACACATGAGCGACCGGATATTCGGCGCCGTCGGGCTGCTGATCGCAATCGTCTACGCATGGGCCACGCTGCAGATCGAGGAGAGCTTTCTGTCCGACGCGGTCGGTCCAAAGACCTTTCCCCTCGGCATCGCGGTGATCCTCGGGCTCGCATCCATCGCGATTGCCCTCAAGCCCGACAGCGAGCCGGAATGGCCGAGCCTCGGACGGCTCGCCGAGATCCTCGCCGCCGTGGTGGTGATGGTGCTCTATGCCGAGTTTCTGCCTGTCGTGGGCTTTCTCATCGCCACCGCGTTCGCCACCACCTACCTGACCTGGCGCCTCGACACGCCGCCCCTGCAGGCGGTGCTGATCGGCACCCTCACCTCGGGCGGGATCTACGTGGTGTTCAAACTCATTCTCGGTCTGTCGCTCGCCAGCGGCCCGTTCGGATTCTGAGGAGGGCCCGATGGACATTTTCACCAACCTTGCCGACGGCTTTGCCACCGCGCTCACCTTCCAGAACCTCGCACTTGCGCTGCTCGGGACCTTCCTCGGCACGATGATGGGCGCGCTGCCCGGCCTCGGACCGGCCAACGGTGTCGCCATTCTGATCCCGCTGGCCTTCACCCTCGGCCTCGGCGCGACGCCGTCGCTGATCCTGCTGACCAGCGTCTACTACGGCGCCATGTACGGCGGGCGGATCTCGTCGATCCTGCTCAACATCCCCGGCGACGAACCGGCGATGATGACCTGCCTCGACGGTCACCCGATGGCCCTGAAGGGACGCGCGGGCGAAGCGCTCTCGCTGTCGGGGGTCGCCAGCTTCGTCGGCGCTTTTCTCGCCACCTGGGGGCTGATCCTGCTCGCCCCGCAGCTCGTCAAGTTCGCCCTGCTGTTCGGCCCGGCGGAATACTTCGCTCTGTTCGCGCTCGCCTTCGCCACGCTCGGCGGTGTGTCCTCCACCAATCAGGCCAAATCCGCCTTCGCCGCCATGCTCGGCCTCGGCCTCGCGGTGATCGGGGTCGACACCCAAACCGGCGTGCCGCGTCTCACCTTTGGCGAAGTGCATCTCTACGATGGGCTCGATTTCCTCGTCGCCATCGTCGGTCTGTTCGCGCTCTCGGAAGTGTTCATCTTCCTCGAGCACCGCCACGGCTCTGCCGACGCGGGCAAGAGTGCTGCGACGAAGATCGGCCGGATCACGCCCTCGTGGTCTATGCTGAAAGCGACCACGCCGACCATGCTGCGCTCTTCGGCGCTCGGCTTCATCGCCGGCGTGCTGCCCGGCGCGGGAGCCTCGCTCGGCTCGTTCATTTCCTATTCTTTCGAGAAGCGGCTCAAGGACCGCGACGGCACCTTCGGCAAGGGCGACCCGCGCGGTGTCGCTGCCCCCGAAGCCGGCAACAACGCTGCCGCCGGCGGTGCGCTGGTGCCGATGCTGGCGCTCGGGGTACCGGGCTCGGGCACAACGGCGGTGCTGCTCGCGGTGCTGCTCTCGCTCAACATCACGCCCGGCCCGCTGCTGTTTCAGAACAACGCGGACGTGGTCTGGGGCCTGATCGCGGCGCTGTTCATCGCCAACTTCATGTTGCTCGCGATGAATATCCCCATGGTGGGCCTGTTCACCCGCCTGTTGATGGTCCCGCCCCGTATCCTGATGCCGATCGTCGCAATGGTGAGCTTCGTGGGCATCTACGGTATCTCCGGGTCGTCCTTCGACCTCTTGGTGATGATCGGCTTCGGCGTCATGGGGTGGGTGTTGCGAAAACTCGACGTGCCACTGGTGCCGATCATCCTCGGTACGCTGCTCGGCAACACGATGGAGAACAACATGCGCCGCGCGGTGACCATTGCGAACGGCGATTATGGGACGCTGGTCGGCAGCCCACTCGCAATTTCGCTCTGGGCCGTTGCGATCATCGGCTTCGTGCTGCCGCTGTTCGTCGGCCGGCTCGTCAAGGCACGGATGCATGCCCGGCGCGACACCGAAAGCTCGACGTCGGACTGAGGGCAGGGCGCTGCCTTGCGGCGCGCGGCCGTCTGCCGGCCCCGCTGTGCGAGACCGATGCGTGCGCAGATCCTGACTTGACCGGGTCGGCAATGGCCGCTGCGGCATGCGCAGCACCATTGCCGACCCGGGCGAGATGCGGACCCGCACGCGGCGGTCGGGTCCGCCCCCGGTTCTGCCGAGATTTCAGCGGGGAAATGCGGGCTACTCTTTCAGGGTCACGAGCGCATGCCGTTTCTTGCCGGCCGAAAGCTTGATCGGTTCCCCGAGGTCGGCGGCAGTGATCATCAGCCCCTGATCGGTCACATCCGCATCGTTCAACTTCGCACCCTTGTCGGCGATCAGCCGCTTGGCCTCTTTGCCCGACTTCGTCAGGCCCGAGCGCACGATCAACTGAACGATGGAAATGCCGTCGGCGACCTCGTCCGGGGTGAGCGCCAGGGTTGGCAGATCGTCGCCCACGCCGCCCTTCTCGAACACCTCGCGCGCGGTGGCCGCCGCCGCCTCAGCAGCGTCGCGCCCATGCAGAAGCGCTGTGACCTCGTTGGCCAGCACGATCTTGGCGTCGTTGATCGCGGAGCCTTGCGATCCGCCGAGCCGCTCGCAGTCTTCCAACGGCAGTTCGGTATAGAGCTTGAGGAACCGGCCGACGTCGGCATCGGTCGTGTTGCGCCAGAACTGCCAGAACTCGTATGGGCTGAGCATATCGGCGTTGAGCCAGACCGCGCCCGTTTGGCTCTTGCCCATCTTCTTGCCATCGCTGGTGGTGAGCAGCGGCGATGTCAGCCCGAAGATCTCCTGGTCGAGCACCCGCCGGGTGAGGTCGATGCCGTTGACGATATTGCCCCACTGGTCGGAGCCGCCCATCTGCAGCAGGCAGCCGTAACGGCGGTTCAACTCGAGAAAATCGTAGGCCTGCAGGATCATGTAGTTGAACTCGAGGAAGGAGAGCGACTGCTCCCGGTCGATCCGCGATTTCACGCTTTCGAAGCTCAGCATCCGGTTGACCGAAAAATGCCGCCCGATATCGCGCAGGAAATCGAGGTAGTTGAGTTCGTCGAGCCATTCGGCGTTGTTGACCATGATCGCGTCGGTCTCACCCGCGCCGAAGGCGACGTAATGCGAGAAAACCTGGCGGATGCCGTCGATATTGGCGTCGATCTGCGCCGGACCCAGCAGCGGGCGTTCGTCGGCGCGGAACGAGGGATCGCCGACCTTGGTGGTGCCTCCGCCCATCAGCACGATCGGTTTGTGCCCGGTCTTTTGCAGCCAGCGCAGCATCATGATCTGGATCAGCGATCCGACGTGCAAGCTCGAGGCGGTCGCGTCGAAGCCGATATAGGCCGGTACGCGCCCCGCCGCCAAAGCCTCGTCGAGCCCCTGGAAGTCGGTGCAGTCGGCGAGAAAGCCGCGCTCGATCATCACGCGCAGGAAGTCGGATTTCGGGTGGTAGGTCATGCGCTCCGCGTCCATAAGCCTTGGTAGCGCATCTATATCGGCGCAGGCGCGGGAGGGAAAGCCATGAAGGGGAACGGCATTCAGCGGGCGCTGGGCGCGATGTCGGGCACCTCGCTCGACGGCGTCGACGCGGCCGTGGTCGAGACCGACGGCGTGACGATAGCGGGCTTCGGCGAGACCGGGTACCGCCCTTACACCGGCGACGAGGCCCGCGTTATTCGCCGCGCCTTCGGCCGTTGGCCCGGCATGCAGCGGGTTGATGAGGCGGCGGCGGTGGTCGAGCGCGCGCATATCGAGCTCTTGTCAGGCTTCGACGGCGTTGATCTTGTCGGCTTTCACGGCCAGACCCTCGCGCATGATCCGAAGGGGCAGGGCACCCACCAGGCGGGCGACGGCCAGCACCTGGCGGATGCGCTGGACAAGCCGGTGGTGTGGGATTTCCGCACGGCCGATGTCACCCTCGGCGGCGAAGGCGCGCCGCTCGCCCCGTTTTTCCACTTTGCGCTCGCGCAGCATATCGGCGCCACCCGACCGATCGCGTTTCTCAACCTCGGCGGCGTCGGCAATCTCACCTGGATCGACCCAAGCAAGTCGATGCCGGAAGAGCAAGGCGCGCTGTTCGCCTTCGACACCGGGCCCGCCAACGCGCTGATTGACGATTTCATGCGCGCGACCCGCGACAAGCCGCACGATGAAGGCGGCGCCTACGCCGCCACCGGCGAGGCGAACCCGGACGTGATCGAAGACTTTCTGGCGGATGCGTATTTCCACCGCATACCGCCCAAGTCCCTCGACCGGGGCGCCTTCGCAGGTCTCGCCAAGGCGGTGAAGAAGCTGAAGGCGGCCGACGCGGCCGCGACCCTCACGCTCGCCTCCGCCGCCGCCGTGATCCGCGGGTTCGAACACCTGCCCGCGCCGCCGACCCGGCTGCTCGTCGCCGGCGGCGGGCGCAAGAACGCCACCATGATGCGGATGCTGGGCGAGATGCTGGACGGGACGGCGGAGCCGGTCGAAGCGGTGGGGCTCGACGGCGACATGCTCGAGGCCCAGGCCTTCGCCTATCTCGCCGTGCGCGTGGCCCGGGGCTTGCCGACCTCCTGCCCGGGGACGACCGGTGTCGCCGCGGCGGTCGGCGGCGGGATCATGTCGGAACCCGGCTGATCTCTTTGTCGTGGGGGCACTACAGCCTCGGGCGCGAAGCGCCCGCCCGGGTCGGATTGCGATAGCAATTCGAAATCCCTGAAGCGTTTCGCGATAAACCCAAAGCATCGGTTTGTCGGGAAACGCTCAAGACCTATTGATGATCTGGGCGTTCCGAAATCAACATGTGCCTCATGTCAATCTCGAAACGCTTTCGTCCAATGCCCGCGCCAGCGCGCAGAAGCGCTCCACGTCGATCTCCTCGGCCCGCGCCGTCGGCGGGATGCCGACGCTCTCGAGCAGATCCGAAATCTCCGGGTGCAGCCCCTTCAGCGACGCGCGCAACATCTTGCGACGCTGCTGAAAGGCGGTCGCGGTCAGCCGTTGCAGCCCCTCCGCCGGCGCCGGGAACCGCGGCTCGGGGAGGGCCACGAAGTGCACGACGGCCGAGTGGACCTTCGGCGGCGGGGTGAAGGCCTCGGGCGGCAGTTCCATCATCACCCGCGGATCGGTGCGCCACTGGGCGAGGATCGCGAGGCGGCCGTAGGCTTTCGAGCCGGGCTTGGCCACGATCCGTTCGGCCACCTCCTTTTGGAACATGAGCGTGAGGCTCTGCCAGAACGGCGGCCAGTGCTCTGGGGTCAGCCAGCGCACCAGAAGTTCGGTGCCGACATTGTAGGGCAGGTTCGCGACCACCTTGATCGGCGGCGTGAGGTGCGCTTCTACGTCGATCTTCAGCGCATCCGCGTTCACCACCTCGAGCCGGCCGGGATAAAACGCGGCGATCTCGGCCAGGGCCCCCATCGCGCGGGTGTCCTTCTCGACAGCGAGCACATGGCGCGCGCCTTCCGCCAGCAACCCGCGGGTGAGCCCGCCAGGGCCGGGGCCGACTTCGAGCACATCCGCGGACGAGAGATCCCCGGCGGCGCGGGCGATCCGGGCGGTCAGGTTCAAATCGAGCAGGAAGTTCTGCCCGAGCGATTTCTTCGCCTTGAGCCCGTGCGCGGCGATCACCTCGCGCAGCGGCGGCAACCCGTCAATGGCGCTCATCCGGTGTCCGATCCGGTGTCCGATCCGGTGGCCATCCCGCAGGC
This sequence comes from Paracoccaceae bacterium, assembly GCA_003545125.1. Lineage (GTDB taxonomy): Bacteria > Pseudomonadota > Alphaproteobacteria > Rhodobacterales > Rhodobacteraceae > Sinisalibacter. Next base: position 8,107 of record DQCI01000139.1, read on the forward strand.
CGTTCCGCTGGCCATCTTTCGTGCCATCCGCAAGGCGGCGATCAGCGACGAGGGGTCCGCCGTGCCGGTGCCTGCGATGTCGAAGGCGGTGCCGTGGTCGGGCGAGGTGCGCACGAAGCCGAGGCCGAGCGTGACGTTGACGCCGTGGGCGAAATCGAGCGTCTTGATCGGGATCAGCGCCTGGTCGTGGTACATGCAGATGGCGACGTCGTAGCGGGCGCGCGCCTGCGGGTGAAACATCGTGTCGGCCGGGAGTGGCCCGGCGATCTCGAGCCCGTCGGCGCGCAACTCGTCGAGCAGCGGCCCGATCATCTCGATCTCGGCGCGCCCCATCGCCCCGTCTTCGCCGGCATGCGGGTTGAGCCCCGCCACCGCGATCCGAGGGCGCGCGAGGCCCTGGGCCCGAAGGCCTGCGTCGGTGATGCGGATACAGGTTTCCAGCCCATCGCGGGTCAGCGCCGTGGGCACGTCCGCAAGTGGTATGTGAATTGTCGCCGGCACCACGCGGAGCGCGTCACAGGCGAGCATCATCACCACGTCGTCCACGCCCGCGAGATGGGCGAGGTATTCGGTGTGGCCGGGGAAGGCGAAGCCGGCGCCGTCCTGGAGCGCCTTTTTGTGGATCGGGTTCGTACAGACCGCCGCGGCGCGGCCCGCCTGGACCAGCTCGACCGCCTCGCGGATCGCCCCGACCACGTGCTTGGCATGCCCCGCCTGGGCCGTGCCCGGCACCCTCGGCCCGCCGAAATCGCGCGCCAGCACCGGAAGTCCTTCGCCCATCGCGTCGGCTGCTGCCTCGGGGGCAAGGATCTCCACCACCGGCGTTCCCGCGGGCAGGTGCGACGGATCGCCGATCAGGAAGAAGGTCTCGCTGTCCTTCAGGGCGGCCCAGGCCTTTGCCGCAATTTCCGGGCCGACCCCGGCCGGTTCGCCCGCGGTCAGCGCGATCGGCAGCCGGGGCATCAGCGCAGGATTTCGATCTGGGCGTTGGCCTTCAACTCGTCGAGATAGGACTGCGCCATCGCGCTCGCGCGGCTGCTCGTGAGCTGGGCCGCGACCATCTCTTCCGTAGTCGAGCGCGGCAGCTCGTTGCCGCGCGAACACAGCATCAGCACCGCCAGCGCGCCGCCCGCGGTGGTCACGCGGGTGGAGATTTCGCCGGGGTCGAGCAGGGCAAGCTCGGCGCCGAAGGGGGCGGGCACCGCCGCTTCGCGCACCTGTTCGCGGATCAGCTGTTCGGGCGGCAATGCGCGGCCGAAGGGGTAGAGATCGTCGCAAGCAGTCACGTCGGCGCGGATTTTGGCCGCGGCCGCGAGATTGGCATCGGTTGCGCCGCCGGCAAGCAGGAGCGCCGCATAGTCGACCACAGTCGCCGGCGTGCCGCCCTTCACCTCTTCGCGTTCGCGCATGTAATAGATCCGGATCTGCTCCCCGACCGGGAGCGCGCGGGTTGTCTGGCCGGGCTGGAGCCCGCGCACCGCCGCACCGATCGCCGGCGGGAGCGCGGAGACGTCGACCCATTTCATCTCGCCTTCGTCGTTGCGGGTCCGGGCGACGGAAAACCGCTTCGCCGCCTCACGGAAGGCATCTTCCTCGAGGCCGACGAGCCGCTCGGCGCGTTTCTGCGAGGCGCGCCGCGTCGCCGGGTCGCCCGCGGGCAGGGCAATCTCGTTGAGAAGCACGCGCAGGCCGGCCGCGGGTTCGGCCTCGCCGAAGGCGATGGCGATCTCGGTTTTCGAGATCGACACCATGGGGCCGAAATTGGCCTGAACGAACTCGCGCCAGGTGACCCCGGCGGCGACGAAATCGCGAAAGCTCTCCGGCGCGATCCCGCCCTGGGCGAGCAGCTGCAGGAACTGGTCGCCGGTCAGGTTGCCGCGGGCGGCGAATTCCTCAACCCCCGCGTCGACGGCCTCCTCAGAGGCGGTGACCCCGATCTTCTCGGCTTCGCGCACCTGGAGGCGTTCGTTCACCAGTTGGTCGAACGCCAGCGTGCGCACGTCGCCCGGCGCCCGCAGGAGGGTGAGAAACCGCTGGCGCTGCTCAAGCTCGAACACGGTGATGACTTCGCCATCGACGGTCGCCGCGGGGGTGAAATCCTGCGCCCCGGCCGGCGCGGCAAGCAGCGTCAGCGCCATTCCGGCCACAAGGCCCAGCGGCCCGAGCGTGTTCGCGAACCCCGTCGCGATCCCCGTCGCGATTTTCCCGGCCATCCCGGCTGCAGTCTTTCGCATCGTCGTTCCCAGCTCTGTTGTCGTCTTCTGCGTCTC
>DQCI01000157.1:0-3924 GCA_003545125.1 Paracoccaceae bacterium
GGCGCGAAGGATCTTTACGCCACCGGGACGGGGGACACTCATACGCTGTTGGCGAAACTGGGGCCCGAGCCGCTGGGCAACGGGTTTCATGAGGACTACCTCGCCGGGGCGTTCGCAGGCCGCAAGACCCCGGTGAAGGCGGCCCTGCTCGACCAGCGCATCGTCGCCGGGCTCGGCAACATCTATGTCTGCGAGGCGCTCCACAGGGCGGGGATCAACCCGAAACGCCGGGCCGGGCAGCTTTCGCCCAGGCGGGTGGCAGGTCTGGTGCCGGTGATCCGCGACGTGCTGAGCGAGGCCATCGCCTCGGGCGGATCGTCGCTCAGGGATTATCGTCAGGCCAGTGGCGAACTTGGCTATTTTCAGCACGCCTTCAGGGTCTACGACCGGGAGGGCACGCCCTGTCCGACGCCCCGGTGCAGCGGGTCCGTGCGGCGAATTGTCCAAGCGGGACGGTCGACCTTCTACTGCCCGCGTTGCCAAACATGACTTGCACCGTGCGGATGGCTTGCATAGGAGTCGGTGGTTGACGGCATTGCACGGGGACAGCCCGGAAAGGGGTGGCATGGCCTACAAGAACATCATCGTCGATATCGAAGACAACATCTGCCTGATCCGGCTCGACCGGCCGGAGGCGATGAACGCGCTCAATCTCGATTTGCTGCGTGAACTGGGTTCGGCGCTTGGCGAGGCGCAGAAGAACGACAAGGCGCGGGCGATCGTCATCACCGGATCGGAGAAGGCGTTTGCCGCCGGGGCGGACATCAAGCTGATGGCCGACAAGTGCTTCGTCGAGGTTTTTGCCGCAGACCTGTTCACCGAAGAAGAGCGGGCGATTACCCGGATTCGAAAACCGATCATCGCGGCGGTCGCGGGCTATTCGCTCGGCGGCGGCTGCGAGCTTGCGATGATGTGCGATTTCATCATCGCCGCCGATACCGCCAAGTTCGGCTTGCCGGAAGTGAATTTGGGCGTGATGCCGGGTATGGGCGGCCTGGGACGGCTGAGCCGGCTGGTGGGCCGGGCCAAGGCGATGGACATGGCGCTGACGGGCCGGTTCATGGAGGCCGATGAGGCCGAGCGGTCGGGCCTGGTGGCGCGGGTTGTGCCGGCCAAGAAGCTGATGGAAGAAGCGACGGCGGCGGCGCGGCGGATCGCCGAAAAGAGCAACGTTTCGGTCATGGCGATCAAGGAAGCGGTGCACCGGGCCGACGAGGTGGCGTTGGGTGAGGCGCTGATGTTCGAACGCCGGCTGTTCCACGCATTGTTCGCCACCGAAGACCAGAAAGAGGGCATGAACGCCTTCATCGAGAAGCGCGAGCCGCAGTTCCGCGACAAGTAGGCGCGGGCGCTCATCGCGCGCCTCCGGCTGCTCTTCGCCGCCGTCGGCGAGGACGGTCTGAAAGGGCCGGACGCGCGTGCGTTTTGGGGCTTCACAAACGTTTCAAAAGCGCCTATACGCCGCCGGATCATGCGTGTGAGGCCCGCTTTGGCCGGATCGGACCGGTACGGAACCCGGGCCCAGGTCGGTTAAACTGTCGGTTTCGACGCGCAGCAATGAGTTCAGACGACCCGGGAAAGGGAACCGACATGGCCAATTCGCCGCAAGCCAAGAAACGCGCCCGCCAGAACGAGCGCCGCTTCGAGATCAACAAAGCCCGCCGTTCGCGTATCCGCACCTACCTGCGCAAAGTCGAGGAAGCCATCGCTTCCGGCGACAAGGAGGCGGCCGCCGCCGCGCTGAAATCCACACAGCCTGAGCTGATGCGGGGCGTCACCAAGGGTGTGCTCCACAAGAACACCGCGTCGCGCAAAATGTCGCGACTGGCAGCGCGGGTGAAGGCTCTGGGCTGACAAATCGTCGCGGTACCTGCGACGAATAGAACACGAACACGGCGCCCTTCTCCGGGCGCCGTTTTTTTTGAAATCCCTCAAGAACCTCAGGAAAAATCGGATTCGGATAAGGGGGCGCGGATTCGTTTTCGGCAATCAGGAGTCAAGTGAAGAGATCGGTTGCCGGTGCCTCACCGGGGCGTCTAATTTGCTCGTGCGATTCACGTCGCCGACTTGGGAAACACCGGGTGTCGAAGCAGGACGGGGGGACCCGCCGCCCAGACCGCCGGACGGGGCCGACTGAGGGGAGGCTCCAAGGGACTAGTGAGACCGACCGCGATGCGGCCAGCCGGGGGGTTGGCGCGCAGGTTGCGGAGCCAGCCGCGGGTGAACCGCGGGTGGCGTGGCTTGGTTTTGTTTCGATCGGCACCGGGCTGTCAGGCCCGAATCGCACCGCGTCAATTTGGGGACGATGCGGAAGTGTCCAGTGTGCCCGGCACGTGTGCCGGGGCAATGATATGGTGTGCAGGGAACATCCGCTCAGGCGGCGGGAGACGGGTCAAAACGAATATGACAAGACATGCGTGGGGACAGGTGCGGGAACGGTTGCTGTCGGAGATCGGGCAGAATCACTATCGCAATTGGATTGAACCCCTGGAGCTGAACGGGCTGGAAGATGGCGTCGCGACGTTCGTCGTACCGACCAATTTCGTCGGCAACTGGGTGCAGCGGAACTACGGCGACAGGATCAAGCGCCACATGTCGGCTTTCGCACCGGTGACGCGGCTGGAGTTCACCGTGGCGCCTGCTGCGGATGTCTCGGCGCGCATACAACCGGTCGACGTGGCCGCCGACGATGTGGCCGTAGCCGTCGGCGCGACCGTGAAGTGGGAAAGCGAGGAACTGCCGGGCGCGCCGCTCGACCCGCGCTACACGTTCGACAGTTTCGTTGTCGGCAAGCCCAACCAACTGGCCCATGCCGCCGCCCGCAGGGTTGCCGAAGGTGGCCCGGTGACCTTCAACCCGCTGTTCCTCTACGGCGGCGTTGGTCTCGGCAAGACCCACCTGATGCACGCCATCGCCTGGGACATCCAGGCCCGCAATCCAAACCTCAAGGTGGTCTATCTCTCGGCGGAGCAATTCATGTACCGGTTCGTGCAGGCGCTGCGCGAAAAGCAGATGATGGATTTCAAGCACCTGTTCCGCTCGGTCGACGTGCTGATGGTGGATGACGTCCAGTTCATCGCCGGCAAGGATTCAACCCAGGAAGAGTTTTTCCACACGTTCAACGCGCTGGTGGACCAGAACAAGCAGATCGTGCTGTCCGCCGACCGGGCGCCGGGCGAGATCAAGGATCTCGAAGAACGGATCAAGTCGCGGCTGCAATCGGGCCTCGTGGTCGATCTGCATCCGACCGACTACGAACTGCGCCTCGGCATCCTGCAGACCAAGGTCGCGCGCTACCGCGAGGAATATCCCGATCTCAAGATCGCCGACGGTGTGCTGGAGTTTCTCGCCCACCGGATCTCGACCAACGTGCGGGTGCTTGAAGGGGCGTTGATGCGGCTCTTCGCCTTCGCCTCGCTGGTCGGCCAGGAGATCACCCTCGAAAAGGCGCAGGACGCGCTGGCGGATATCCTGCGCGCGACCGACCGCAAGGTGACCGTGGAAGAAATCCAGCGCAAGGTGGCGGAGCACTACAACATCCGCATGTCCGACATGGTGGGGCCGAAGCGCCAGCGCTCGATCGCCCGGCCGCGGCAGGTGGCGATGTGGCTGGCCAAGCGCCTGACCACCCGCTCGCTGCCCGATATCGGCCGTCGCTTTGGCGGGCGCGACCACACCACGGTCATGCACGGGGTGCGCAAGATCGACTCCCTGCGTGAGAGCGACCCACAGATCGCCGAAGACCTCGAACTGCTGCGCCGCGCGCTGGAAGGCTAGGCACCGGAACGACTGGCCCGGTGCGTTTGGCGATCGCCGGGCCGGTGTCGCCCCGGAATCACACCTCCTGTGACACAGGCCGCAAGCCGGTGCCCGGCGACCCAGTTCCGGGCATCTTGACACGCCGCTTGACGCCCTGCTTGACGC